>CAZVNF010000163.1:0-4453 GCA_964628215.1 uncultured Draconibacterium sp.
TATTGTTCAGTCCTTCAGGTTCCTGTCCGGATGATTTACACAGGAAATAGATCTTTGCTGATTTAGCCAGAATATCCAGGTTGTCGAATGCTTCTGACAAACTTTTGGCTACCGTCATGCAGCCATGTTTTTCCCAAAGAACCACCTTGTGTTTTTCAAATCCCTTCAGCGTAGCCACCGCAATATTTTCAGTGCCGGGAATGGTATAAGGGATAAAGCCGACTCCATCGGGCAGGAAGAGGATGGTTTCGGGGTGCATGCCCCACAGCAAAGAATTTATCGCTGTTTCAGATGTGAAGGGGGTGAGTTGGGTCAGTGCGATCAATTCTGTGACATGGGCATGCAATACAACCGTCTCCATGGTTTTTTTCTGCAGCAATTGTTGCTGGATGGCAAGATGGGTAGGCAATTCGGATGTGGGTTTTGCCGAGGTTCCTTCCGGATTCTCGTCGATGATGCGGTAGGTTGTACCGGAATCACTTACATAAACAAAACAAACATTTTCAACGGGGCTGTTGGCCATGTCGCGCATCCGCGTTCCTGTTCCGCTTATCAGAAACAGGGAACGGTCAAGGTCCGGATATCGTTTTGCCAAAGGGAAAAACGGATAGAAGGAGAGGCAATCAAGTTCTTTGGCAGAAAACAACCCGGTGACATTGATAGAGAAATTCCCGGCATTGCGTTCAGCCCATCCACGTTCCCAAAGAATCCGGGCGACGGCGGCAATCTGCATGAATACCGGTTTGAGTTCTTTCTTTTGAAAAATATCGTTGGCGTGGCTCATCGGGTGGTAGAATTTCCTGTAATTACCTTTTATTTTTGAAAAATTGTTTCAGAATCTGGCTGCATTCTTCTGCCAGCACCCCTGACGCAACCTGTGTTTTAGGGTGCAGCAGCGGATGACGGGCCAGCAGGTACCCCCTTTTTTCATCGGAGGTTCCATAAATGATGCCCCCCAGATGGGTCCAGAAGGCGGCGCCGGCGCACATCACACAGGGTTCAAGGGTTACAAACAAGGTGCATTCGTCAAGATATTTTCCGCCAAGATATCCTGCAGCGGCAGTGAATGCCTGCATCTCGGCATGGGCGGTTGCATCGTTGAGTGTTTCGGTGAGGTTGTGCGCACGGGCAATGATTGTGCGGTTGCATACAACAACGGCCCCCACAGGTACCTCGTCCCGGTCGAAGGCTTTCTGAGCCTCTTTCAGGGCTTCGTTCATATAATATTCGGGGGAGAAGATCGGATACGATTTAGCGGACATGTGGAATGACGGATCAGGTGTTACAGTTAAAGTATGACAGTTTTTCGGGTAAAAAGTGTTTTGTTCTTGTTTTTCAGTGTGACCATATAGGTTCCTTTTGGCAGGGTTTCAAGATTGATCTGTTTGTTGTACCTGCCGGCAGGAGCGGCATGTGTTTCCTGATACACCTGTTTTCCGTGCATGTCGGCAACAGAGATAGTCACAATGCCCGGCTGGGATAAGGATGCGGCAACCCGGATCTGCCCGGTTGAAGGATTTGGAAATACAAAAGAGGTTTCCTCCTTTTGTTCCGGCTGGCCCGTGGTGATATCCCAGGTCATGGTAAAGATTCCCCTTCCGTGACTGGCGGCCAGAACCAGGTTATCAGATTTACGCACCTGCAGCATGTCGACACGAACGTTGGCCATCCCGAAATTGACCGGGGTCCAGGTAACTGGGGCCACGGAAGGGTTGATGCATTCCCACACGCCTGTTTCAGTGGCAATCAGCGCCTGGCGGTTGTTTTGGGGGTGCAATATTGCCCAGCGCACCGGCATGTCGGGCAGGTTGCCTTCAATGTTCTGCCAGGATTGCCCTCCATTGTAAGTAAGCCATACAGAAGCAACGCCATAATTGGAAAAGGTGACCATGAGAGTGTTCTCCGATTCTCCGATGGCAATGGACGAGATGCTTGCAGGAGGAAAGGATGTACTCCCGATCTCAGTCACCAGGGGGGCATTCGACTGGGCTTCCTGAACCTTGAATAATCGTCCGGATTCAGAGCCGACAAACAAAGTTGATTTTCCGGAAGGGGAATAGGGAGAGTATTTTAACGCGGTGAAGAATACAGTGGAACCGGTATTCAGGCTGAGAAATGTTCCGGAAGTATTGTTTTCGAGATGATCGAGCCGGAGAATCCGGTCCTGGTAGTTTCCTGCATAATCAACGGCATTGCAATAGAGGAGTTTCAATTTGTAGTCGAGGTCGGCGGGACTCACAAAAGTTCCGCTTTGCCAGTTTCCGATAGAATTCTGAAAGTTGCCATCGATAAACACCGTGTAGTTGTTATAGTAATACGATGTGATGGAGATGGTTGGATCGAGTTCGTCAAAAAAGCAATAGGCGCCATCGCCACCGGTTACCATATCAAAGATGGTAAGAGGGGTTCCGCTGTACAAAAGAGTTCCGTTGTCCTGCAACCCCCCGTAATACCTTTCAATTCCTGCCTGCGGATGAATGGCACAGGTGTAAAACTGCAGTGTGGAGTATTCCTTGTTGTGTTCTTCAAATGTGGGGAAAGTGCTCGTTCCGTCGGCGGTGTAAAAAATACCGCCATCGGTTCCAAACAATACCTCCGATGATGAACCGGGTTTATACACAATGGCATGCTGGTCGGCATGTACATATTGAGGTCCTCCGCCGCTGTACATCAGGGACCAGTCGCTCACCCGTTTCCAGCTGCCTCCGGCGTCATCTGATTTATGAAGATCGAGTCCGCCAACATAAAGCCGGTCAGGATTGTTTGGGTCAACGGCGATATCAAGCGCATGCCAGGCAATGGTAGCGAAGTTATTACCGGATGTGAGGTCGGAAGGGATTGTTCTTTTCTCCCAGGTTACTCCTTTATCTGCCGACCTGAGTACATGGTAACAGTTGAAATAGTTGAAGCCGTTGGCCGGATTCACATAGCCGCTTGCAATTAAAGCATATACGATATTTGAGTTGGAAGCTGCAGTGCCTATAACCACCCGCCCGGGGATGTTGTTTGAGCCGCTGCCAAGAATTTCCTGTTGATACTGCTGATTGGCAGTCCATTGAATTCCATCATCTGAATATAAAAGAACGGCGGCCCCTTCGCCATCGAGGTTTGGCCGGGTACCTGCATACAGGCGGTTGTCGGCGCCCAGGGCGATATCGGAAACACAATAGGGTACGGTTGACCCGGGAATGAGCGGCAATACCTGCTGCCAGGTAGCTCCGCCATTTTCTGAACGGAACAGCCCGTCGGAGGGCATGCTCAGATGCTGGCTTCCTTTGTACAATCCCGAAGCAACGCCGGCATAGATCACGCTGTTGTTATTCTCTATTCGCACCACAATATCGGTTACATAGGCAAACTGTTCTGTTCCGGGGATATGGAACCACGATTGCCCGCCATCTTCGGAACGGCCTATGCCAAAGCCCAGCCCTGAACTTTCGCGATAGGTTTGCATGGCGGTTTCCACTTCACCGGTTCCCGCGAAGAAGGTTTGCGGATGAGCCGGGTCAAACGCGAGGCAGCGGATGGACAGTGTACTCCAGAAATCACCCACAGGAATCCAGGGACTCACGGCGCTGGTAATATTGTTGTTGTACCATAAGCCACCCGTAACTCCGCCTGCCCAGACTTTTTTACGGGTTGGGTCATTCGGATCGTACATGATGGCCCGGGTGCGTCCACCCATGTCGGAAGGATAACCCTGCCAGGCAATCCTGTTATCGTTTTTCAGGGAGGAGAGGGCACGGGTGGCATCCAATGCGGTTACCAGTCGCTCGCGGGGCACCGTGCCGGTTGAGGGATCGAAGGTCATCAGGAAATCATGAAAGGCAGCAAGGCCGGGTTCATCGGCAGCTTTTTCTTCCTTCAGATCGTTTTTAGCAGCCGGGGGTGCTTTTTTATTGATCACATTCAGCCTTAATTCGTGGTTTTTACGTTTCTCTGAATCAGTTCGCTTATTGCGGTTCATGTACAAGAACCCCATGCTTAGCACAAACAAAACGATCAGGCCGGGAATGATCACTGCGGTGAGGAAGAATCTGATATTTTTTTTCATGGAGGAAATCCCTGAGTTTGTTACGACTTGTGATATTTTTGAATCACAAAGTTATCACTTTTTGCCTTTGCGTCTTTGCGTCTTCGCGGTTAAGAAACAATTTCAAGCTTTTGTGACAGCCATTTCGGGGAGGAGTTTTTGAAAATCATCCAGTTCAAAGGCATCCCGCAGGTAAAACGATCCGATCCGGGTGCGGCAGAGTGCGGAAAGGTGTGCCCCGCAGCCAAGCAATTCGCCAAAATCGCGTGCGAGCGACCGGATGTATGTTCCCTTGCTGCACACCACCCTGAAGTCGACCTCAGGCAGGCTGATACGGGTAATTTCAAACGCCGAAATGGTTACCTGCCGGGCTTTGATTTCCACATTGATATCCTTGCGTGCCGATTCGTAGGCCCTTTT
>CAZVNF010000163.1:4553-6596 GCA_964628215.1 uncultured Draconibacterium sp.
CTTTTACCGGCGAGCAGGAGAATGATGATGACCAGGCCAACAGCTATACGGTAGTAACCGAACCATTTAAACCCGTATCGTGTAAGAAACGCAATAAAGGATTTGATGGCAATGATGGCCACGATGAAAGAAACCAGGTTCCCGACCAGGAGCAGGTTGATGTTTTCGGCGGAGATCAGCTTGTAATTTCCAACCAGTTTCAGGGCCGATGCAGCGAACATGGTGGGTACGGCGAGGAAAAATGAGAATTCCGCTGCAGCTTTCCTGCTCAGTTTCTGGCTCATCCCGCCCACAATGGTGGCGGCAGAGCGGCTCACACCGGGAATGACAGAGATGATCTGGAAAAAGCCGATGATGAGGGCTTTTTTATACGTTAATTTTGTGTTTTCATTTTCCGGCCTTTCAAACCAGCGGTCGACAAAGATGAGCAGTATCCCGCCTAACAGCAATGCGATTGCTACGATCATCACGCTTTCGAGCATGGTGTCGATCTGTTTTTCAAGCAGGTAGGCGATTATCAGGGGCAAACAGGCCACGAACAGCCTGAAATAGAAATCCCAGGTCTGGAAAAAGCGTTTCCAGTAAAGCACGATGACAGAGAGGATGGCCCCGAATTGAATGTTAACCGTAAAAGCTTTGACAAATTCAGTACTTTGAACACCCAGCATACTTTGTGCGATGATCATATGCCCTGTGGATGATACCGGCAGAAATTCGGTGATCCCTTCCACAATAGCTATGATGATCGCCTGCAGGTAGGTCATTAATCCCTGGGTTTTTTCATGATGGCAAAAATCTCGATCACATACCCGGTCAGGATGAGAATGGGAGCCAGGGTGATCCGCCGGAAGCTGAAAATTTCGGGGTTGAACTTGGTTGGGTCAGAGGATCCACCGCCCACCATCAATAAAAATCCGGCAACAATAAAGGCAAGCCCGATCAGCATGAGCCGGTAATTCTCTTTGCCAAAGGCGAATTCACCTACATTGGGCGTTTTTGCCGTTTGTTCGTCACTTTTTGTTGATTTTGCGGCAGACGCGGTTTTCGTCTGGGTCGGTTTCTTATCCATGGTTAAAATGAAATTGGAGAGCAAAATTACAGAAAAAATCAGAATTTCAGGTATATAATAAATCGGTTCGCATGCGGAGATATTTTCTTACAGCCATCCAGGTTGAAAACCAGGAGATCAGCGATCCAAGGATGAAAATGAATGCCACCAGCAGAATGAGCATGAACGGGTTCTGCAATTCGACCAGTTCCGGAATTTCTTCGAGGGCGAAATAGGTCAGCAACATGAGCATCAGCAAGGCGATAAAGGCACTGATGAGCCCGTGGAAGATGCTGCGCACCAGCATCGGCCTGCGGATAAACCCTTCGGTGGCCCCTACCAGCTGCATGCTTCGAATGATAAACCTTCGTGAATACACTGCCAGCCTGATGGTATTGTTGATGAGCACGATGGCGATGAAAAGCAGGATGCCGCTGAATCCCAGCAGGATGAAACTGATCTTTTCAATGTTGCTGTTGATGGCATCCACCAGTGATTTCTGGTAATAGACCTCTTTTATCCCGGGGTTTGCCAGCAGCTTTTTTTCGATGGCCCGGAGTGTGTCTGCATTGGCATAGGGCGCTTTGATCCTCAGTTCAATACTGGGCAGCAGGGGATTGTAGCCGAGGAACCCGACAAAATCTTCGCCGAGTTCTGCTTTAAGTCTTTCCGCAGCCCGGTTGCGCGGGATGTATTCGGTTGACTTGACATAATACTGACCGTCGAGGTTTTTCTTCAACTCCAGGATCCCGGCCTCCTTCACCTCTTCACGGATCATGATGGAAAAGCCGATGTTTTCCCGCACATAATCCGACAGCATCCGCGCATGCAGGATAATCAGTCCCAGAAGACCCATCAGGAAAAGAACCAGGGTAATACTGATGATAGTGGTAAACTGGGAGGTGGCAATCCTGCGGCGGTAATAGGTTTCTTCGTGCTGACTCATTATTTCTTCTTTTTTTCTTTTTTCTCTTTCTTTTCCTCTTTCTTTTCCT
>CAZVNF010000163.1:6696-8175 GCA_964628215.1 uncultured Draconibacterium sp.
CTCTTTCTTTTCCTCTTTCTTTTCCTTTTTTTCTTCTTGTTTCTTTTGTTTCTCCTCTTGTTTTTCTTCTTTAATCATATCTTTTTGTGCTTTGGAATTAAATCCCATTGTCGATTTTAACCCGCTCAAGGTGCTTTTCCAGAAGAAATTGATGATTCCTTTTCCCTTATCCCTGTTGAAATAAATCTCCCCTGTCTTCATTTTTCCCGACTTGGTTGGATTGCTGTTGTTGATGACCAGGTCATTGGCGGCGAAATTGAGAACTCCTGTTTTTATTTTGGTCCATGTTGTTTGCTTTTTATCCAGCACATCGATTGAGAGGTCGGTGTAATAAAAAAGCAGTTTCCCCTTCGCCACATCATTATTCGCATGTACCAGGGGTACCTCAAGTTTTTGCAGATTCCCGCTCACCACCCTTGCAGGCAGCAGATTTGAAAGCATCGGGTTGATTTCAACCAGGTCGACCGGGCCCATGAGGGCAGAGAAGGTGAATGAATTCTTAGGGTCATTGAAATTAAAGCGGATATTGACATCCAGTTTTCCTTTTCCCATCAGGTAGGCAGTGCCGTTCAATTCTGAAACCAGTCCGGCGTTCAGCAATATCGAATCGTTGGTAAGCCCGGTGAACGAGGCAGACAGTTTATCAAAGAAAATTGTCCCGGGTTCAGCTCCAACCTGTTCAGCGTAAGAAGCCTTGCCGCCTTTAAGCAGGACGGTATCGATGCAGAGGTATGTTTTCAGATTCCGGATCCCGTCCTGGGGCATCGGAGGTTTAAATCCCGGTTTGACCGCCACACGTTTATCGCGGTAGTCGTCGAGAATCAGCGTGTCTATTTCCAGTAAACCCGCATGCAACTTTCCTTCAAATATCAGTTTACGGAGATCCATCCTCTGAAAGCGAAGATCGTTGATGCGAATGTCCATCCAATCGGTCTGATAACCCAGTTTCCGGGTATAGTCATGTTTGCTGAAAAGAGGCTCAAGGTGAAAATCTTTGATGTAAACTTCACGGGATGCCGACGACAGGCCAATCTCTCCGAAAGAGACTTTGTTCATGCCGTTCTTCGTGGTCAGGCTGTAGGCCCCCAGTTTGATGCTGATGTCGTCGGCATTGAATAACCTTCGTACTCCCGTGTGCGCAGAATCCACCAAAATATTTTTAATCAAAATATCACATACAGGGAATGAATTCCGTGTAATGGAATCCTTACTGCAATCGATAAATTCGAGTTTGGCGCTTTCAATGGCAAACTCCATGATCTGAATTGAGGTTAATCCTTTGGGAAGGGGGATGGAGGTCATTTTTTCTTTATGTTTTCCTTCTTTTCCCTGTTTGCCTTCTGCGGTCATTTTCATGCGGAACACGGTTACCTCCGGCCCGATGAAACGGATGCGTTTTACGTCGATTTTTCTCTTTTTAACAGCATCCATGATTTTGAAATCACGGATAAGAAATTCTTTGACAGTTAATTGTATCAG
>CAZVNF010000164.1:0-6205 GCA_964628215.1 uncultured Draconibacterium sp.
TTGCCGGGCCTCCGGACTAAAGTCCGGGGTAATTCATATGGGAGACATACAAGCCGTGGTGGACCTGGCAAGAAGACTGATGGAAAATGTCAGTTCTCTCTATACGCTGAACGGATTGACAAATTATTTAAAATCACTTGGTCACAAAGCTCCAAAAAATGCAGTAGCAGATTATCTTTCCTGGTTTGAAGATGCGTACTTCTTGTTTGCCGTCATGCTTTTCAGCGCATCTTACGGTAAATCAAATGCCAATCCTAAAAAAATCTATGCTATTGACCATGCCCTGATCCGGTCGGTAACTTCAGGAATACTTGTAAACATCGGGCATTTGCTTGAAAACATCGTTTATATTGCGTTGCGTAGAAAAAACGAAGATATCTGTTACTATAAAACATCTAACAATCAGGAAGTTGACTTCCTGGTTCAGGACCAGCAACAAAACTTCAGACTGATACAGGTTTGCGAAACACTGGCCAATCCACTTACACGACAACGAGAGACCCTTTCATTGGAGAATGCAATGAATGAATTGGGACTTTCAGACGCATTGATCGTTACCAGGGAAGACAGTGAACAGTTAACGGTTAAAAACGGCATTATTACCGTCATTCCGGTATGGAAATTTCTTCTTGAAACCAATGCTCCCCGTATGCCCTCTTTTTTTGTCCATGTTCACCTGTAATAACATGATAACAATTATGTCATTTTCAAACGTATGTAACAACAATGAATTCATTTGAAACAGTGAATATTGCTGTTTTGTGATAGAAGATTTAATACAAAAGAAGGAGTTCCTGGTTAAATCTGTGTTATTTTTGTTTCACAGAGGACCACAGAGGAAATGCACAGAGGACTACAGAGATGATTTTCGTGGAGGAATCAGATTAAAAAAGCAATACAAGGTTAAGGAAATAGTTTGTAAATATCCTTTCGATGGGCTATGATGATGAATCTTATCGTATTTTTGTTAATCAGTTCGATTCCAACGCGATAATCACCGATCCTGAGACGATAGTATGATGAATATCCAACAAGTTTTATCAGATTAGGAATCAGCAACAAAGAAGGGGAGTTGTCAATTTGAACTATAATTCGTTTTAGTCTCCTTAAAATGGCATGATCATGTATTTTATCCAGGGATTTTTCAAACGATTTATCAAACTCAACAATCATTTCTTTTCTAATTTTTTCAGAATGGAATCATGACTGACAGTTTCTCCGGTCTTAACCTTATCCATAATCATCCCCAATGCAAGATCCTCGAATTGATCTTCATTAATACTTAAAACATCAGCTCCAAGCTTTTTTGCCAGTTCTTTGAGGATTTTAGTATTCTGATTATCAGTTTTAATAACAATTGCACTCATGAGGGTAATTTTTTACAAATATACAGAATATTTGAGGTTCTTCAAAAACTTTGTGCCGTTGGCCAGCAACGGTGGTATTGATAAATATGCTGTTGGTTGAAAATATTGCAGGCAGATGTTATGGGTGTGCTAGTTTTGCTTTCTGATTCCGGACGGTACCAAAATCAGGAGGAAAATGACAACTAAAAACTCAATTAACCAATAGCTAAACTAAACCATCATGAAAAAATTAAACATTGTATTATTTCTGTTCATGGCCATCCTGATGGCAACGGGTTGTAAAAAGAAAGAAGAGACACCCATCCGCCACCACTGAAGATGCTGCAGCGATGTAAATGTAACAAGCGGGGTGGTTTCGTAGCGGGTTGAGCGGTGGATTCAATCCCAATTGGTTAACACTTATTTAACCATAATTTATTAATTCGTTAATATACAAATATGTTGAAAGTGTGACCTTTGCGCACCGGCTGTTTCATGATATTTCTCTGGTTGCCGGCGGATTTCAACAAAATGGAAAATAGCGAAATAACGATCCTTTTAGTAGATGATGAACCCGATATTCTTGAATTCCTTAGTTATAACCTGGGCAAGGAAGGGTACAAAGTACTCACGGCTAAAAATGGGCAGAAAGGCCTGAAACTTGCCAGGGAACACCGGCCGCAACTGATAATTCTTGATGTAATGATGCCGGTGATGGACGGGATGATGGCATGCGCTGAAATCAGGAAAATTCCCGAACTGGAAGGCACCCTTATCGCTTTTTTGACTGCAAGGGGAGAGGACTATTCCCAAATTGCCGGGTTTGAAGCCGGGGCTGACGATTATATTACCAAACCCATAAAGCCTAAATTGTTTGTCAGCCGGATCCAGGCATTATTGAGACGATACAAAGAAGATCCTGAAAAATCAAGCATCCTTGCCTTTAAGGATTTTGTAATTGACAAAGAACGGTATGTTGTTCTGAGGAATGATACCGAAATCATCCTGGCGCGGAAGGAGTTTGAACTGCTTCAATATCTCGTATCCCGCAATAATTGTGTGGTTACCCGTGAAGATATTTTCATCAATGTATGGGGAGAGGATGTAATTGTAGGTGACCGCACCATTGATGTTCACATCAGCAGGATCCGCGAAAAGCTGAGCATCGACAGCATCAAAACCATCAAAGGCGTCGGGTATAAATTTGATGAGGCGTAGCCCTCACCTGTGAAATATATTCCTTTATCTCACAACCATTTTCTCCTGTTTTCTTCACACAATCAGTGTGATACATATGTACAACCCAAGGAATTTCAGTTGAAATTTTACAATTTGTTAACAATGTGTTATTGTTCAGTTAACATGGCGCTGGAACCCTTGCGGTAATTTTGCCGCAAACAATTCCAATGAAGCATTACATACTACTCTTATCTGTCTTATTTATTGAATTACTGTCGTTTACATCATTCGGGCAGAGCTCCGTCCAGGGTAAGATCACGGATAAAAAAACAAAGGAAAGCATTGTCGGCGCAAGTGTGTTTATCAAAGGAACCACCATTGGCGCATCGACAGATATTGAGGGAAATTACCTGATCAAAAATGTCAACCCGGGCACCTATACTATAATAGTGTCGTTCATCTCTTATAAAGTTGACACCCTTGCCGGGGTAAAAGTCAGTAAAGACAAGGTAACGATCCTTGACCATGGCATCACCGAAACCACCACCCTGCTTTCTGAAGTTTCGGTAACCGCCAGAAAGAAAACTGACACTGAAATATCGGTCATCAATTCCAGCAAACAAAGCAACCTGATCATTGTGGGTGTTTCGTCGCAAATGATCGCACGGTCGCAGGATAAGGATGCCTCCGAGGTGATCAGAAGACTTCCCGGCGTTACCATCATGGGTGGAAGATTTATTGTGGTGCGCGGGCTCATTGAGCGGTATAACACGGTTTGGCTCAACAATGCCTCCACCCCGAGCAGCGAGACCGATCAGCGCGCATTTTCATTTGATGTGCTCCCAAGCAACATGATTAACAACATGGTCATATATAAAACCCCTGCACCGGAAATTCCTGCCGATTTTGCCGGGGCGTTTATACAGATCTCGACCAAGAACATTCCTGAAAAAAACAGCCTGGGTTTTGGATATACTCTTGGCTACAGTGATGGCGCCTCTTTCAGGGAGTTTCAAAAATACCAGGGCAGCAAGACCGATTGGCTCGGGTTTGACGACGGCACACGTAAGCTGCCCGACGGCGTTCCCTCAACCAACGATGTACTGCAATTGCAGGATTACAACAACGGAACTCCTGAAGAGAATGCCTACCGTAAACAGCGCATGCTGGATATTGCACATTCTTTCAGCACGATCTCTTCAAGCACAGGACGGACCGCGCCCCTCGACAATAAATTCAACATTGATTTCAGCCGCATCTTCAATGCCGGGAAGATGAAGATAGGAAATATCACAGCATTGAGCTATAAACTTACCCATAGTATTGATGAAATCCAGCGCTCGAAGGTTGAATCATATGGTACCACCAGTTCCGGGGTGACCTATTCAAAATTATACCAGGACTCGGAATATGATGAAGCGATCGGGATCGGGGCGATATCAAACTGGTCGCTCTCGACCGGGAAAAATGTTTTTGAATTCAATAACCTTTTTAACCAGACGGGAATTACATCTACCATCGTCCGTAATGGCATCGATCATTACCGCGATGATAATAAAGTATATAAAACGATGCTCGGATATGCCAGCCGAACCATCTATTCAGGATCAATATCAGGAAGCCACAATTTTGATGATGCAAATTCGCTTAAGTGGACCCTGGGCTACTCCTACGCCAATCAAAGCGAGCCCGACAGCAGGCTGATCAATTATTATGCACCGAAAAAGAACGATTCTGTATATTACCCGTATCAGCTTGAATATTCTTCGCAAGCCAATGCGGATGCCAATGCAAGACTTTTTTCGAATGTGAAGGAGAACATTTACAATGGCAACGTCAATTACAACCATATTTTCAACTTTGGCAAATTCAAACCCGAACTCAAAGCGGGTGCGTTTGCTGAAAGGAAAAACAGGGATTTTTACATCCGTCCCTTCGGCGTGATCTGGGCTGCAACTGGTGTGATAAACCAGGAGATTCTTCGCCAGCCTATTGACAGCGTATATTCTCCCGGTAATTTCAATTACCAGGATGGGGTGATATTCAGTGAAGTGTATGATCCGGGTTACCAGTACAAGATTGAGAATACCCAAATTGCGGGGTACCTCGCCCTGAGAATCCCTATTGGAAAGTTTTTGAATATTTATGGCGGTTTGCGTGTTGAAAACAACGACATGATCCTTTCTGGTCCGGGGCCGGGTCCCGACCATGCTTTTGTTACCCAAACTGAGAGAGACACGTTAAACCTTTTTCCGTCGGTAAATTTAACCGTCAACATCAACGAAAAAAACCTGGTAAGGCTGGCCTATGGACGTACCATAAACCGTCCGGAGTTCCGGGAAGTGGCTCCGTTCGCATTTTACAACTTTAAGGAGAATGTCACGGTTTACGGAAATCCCTCTATAAAATCCTGCTACATAAACAACTACGACCTCCGTTACGAGTGGTACCCCAGCCCGGGCGAGATGATTACCATCGGCGCTTTTTACAAGGAGTTCGACAGCCCCATCGAAGCCACCTGGGTACCTGCTTCAGGCGGGGAGTGGGATCTCCACTACCTGAATGCGATCAAAGGATACAGTATCGGGGCTGAAGTTGATATCAGGATCGGTTTTCAAAGCTGGTCAACCAAAGAAAATTTCCTGCGGACATTCAGAAATTTCTCGCTGGTTCTCAATGCCGCTTATATCCGGTCGCGTGTTGAAACCAATCCTGAATTCCTGTTTGTTCTCGACAGCAACCGGCCCATGTATGGACAGTCGCCCTATATAGTAAATGCAGGGATCTACTACCAGACCGCGAAAAGCGACCTGTCGGTGAGTTTGCTGTATAATGTGTTCGGTAAGCGAATTGTCGGTATCGGCACCCCGGATATTCCCAACTCCTATGAAATGCCACGGAACATCCTGGACTTTACGATACAAAAGCGCATCGGCAAGAACCTGGCAATAAAATTTGGGGTGAAGGACATCATCAATCAGGAAGTCCTGATCCAGCAAACCATGAAATCAGCAGACCTGCCAGATGCCATCATCAAGGTGAAGGCCTACACGCCGGGACGGACAATTTCCTTAGGAATCAGCTATACCATATAACAACCATTCACATAACCAAAGAAGACCACAAAAAATGAAAAGAGGATTGATAATACTAGTGCTTTCAGTGATTTATTTTTTTTCACAGGGACAAACTTTAACAGTTTCATTACCCACGATAACCGCAACTCCGGGGCAGGTAGTCTATATTCCGGTCAAACTCACAGGAGCCACAGGAGTGCCAATCAGCAGTGCCAATATCCAGATCACATACGATACCGCGGTACTGCATTTTGACACGCTCACGAACTTTTATACGGGAACACCCCAAAACCAATGGTTTTTTTCAGGGTACAACGGGCTGGTTTCTGCCAACTGGCTGGAGCCAAGTTTAAATACTCTGGCCATTCCTAATAATACCACCCTGTACGAGATGAAATTCACTTACAAAGGAGGCAATTCGCCGTTAAACTTTTTTGTATATGAATTTACAAATGCAGCCTATGACCTGATTCCCACAACACCTGTAAACGGGGCGGTGAATGCACCACTCGTTTATCATTTGGTGACCTTCAAAGTAGACATGTCGCGGGAGAACATCACATCCAGCGGGGTTCATCTGGCCGGGAGTTTCAATAACTGGAG
>CAZVNF010000164.1:6305-7911 GCA_964628215.1 uncultured Draconibacterium sp.
GTGTATGTTTCAGGGACTTTCAACAACTGGAATTATGCCCAGAACTTCATGACTGCCGGCAGCGGTACCATTTATGAAACATCCATGATCATGGATGAAGGGACCTATATGGAATTCAGGTATGCAAATGGTTTTACGGTAAATCAGGCAGAAACCGTTCCCGGAGCCTGTTCGCTCAACGGAAACAGATATTTTACCGTTCCCGCCCATGACACCGTTTTAACTGCCTACTGTTTTTCAAGTTGCAATGCATGCGGTACAATAGCTCATTACTCGCATGTTACTTTCAGGGTGGATATGATTACACAGAACATTTCGCCCAACGGAGTGCACATTGCCGGAACTTTCCAGGGGTGGAACACAAGTTCAACACCCATGGTAAATACAGTCGACAGCGTATTTTCCTTTACTGACAGTTTACTTACCGGCACTTCGGTACAATATAGATTTGTGAACGGGAATTCCGATGCCGGCTATGAAACCGTGCCTTTTTCCTGTTCGTTGAACGGAAACAGAACCTTGCTCGTGCCAGCCGAAGATATCATCATTCAACTGGTTTGCTTTTCAGCATGCGATACCTGCATATTAACCGGCTCAGGTGAACTTACAAATAAAGATTTTTCTCTTTCACAGAACTTCCCGAATCCGGTTACCGGGATTACAAATATCAGCTATACAATCGGGCAGGCCGGTTTATTGAAGCTTGCCTTATACAGTCCGATCGGACAATTAGTTTCTGTTTTAATTGACGGGGCTTGTGAACCTGGTTCATTTAGCCTTCCGCTAAATACAAGCGGATTACCTGCCGGAATTTATTACTACCAGATGACCTATACAGGCCAGACGGGAGCCATGATAAAAAGCAAAAAAATGATTGTAAAGTAATTAAATCAATGATTTCAAACCTTAAAAAACAATGATTATGAAAAGAACATCCATTACCCTTGCCCTGTTAATCTGGGCATTTATTGCGGGTTTTGCGCAGATTACCGACCCGTTTTTTGAAAAGGTTACCTATGTAGGTGCCTTCGGAAAAACCGATTGGACCCAGGGATGGGCCAACTGGACCCCGCAAACCACAGACTATCCTGCAACCAACATCACCGTGGGAGACGGATCGACCAGTCCATCATCCACCACGACCAATGTAATCACCACAAATACACGCTGGTCGTCGAGTAATTCACCGGTAGTTGGCAGCGCTTCTTTTACAAATCCAAACCTTGCCGATCCGTTTTTTGAGCAGGTAAACTTTGTAGGCGCATTCGGTACCTATGACTGGACCCAGGGCTGGGCCAATTTTAACCCGCAGAATACAGTGTATCCTGCCACAACCGTAACGGTGAATGCCAGTAATATTACAACCAATACCACCTGGACTTCGGGCAATGTATACCTGCTCAATGGCTGGGTATATGTGAAGGCCGGGGCCACCCTTACCATTCAGGCCGGTACGGTGATCCGCGGCGACAAGACCAACAAAGGAGCACTGATCATTGAACGTGGTGCCAAACTCATTGCCATTGGAACCGCTACACAACCCATCGTTTTTACCTCAAACCAGAATGCAGGTTCACGTGACCGCGGCGACTGGGGAGGACTTATC
>CAZVNF010000165.1:0-7867 GCA_964628215.1 uncultured Draconibacterium sp.
CATTGCTTACATTGCTTACATTGCTTACATTGACTACATTACCTGCATCCCAATTCCCAATTCCCAATTGCTAATTTTTAATTTCCAATCCACCAATGCAGTACGATCCGATAAAAAAAACGCTGGGCAAGGTTTTCAATGCGACTCCTTTTCTGCGGATAGTGTTTTACAAACTCCTCGACCTGCTTTTACTGCGGGCCTGGCATGTGCGGAAGGAGATTAAACAATGGGCAGCTGCAACTCCTGATGTTAAGGGGAAAAACTCCCGTTTCATCCTCGATGCCGGTTCCGGGTTCGGCCAGTATACCTGGTTTCTCACAGGGCTGAATCCCATGTGGTTTGTAGATGCTGTGGATGTAAAGGATGAACAGATCGCCGACTGCAATGCCTTTTTCACCGGCATAGGCCGTAAAAATGTGCTGTTTGAGAAGGCTGACCTCACCCAATTTTCAAAACCCGACCGTTTTGACCTGATTCTCTCGGTGGATGTGATGGAGCATATCGCCGACGACGAAGCGGTATTCCGCAATTTCTATGATTCCCTTACCCAGAATGGCATGTTGCTGATTTCAACCCCCTCTGACCAGGGTGGTTCCGATGTACATGACCATGAAGAGGGAGAATCATTCATTGACGAGCATGTGCGCGACGGGTACAATATTCACGATATCCGCGAAAAACTCAAACGTGCAGGGTTTATGAAAACCGAAGCCCGCTTTACCTATGGAACCCCGGGAAAAATTGCATGGCGGTTATCCATGAAATACCCGATCCTGATGCTCAACACATCCAAACTATTCTTTATCCTGCTGCCTTTTTATTATCTCCTTACCTACCCCGTTGCTTTTGTGTGCAACTGGCTGGACACCCTCATGGAACATAAAACAGGAACAGGGCTGATTGTGAAAGCCTGGAAATGAAAAAATGAACTTCCCTTTCTACATCGCACGCCGTTACCTGATTTCCCGGAAATCGCACAACATCATAAACATTATTTCGGGCATTTCCATCGTGGGGGTTGCCATCGGCACCATGGCCCTGATCATTGTACTTTCGGTATTCAACGGGTTTGACCAGCTGGTAGTTTCGCTGTTCAGTTCGTTCAATTCCAGTATCCAGATCACCCCGGCTCAGGGGAAAACATTCAACCTGGCGCAATTTCCGCTGGACCGGATAAAAAAAATCCCCGGGGTTCTTCACATTACGGAGGTGATTGAAGAGGATGCCCTCATGAAGTACAAAGACAACCAGGCCATAGTCACCATCAAAGGGGTGAGTGAGGCGTTCAGCTCCATGACCGGACTGGACACCATGATGGTGGAAGGCAACCTGTTGCTCCAGGATGAGGATAAAGACTACACTGTGCTGGGCTATGGCGTGGCGGGCACCCTCAATGCCAACCTGCAGGACTATGTAAACCCATTATCCGTGTGGGTTCCGCGGAGAGACGCCAGTTTTTCCGGCGGGTTTGAAAATGCATTTAATACGGAAGTCATATTCCCTTCAGGGTTTTTCCAGATCCAGTGGGAGTATGATGTTAAATATGCCATCATGCCCCTGCGTTTTGTTAAAAAGTTGCTCAATTACAATGATGAGCGAACATCCCTGGAAATTGACCTGGCCAAAAACGCCGATCAAACGGCTGTTCAAAAGCAGATTGAAACGGTGGCGGGCAGTAAATTTATCATAAAAAACCGCTACCAGCAGCAGGAAATCCTCTATAAGATCATGGTCTCCGAGAAAAACTACATCTTTATGATCCTGACGCTGATCCTTGTGATCGCAACCTTTAATGTGATAGGAACCTTATCGATGCTCATCCTCGACAAGAAAAAAGACATTGCCGTGCTGCGCAGCCTGGGGGCAAACCACAGGTTGATCCAGCACATCTTCCTCATCGAAGGGGTGCTGATCTCCTTTATCGGCGCCATGCTGGGACTCACGCTCGGGGCCATTGTATGCTGGGCGCAGATCCATTTCGGACTGGTACGCCTGGGATCGGCCGACAGCAGCTTTGTGGTGAGCGCCTACCCGGTGCTGATGAAAGCCGCCGACTTTGTTCTCATCTTTTTCACCGTGATGATTATTGGTTTCCTGGCCGCGGTTTACCCGGTTTACAACATCCGGAAGGTGGATACCACGATGGTGAGAACGGAATAGACACAAATATAAACACTTCCGGATCATCCCTTCAAGTATTCATTGCACCAATCAACCACCCTGGGCACAATGAGAATTCTTGCAGTAACGATATCAGCAAAGGGAAGCAGCCCCGGATGATTTGCTTCCAGCTGTGCAATTAATAGTTGCAACTTGATCAGCTCTCCCGAGATTCCATAATAAAGGATGAGCAAATGAACGTATTGCAAAACCTCATCGATGCAAAAATCAGTTTTCCCCGGATAATAATTTTTCAAATGCAGATGTTCCGGCATTTTCCGTTCAGTTTTCGGGCCTTTGTCAATAATGCATGCATTCAAATACAGATAGGTAAAAGGAAGATAGTCGGGGAACATATCCTGATAATACTTGAATGTCGACTTTAACTTTCCCACTTGAGTTTTCGACTCCATAAATCTCAGTAAAAGATACTTGAAAACCGGCATGTCGGGATACTCTCCGATCAGTTTTTCCACTTCCGGCCGGCCCTGGGCAATTTTCCCTTCAGAGGCCAATGTCATCAACCTTTCAGCCTCTTTTCTGAGGAACACCCGGTTTTCTACGAGGGTGGTTTTTCCAAAAATCAAATCGTCTGACAGAACCTGGGCGGTAATATTGAAATCGAGCAGTTTGTCAATTGAATCAGATGCTCCTTTTAGTTCATCGTCAGAAACCATGTATTCATAGAAAATAACTTCCGCTTTTTCGATTATATCAGCAAGTTTATCCAGACTCTTTGACAACATTTTTTTTGGACTTTCAGAAAGGGATATGAACTCCCTGATCAGGCCAATCTTCACCTCAGGGTCCTGATAGATTTTCCTTTCATTTTCGTCATCGTCCTCCTGATCAAAAAAATCATCTGCTTCCGCCTCGGTGATATAGTAGTAATTCCCTTCCCCAACCGTTTTTGCAAGGTGGGCCTTAACCCGGGCTTCTTCGGGCTGATTTTCAGGACCGGATACATAAAGCGGCTTTCCCTTATATCCGAACTCTATGTCAATCAATTTAACACGATCCGTGTCTTCTTCGAGGATATGTTGTGCTAGGTCAAAGGACTTATGCGGCTTGAACCCAAATTCTTCAGCAAAAGCAGCCGCTCCGTAAATTATATTGTGAACCAGCGAATAATTCGTTTTCACATTCCTGATGCCGAATTCGTTTACCCCGGCCTGATTCTCCATGAATTCCCTGAATTCAAGCGGATGCTGGTTGAACATCCAATAGCACTCCTTTACCCCCAGGCAATAAAGGTCGACCAGGAAAGAGGCATGGGTGGTGTTGCCGTTGATATGTTCTCTTGTCACTAAAATCATGGCAAACCCGGATTCCCTCCAGTTATTGTTGATAAAGCAATCACCGATTGGCAACGACCGTGCCCGGGTACGGATGTAATTTTCGGGTGATAACTGCTGTGGTTGTTTGTTTTTCATATCATATTTATTTTCTGTACAATCCTTCTCTTTGCTGTCTCATCATCTCCTCCCGCGCTCTTTTCAATTGCACTTTTTCAAATTTCCGTTTCCATTCGGCAATTTCCTTAGCTCGTTTTTCACTTGCATGAACTTGAATATCTTCAACACTGATTCCGTGCCCGTTAATGATTTCATCTGCAGATATCCAATTATCCTTGTAACGGATCTGTAATTCGGAGTTAAGTACATACACCCCCCTCTCGACCCTCTCAAATAGTTTCTTATTATAGGGATTCTTCCCTTCTGTTTCATGTTTTGCCAGGATGGCCAGCCAGTATTGACGCTTTTTACGGTGGAACGGTACGACCTCTTCAGGGAAATCCTGAAGCATTGTGATAAAGTCGTTCACCTGGACCCCGATGGCCTGCCAGTTGTTTTTAGACTGCTGCACGGCCGACTGTACAGCCAGAAAAAGATGTACCGCCAAAAATTCCACTTTGTAAGGATCTATTTTAATCAGTCGCCCATCGACTTGCACATGCAGCGAGTCGGAGATCAGCATGGTATAAATTTTACCCAGCCTGGTTTTTGTATAATCCCGGTTTATAAAAGCCTGAAGAAGGGCGATTTGCAATGGCGTCTTGTAAAATGTATCCGCCAATCCCGGGTCAGCGCCATTCTCAAGCAAAGATGAAGCAACTTTCAACGCCCCGGAATATACAGCGGCATGCAACGGGGTGAAATTGTGAAGATCCCGGTAATCAATGCCGTACTTATTTACTTCCTGTATGACCATTTTCAAATTGTCGTCGCGGTAATGCTGGTAATATTTGCGGAAAATAGAACTGCGCTCATCTTCATATTTATCTGCCCGGCGATAACTCAATCCGGCCAGTTTCTCAAGTATAAATGTTTGATTATGAATCAGCGCAAAATCGAACAACTGGTCTTTGGCTTTTTTATTGAAATGCTCCGGATCCAGCGCCTCCTGCCGCAAAACATTGAACCTGTCCACCGTCATGGGCACCCAGTTGGGTTTTACTGTAACAAGGATGTTTTTGCGAATGGCATCGGCCTGCTCCTTTTTACCCATCATTTCGAGCCGTCTTGCTTCGCGTTTCCAATCCTCGGCCGATGAAACATCTTCTTTAATTACACGATCCCGTCCAACCTCTGAAACACCCAGCAACCCAAGCAAATTATGCCCCCTGGTTTTTTCGATGATGTATACATTCTTAACGGCCCTGGTGATGGCGACATACAACGCATTGATATAAAACTTGTAAGCATCGAGCGATTTATCTTTTTTATCTCTGCCTCGTGCATAAACCGGTTCAGTTCCATTTAGTTCCTCAACGGATACATCGCTGCATATGCTGTTAAACTCTGCGGAATTATCTGAAATAAAATTGTAAAGGATGATATTTTCGTATTCCAGTCCTTTCGATTCCTGCACCGAAAACAACAATGGCGAAGGGAACAATCCTGCGGCCTTTGATTTATCCTCATTTCGCAGGACCAGCACGGCATAATTGACAGACTTTCCTGTTTTGCTGGCAAGTTCCGCTACGGATTTTTGTTTTTCCTCAAGAAAGACTATTTCACCGGCCGCTTGCGACACAGTTGTTACAAGGTAATTGCTCTCCTTATCCAATGAGCCGAAACGGGCAATTTTAATTTTCAGCAAACGGTTGGCCAATTCAGAAACGATTTGCGTATTCCGGTAGTTTGCATGCAATATCCTGATTTCATCACCTCGCAGATCATGCTGGTAGAACATGCTTTTCAAATGTGACCAGGAAAAAAAATTGGGATGGACAACCTGGTTCGCATCGCCGCATAAGATGAAATTAACCGGCTTTATCAGTGACTTCAGGATCAGAAAAAGCTGGATGTTGGTGAAATCCTGAACTTCATCCACCACAATATAATCATAGGTTGCATTACGGGTTGCAAGGAGCTTATGAGAAAACATGTTCATGTCGTAAAAGCCCTCTTCTTGCAGAAACAGCAGGTATTTCTCAAATAAAGTATAAACAGCTTCCCGTTCTGTGGAAAGAAATATTGACTGTTTCACCCCCAAGGCAAAATATTCGGCTGCAGAAAGATACTCTTTCGTGATATCCATTCCTGTAATCACCCCCCGGAACTCTTCGTATACCAAATGGGCATCTTTCAATCCGGTGGACTGTCTGAATCCCCAAAACCAGCGTTCAAACGATCGGAAATCCATCTCCTTTCCCTCCGGAATCCGGATCGTTTCAATGAATTCACGGTAAGAGAGAAAGTCAGTCTCCTGGTTTTCGTTCTCATAATGTGTCGAATAATACCAATGGGATGAGTTTTCTGCCAGGTAGGCGCTCAGTGTTACATAAAGAATCTTGCCTTTGAGCGCCTTGATCTTTTCAATGGTCAGGGCCGTTTTACCACTTCCGGCAGAACCAATGATGATCTGCGGCAACGGATATTGCAGAATCTCCTCCTGCTGGTCGTCAAACGAAAGAAATTTATCAAGCAGATGGAATTTGGGATATTTCTTATTGATATAGGGAATGGCAACAACATCACCTGCCGGAAGATCGGTAATTTCTTTGAAGGGCACAAGTTTGGATTCATCTACAGATGCCCCCCGAAGGAAACGGGACCCAGCATAATCATGGTTCAGAATCAGCTCAAGTACCAGCAGGTATATTTGATCGTTGAACCTGCCAAACCTGAACAACAACCGGTTCGAATCATCCAGCCTGGCACGGTAAAAACCTGTGCCGGCCATTTTTTTGACCTCGGCCAGGGTAAAATTCCCCAATGCCAGTTCCCCAATGGTTTTATCGAACTGTTTACGGAGTTTCCCGGGATGAAGATCATTCAGAAGCAAAATTTCATACATGGCCCTCAATTTCGCATCAAAAATAAGAAAGAAATGAAAACACAACTCCATATTGTTTTTATATGTAACTTTGACACTCTGCAAAAACAGGTAACAATTTAAATTTGATCCTTATGCGAAATATTTTTGTACTCCTTACCCTGCTTTCCACCCTGACCGGTTTCACCGGAAATTGGATTAATATTAGCAATCCAATCCCTGTTCCGGCCAAAGCCATGCTGGTAAATTCAACTATAGACCGCTCAGTCGTTCAATTTACCCTGGAAGGTTTCTTTCTTCGTGAGGTTCAAACTCCGACTGGCCCTGCATTTTCAGTCATTGCCGAAAATTCCACACCCATCCTTGAATCCGGGGCACCCGATCTGCCCAAGATGACTGCATCTCTGGTTATTCCCGACATGGCCGGCATGAGTTACAGGGTTGTTTCAAGCAGCTACAAAGATTATACAGATATCCTGATTGCACCGTCAAAAGGGGTGATCAGCCGTGAGGTGGATCCTTCAACGGTTCCATTTACTTTTGGCCAGGCCTATTCCACAGATGGTTTTTACCCCGGCTCGCTGGCCGGTACCCGCGAACCCTATATCATCCGCGATGTGCGCGGTCAAACCGTTATTGCCTATCCATTTCAGTACAATCCCGTTACAAAGACCCTGCGCGTATTTTACAGCCTGACAATTGAACTGTATAAATCAGGTGAAGCTGCGATCAACCCGCTGCCCAAAAGCACCAATGATAAAAAAATACCCCAGGATTTCCAGTCGGTGTACCAGCATCAGTTCATGAATTTCGATGCCACGAGCTACTCCCCGCTGGCGGAATACGGCAACCTGCTTGTGATCTGCTACGGCCCTTTTATGGGAGCCATGGAACCTTATGTCAGCTGGAAGCGTGCCGAAGGTTACCATACCGAGATGATCAGCAAGGATTCGGTTGGCAATACTGCCGCCCAGATCAAGTCATTTATTGCCAACTATTATAATACCAAAGGATTAACCCATGTTTTACTGGTGGGTGACGGGGCGCAGGTTCCAACCAACACCGGTGGAAGCCTCGGAGGCCCTTCCGATAATGCCTATGGATATACTGTTGGAACCGACCATTACTCCGATGTATTTATCGGACGCTTCTCTGCTGAAAACCTTGCCCAGGTGCAAACCCAGGTGCAGCGCACCCTCGAATATGAGCAAAACCCGCAATTCTTAACCGACGACTGGTATACTTCCGTGATCGGCATTGGTTCAGACCAGGGCCCCGGCGACGACAATGAAATGGATTACCAGCATATCCGGAACCAGCAAACCCAGTTACTGGCGTATACCTACACGGTGAATGAGGAGATCTTCGACGGGTCACAGGGAGGCGATGATGCCCCGGGCAACCCTACCCCACCCCTGGTAGCCAC
>CAZVNF010000166.1:0-7827 GCA_964628215.1 uncultured Draconibacterium sp.
GTGATATTAAGGCTGAATTTACCATTGCTGGGATTAGGGAAAATGGAGATACCCAACCCGTTATTTTCAGTCATACCAAGAGAAGAGTATAGGTTCAGTGTTTTCTCTTCCGATGCAACACTTTCTCCGCAGGTATTCACTGCGGTTGCTTTAACAGATGCCGCACCGCGAAATGCCGGATTCCATAAAGCCGTACCTGTAAGCCCCGATCCGGTAACAGAACCGGCTGCTTCAGGTGCGAGGACCCATGCATAGCTGATGGCGCCTGAAACTTCAGATGTGGTAAATTCACTTTGAGTCGTTTTATTCACATCAACGCTTTCCGGACCTGTAGGTTTAACCGGGGCTGCAGGAACTTCAATCACGGTTATTGCCAATTCTTCTGAAAAGACCCCGTTGCCGCAGTCGTTGGCACCCTGTACCATGATGGTAAATGCGCCGGTAAATCCGGTAGTAAGTGACAATGTTCCTGTGGTTCCGGTCCCTGAAATTGTTCCGGCTGATTCGGGATTGACTGACCATGAATAGGTACTGGCACCCGTAGCACCCTCTGTGGTATAGAGTTCACCTACTACATTCTTGCACAGGCTGGTTTCACCTTGTGGTTTGGCAGTTGTTGCAGGTACGGTATTGATGATAACGGGTTTTTCAGTAATGTTTGTACAAATACCATTGGAGGTAACCTCGAGTGAAACGTTGTAAATTCCCGGATCGCTGAAAGTATGTACAGGATTTTGTTCAAATGAAGTATTGTTTGTTCCGGAATTCGGATCGCCGAAGTTCCATGCCCAGTTTGTGATCGTTCCGCCGTTGGCATTGGTTTGATCTGCAAAAGTAAGCGGGAGCCCGGGGCATCCTGTGGCATCCTGGAAACTGGCAGCAGGCATTTCAGTAACCTGGATATAAGCCGTTTTAGTGAGGGTAACGGGATCGCCTGTTGATTTTGAAACTGTCAGGGTTACATCATGATTGCCGGATTGGTTATAGACTACTCCGGTTGGATTCTGGTCGGAGGAGGTTGCCGGTGTGCCACCCTGGAAAACCCAGGCCCAGGTGGTGGGGGTTCCGGAGGATAAATCGGTATAATCAACGGAAGATCCGATACATAAACTGGTAGCATTTGCAGAAAAATTGGCCAGAACAGCTACAGATGTTACCGGTACAAGGTCAGTATAACGGTAGAAATTATGTTTGGTTACAGTCACCTTAACCTGTGATCCAACCGCAACAACCGGAATTGTAAGGCTTACCGGGCCGTTGGCACTGCCGTAACCCGTGGCAAGAATCTGTCCGTCAAGTGTTAATGCAATGTAAGCACTGTCGTTGGTTTGGATGGAGAAGGAGGTTGCGCCGAATTCAATTTCCGTATCATGGGTAACAGAAAGGGGTTCAGGAACTTCTGTATACAACACCTGGAATGCATCCCCGAACATGTGGAATAACCGGTAGGTTACCAGTTTGTCACCAGAGTTGTATGGCCAGCTTGATTGTTTCAGGAAATATTTCCCGGCAGCATTGCCAAAAGCAGGAAGAACTCCCCGGGAAACCGGATTTGATCCTTCAGCAGGCATGAAATTGGGCCACATGTTGTCATACATTCCCCACACGAATGTATCGTTGACAAAGGAGTAGGAAACTTCACTGGGGCATACAAGGCCAAGGGCGCCCGAGTTATGGCCGTTTTTAACATAGCGGTGGAAGTGTTCGCCAAAACACTCACTGGAACGCTGATAGGCACCGGTCTGACAGTTGATGGAGAAAACGAAAGTCAGGTCAGTATTGGTTAACTGGTTAATGTTATTTATTTTGTAGGAAGGTTCTCCCCAGCCACTATATTCACCATGATCACGATGCTGAAGCATGAACGCTCCTGAGTCAATTGCGAAGTTAACATGCGCTGCGGTACCGCCGTCCCATCCACCCAATGTAGCAGGTGAAGTTGGAATATAGTTCAACCCGTTTGGGCCGAAATAGTTTACCACGGTATTTGTGTTGGTTGCAGATGACCAGATGGTACCGGGTGTTCCGTCATAAATTTTATTGATACGACGCGGGTGTTTTCCCTGAACAGAACTGAAATAGCCACCTACAATTTCGGAGCAAAGCTGGAACCAACGTTCAGTCTGCCAGCCAAGTGCTGTGATGGGCTTATCATAGAAGCGGGGATTTACCGGCGGGTTGCGCTCGTAATTCAGGAACTTGGTAACCATGATCTGAAGTTGGGTGGCATCATTGGCGGTAATCCTCGAAAAAATCACATCGGGCATTTCGTCTCCGGTTACATCCGCATATTTGTTATCTGAGGCGAAACTGGGATAGGAGGCAGGATGAGTGTACAGATGGGATATGATATTCTTTGTGATGTCAGCGCCATAATCACCCAAAAGAAGACATGCAGCCGGTTTGATGGTCCAGGTATTATAAGCGTTGTCGATAAACGACTCAATAGCGGCTACCGTGTTACCTCCAACCTGGTCAAGGGTGAATATTTTGGTTAAAATTCCCTGTTCGGTACGGAATTTCCGGATGGTGTCAGCCCATGAAAGGAAATCAGGTCCGGTCGGACAAATAATGATATATTCGCATTCATCGGTGAGCGGAGCTTTTCCGAAGGTTTGGAGACGTGCGTTGTAATCAACCGGTGGCAATGAAGAAAAATTCAGCAGATTGTCCTGTAAAATCGGATCCCACCAGGTACTGCGAAAAACATCATTGCCAAACTGGCCGTTTCCACCTTCAAAGGTAAGTTCGACCTGGAGATCTTTATAAACAACGAGATCTTTGGTTACCGGGTTATATTGAAACGGGGTAATTCCAAGGATAACGGCATCAACACCACGGATCTGGGCAACTTCTGAAATTGAGACGGGGGAGGCAGGATAGAGGGCGTTTTTTGAATAAACCTGCATGTTCTTTTTGTATTCAACAGGGCGGTTATCATTGTCGAGTGGAATGCGGGGAGCTGGCACAATATCCACATTGTGAATGATTTCCGTTATTTGTGAAACGATTCTGAGTTTTGGGGTGGAACCCTGGGGAATCGCAATGTATTTGCCTTTTCCCGGCAGGTTGGGCATGCCTTCATCATTGAACAGGAAATTTCCCGGCAGGTTTATGTATTTCATTGAAACGTTATCCACTATTTGATCTTCAAGTGAAAAGGCAGGTACCGCATAGTTTACCCGCACAACAGCCGGATTAGCGTCAACAAGGGTAAACCCGGACTTTCCGGAAACATCGGGATAGTTGAATTGCTGCGCAACGAGGGCCATTGCAGCAAATAAAAACAATACAAAGAAAAAGGCAGGTTTTCTCATGAAGTTGGTTTTAAAAGGTTTTGGAATACATAAACCCTAACACGGGTTATGCAAAGATATGAAGAATAGTTGAATACAATACAGCCTTGTTAATTAGTTAACAAAGTTTATCTGACCACCATCAACTTTTTAACAACAGAAGCCTCTTTTGAATCGAGCCTGAGATAATAAATACCCTGTGACAAGTTTGATGCATCAAATGAAAGGGTTCGGCTGCCCTCCGGCTGATCCGGATAAGAGCGGATAAAGAGTTGTTGCCCGAGTGAGTTCATCACGGTCAGGGTCATTTCCGGGGAGGAGATCACGTTAACGGAAATAGAAACAATATCCTTGCAGGGGTTTGGTGAGATTGAGCAGGAAATCGAACGGGTAAGTTCGCTTGTGCCTACGATCGGGTTCTTTGTCCATACTTTCAGCGCAGGATCGCCCAGAACGTTACAGTCGTAAAAACACCACCTTTGTGCTCCCGGCTCAAATTCTCCGGGAAGGCCAACCCAGGGCGCAGTCTTGATTTTCGACATGGTATGGGCAGAGCCAAGTTCTGTAATTACCGAATCGGGGTTAGTGTGGTATAATGCGCTTATAAATTCGCGATGCAAATGGGCAGAAGGGCCTTCGGTTGTGCCCTGGTTAAACCACCCGTACCGTGAGTTGAAAACACCGGCAACCAGAAAATTGGCTATCGAAACGGAGAGCTCTGCGATACAGTCAGATTCATCGAATGCACCGCAAATGCAACCATGGGTGTACATCAGCTGGTAATTGTGGTCTACTCCGTTTACCTGTGAGAAATTCTGGTCGGTAATATCCCAGTTTGACATCCGCATCATGTAGGTGGCATTTGAATGTCCGCAATGGTGGATGAATGATTTTCCCAGGTTGATGCCTGAAAGCAACTGCCCCACACTCCAGTTATATCCGGGTGTATCGTATAAACGGGTGATATCGTTTTGTGCCGAAGGAATACCATGGGTGGAATACCCGTTGTCGTTATGATCATCAACCAGTAGTTCAAGATAATCGGAGCCCCAGGTCATAGGGGGATCATAGAGGAATTCGGATACGAGGAAAGGCTTTTTCATCTCCTCTGCTACCGGGTTTCCCTGGTATGAAACTGATTTGTGAACCATGTTAGCCTGTTCCTGTGCAGTGCTGAATGACATGCGTCCTACGGAAAGCTCCGGTAAAAGATCATCTTCTCCGGGTTCACCCCATTTATTGTCCCCGTTGGTGTTCCAGTTACCGTCGAGAGCTGAAAAATAGATGTCGGCCGGGATATTGTAGTCTTCATAACCTGATCCTGAAATTACGTAACAATAAAATCCGCGGTAAGGCACATATTCAGCATCTCCCCCGAGGATGACCTGTTCAATGCCGTTTGTCTGGTACTCACTGATGATAAGGTTTCGCATTTTATCCTGCATATCGGTTCCGGCCATGGCCCCGATGGATTCCGTGGTTACAATTTGCGCAGAAAGGCCTTTGCCGCTATAATAATTCACCAGGTCCTGAAAACCGTTCTGAAACTGTGCCGGGGTGATAACCAGTATCTGGTAGGCGCTTTTTAACGTGGTTTTAACCGGATATTGATTCATCATTTCCGGATTCTGGGCAAACATCCTGACTCTTTTAAGTGCATTTTCCGAGGAAGTAAGGTTCTTTAATGCAAGGGAGGCTTTTACATCCGGTTCCGTGACAATGTGAACCGTGACTTTCTGATAATAGGAAACCGTCTTTTTTGCCGGGTTGTAAATTACCGGGGTAAAGGTGGAGAGGGCAAAGGCATACCCGTTCAGGTATGCGTTGATAAGGGTTCCTGCCGGAGTTACCGGATAATTTGCAACCGAACGGTATACCTGTTCGTTCTTGATAAAATCAATAGCAGTACTTTTCGACAATGGCTGCATATATTGTTGCGGATAGAGTTCAAAGGTTCCGGGAATTGTGGAAATCGCCTCTCCGGAGATACTGATGGAGACTGCTTTTTCTCCCGGGGGAAGCATCAGGGCTACCTGGGCATAAGGCAGCATCGGTTCTCCGTTGAGCCCGGCAAGCAGGGTATTATCAAGTGTAACGGATTGATAATTACCTTTCTGTTCAATTTTAACGTTGGAGAAGGTAAATGATTTTTCTACATTCCCGGCGAAAATGCTGAGAGCTACAACGAAAGTTATTAAAAAGGCAACTAATTTTTTCATGGTCATGGGTTTTCTGAAAGACAAATTTACGAATAAAAGGTTGTCTGTGAGGATATCCGGAGAAAAAAAAGAAGGGCAACCATTTTGGTTGCCCTTCTAAAAAAGGTTGAACACCTTTCAGTTATTTGATAAGGATTTTCTGTGTAATTTTCATCTCTCCGTTCTGCAGGGTTAGCAGGTAGATGCCGGAGCTGAGGTTTGAGAGATTGATATTTTTCACTGTTTTACCATTTACGGTAACGTCACTTTCAGCATATACTTTCATTCCAAGGCTGTTGGTGATGGTTAAACCGGCAACGATCATTTTTGCTGAATTCAACTCGAGGGTAAATTCACCCTGGCTTGGGTTCGGAAAAACAGAGACAGTAACGTCTTTTGATTTTTCCCCGATGGCAGTACAGGCATCCAGGAAAGTTGAAACGGATTTCGTGATTTCACAAGTACCCATATTCACGGCAACGGTGAAATCATGTGCTCCGATCCCAAACTCCGCATAGGTCACATCGAGGGTTGGGGTGGTTGCTCCGCCAGGAGTCCAAAGGTAAGAAACAGCACCCGGGGTGGTTGCATCCAGGGTAATTGTCTGGTACCAGCAGGCGGTGAGGCCTGGGGTTGCAGTTACATTTAATTCAGGGCCAACCTGCATAAAAGCGGTGCGGGTGAGGGTATCGATCTGGCTTCCACGGTCAACGATCAGAGTAACATCATAGGTGCCGCAGGTATTGTAAACAACAACGGGATCCTTGTCGGTTGATGAGGAAGGTGTGCCGCCTTCGAAAATCCACTCATAGGTTTCCGGTACGCCGATATATCCTCCGGAGGTGGTATTGGTAAAGGAAACAGAAGCTCCTGTATTCACCGAGGTTGAAGGAACGGTAAAATCGGGGGTAAGATCGATCACCCCACGTTTAATTCCCTGGAAGGTGGTCCATTTTTTAACGGCGGGGGAACCGGAACCGGCAATGGTGCCCTGTCCGGAATCCATGTTCTGCAACCAGGCTACAAATTCACAGTTTTCGAGAGGCCATGTGGGAAGCGCTGAAAAGTTAAGTACAACGGTCTGAACAGGGCCGCTTGTGAAATCGATCAGGGTGCCATTCTGGTCAGGTACCATCAAACGGTTTACATGCTCCAGGTGGGTTTGTCCCTGCCAGTTCTGCATAATGTTCGACTGGGTAACGGCAAAATTCAGTTTCACGTTGGTGGCGGTTATGGTTCCTACCTTGGTAATGGTAAAGGTAACGGTGTAATCAAGACCGTTGTGTGTCTCAGTCATGTCCATTTCAACAGCCGATGCGATTGCAATGGCTGCGTTGTACTTCGGCAAATAATTCGCATACATGGAAACAGTGTGGCTTCCACCCACAACGGCCTGGTTTCCGTCGAAAGTTGCAGTTGGGTAGCCGGAAATGCCATAGAGCGAATTGCGTGCATTCGAGTAGGTGTTGGCATAGGTATCACCGTTGTGGTTTTCAACCACGGCAACCTTTTTTCCGTTGGCAAGAAGATCGTCAACACCCATGGCGGCGCCGGGGCAATAGGTACACCAGGTGCCGGTACCAACTTCAACAACTACCATTTCGCGGGGGGTTGTCTGGGCCATAACAAAAAAGGTGGCAAACAGAAAAACAAAAGAGAGTAAGGTTTTTTTCATAAGTCAGGTTTTGAAAAGGTTAAGTGAATAATATCAATCGCAAAGTTAGGGAAAATAAAGATTCAAAAAAAGTTTATTTTAAATTATCCGTCGAGTTTCGCCAGTGCATATGCATAAGCGCCAATGGAAACGGCTTTGGATGTGCCTAGCCGCGAAACTCCGACCCCGATTTTTTTGTTAGGGTCGAATAACACAGTTCGATTTGTAAATGGCACCGGAATTTCTTTGGAAGCTGATTTCAGAAAGGTTGACAAACCTTTTTCATCTTCCAGGTTGTATGCCACCACTTCCATCCGTTCCAATGGTTTTCCCGACATGGTATCAAATGGATAATTCATCTCGTCAACCAGTTTGGGAAGGAAAATGGGGTGTGCTCCGGATAAACCTCCGCCAATAACCACAAGTCCGTCGATGAGTGTGATTGCATTTGCGATGGCATCGGCAGCATCACGGGCAAAGGAATCAAATGCGTGGATGGCTGCCTGCCGGTCGCCTTTGATCCGCCCGATCCCAATGTCAAAAATGTCTTTGGGTTCGGGGCAGGAGGCCATATTAAGTCCGGTATTGTTGGCATATTCGCGCTTGATCCCGCGGATACTGACGCTCTCTTCGGTATCCCAGCTTTTAAATGTGCGGTTGCGCATCCGGTTGATCTCAC
>CAZVNF010000167.1:0-7793 GCA_964628215.1 uncultured Draconibacterium sp.
TCATCATAATGTTGTTTTCTTTTAAATAATCGATTGCCTGTTGTAAAAATTCTGTTTCATTGTGATCCCGGAGATGATCGAGATGTGCAAGGATGGTATTTCTTCCTTTTGGAACCATGAATTCCATCACCTTCCGTTCATCGTATGGCTCTGCCTCCCGTTCAATGATTTCAATGGCACCTTCAGGGCAGTGGCCGATACAGGCGCCGAGACCATCACAAAACAAATCGCTGATCAACCGCGCCTTCCCGTCGATAAGCTGCATGGCTCCTTCATGACAATTGGGAATGCAGATGCCACATCCGTTGCATTTTTCCTCATCAATCTGAATAATTTTCCGCTTCATATATTATAGGTGTATTTAGGTATCTGATTGCCTCTATAGGGATAAAAAAATTAGAGGTAAGACTGTAACGTTTGCTCGTTCAGGAATTTTTTGAATTCCGTAGTCAGTTTATTCACCACAGTGCCCATCAAACACTTATCGAATCCACACAAGTCATATGATAAGGGGCACTCTCCTACATCCAGCTGCCCTTCAATACACACATAGATGTCGAGCAAACTCACATCTTTCGGATCCATTTTCATGGAAAACCCGCCAGAAGGGCCGCGAACCGACTTAAGCATGTCGTTCTTTACCAGGCGCTGTAAAACTTTTGCAATGTGGTTCTTTGAAAATCCTGTAATTTCGGCGATCTTTACCGCATTGATTCCGTTTCCGGAACGAGCAATCAAAACCATGCTGTGAATGGCGATGGAAGATGCTTCTGAAAGGGCAAAAATCTTAGACATATTCTATTCAGGTATTTGAATACGCAAATGTAAATACATTTTTTTAATCTTCGACAAGAAATGGAAATATTTTTTTATCTGTGTTTATTTATCTGTATATCAAATGTATAAAAACATATTTATTGAGGTTTTAGTAAAAAATATTTCAACAATTCCGAGGCTGACTGTTTATTTAATAACGCTGATTGCCTGTTTTTCTACATCAGTCCGTGCACAAAATTATCAGATTGGCCATCAAACCGTCAGCTTTACCGATTCAACCCGTGGAAACCGGCCGGTTCCTTCAGAAATTTATTATCCCTCGGCGCAGGCAGGAGAAAACACTCCACCGGAAGCCGGGTCCTTTCCGGTAATTGTATTCGGTCATGGGTTCCAGATGGCCTATGATTCGTATTTCTATTTTAAGAACGCCATGGTTCCTGCGGGGTACATCGTGGTTTTTCCAAAAACAGAGACCTCTCTTTCCCCCAGCCATGCTGAATACGGAGCCGATCTGGCCTTCCTGGTTTTGCAGATGAAAGCGGAAGGGCTGAATCCGGGCTCCCTGTTTTTTCAGCATGTCGACAGCACTTCGGCGATCATGGGCCACTCCATGGGCGGAGGAGCTTCATTCCTGGGATGCAAAAACAACACAACCCCTGCCGCCATGGTCACCTGGGCGGCGGCTGAAACAAATCCTTCCGCCATTGCCTCCGCGCATGACATCACCATTCCGGCACTGGTATTTGCCGCTGATAAGGATTGTGTTACACCTCCGGCAACCAACCAGGTCCCGATGTACGATTCACTGGCTTCTGATTGTAAAGTCTATATCAATATTAAGGGAGGGGGACATTGCTATTTTGCCGATGCGAACTTTTTATGCTCCCTGGGAGAATTCGGCTGCCCGCCCTTTACCATTACACGGGAACAGCAACATGCCACCACCCTCGATTTTACTAAACTTTACCTGGACCATTACCTGAAAAATCAAACCAATGCCTGGATCACATTTCTGGATTCACTAAACCACTCGCCCCGGATCACTTTTCAAAAATCATGCACCACAACGGCACTTCCTGCCGACCGTCAAAACATACCTTTCCGGATATTTCCGAACCCATCGGAAAATATGGCCTGCATCGAAGGTGCCTGTTCTTCCCGGGAGCAGATCCTTATTGACATTGCCGATATTTCAGGAAGAAAAATACAACACGCTGTGATAGTCCCGGATGACGGTCAGTTCAGGATGATGCTGCATATGAATGAATGGGCGAGGGGAATTTATTTTGCCGAAATTCGTGATTTACAGAATACCCGGGTTATTAAAATAGTTAAGAACTGACAACCTTGTTATTTATGGTAAAAACCATCTCCAGTCTTCAAAACCCGGTGATAAAAAACGTGCTCCTGCTCGGCGAAAAACCCCGTGCCAGGAAGGAGCAGAACCGGTTCGTGATCGAAGGCCTCAGGGAGATCAGGCTGGCTGTTTCAAGCGGATTCAATATCACCGACCTTTTCTATACCCATGAACTGATTTCAGAGACCGAACTCACAACACTTCTACAGGCAATCAGCAAGTGTGCTTTGGCTGAAGTGTCAACAGATGTATTCAACCGCATGGCGTATCGTAAGGATAGTGGCGGATTGATCGCACTGGCCGAACCGAGAAGGCTTTTGTTTACCGACCTTCAGTTGAGCCACAGGCCCCTGCTGCTGGTTCTTGAAACTGTTGAAAAGCCCGGGAATCTTGGGGCACTTCTCCGCACGGCAGATGCTGCCAATCTTGATGCAGTCATTATTTGTGACCCGCAAACCGACATCTACAACCCGAATGCTATACGATCAAGTATCGGCTGTATATTCACCATGCCCGTAGTTACTGCTTCTTCCGGGGAGGCCATTGCCTGGATGCGTTCACAGGGTATAAAAATATTCGGAACTGCGCTTACAGCCACCCATCACTATCATGAAACCGATTTTTTGCAGGCGGCAGCAATCGTTATGGGTTCTGAAGCAAACGGGTTAAGCAGCACCTGGCTTACCGGGGCCGACGATCTCATAAAAATTCCGATGCAGGGAAAAATCGACTCCATGAATGTTGCAGCATCCGCGGCCATTGTGATATTTGAAGCGAAACGGCAAAGAGGGTTCGTCTAAAAGCCTGCCGTATATTGGCAAGGTTTACTTATATTTTTCGTCTGCAGGTTTCAACTCGAGAAAGCCCTTGGGCATCTTGCTCTTAAAGTCGATGAGGCTTCCGGTTACCGGATGGCGTATAGAAAGATAAAAAGCATGCAGGCGTATGCGTCGCTCAAACTGCGCATCGGCACCGTATCTCCTGTCGCCCACCACGGGGCAGTCCATTTCCGAGAGATGCACCCGGATCTGGTTTTTCCGGCCTGTTTCCAGTTCTACTTCCAGCAGGGCATAATCAGGCGTTCGGTCCATCACGCGGTAATGGGTGATTCCAAGTTTGGCACCTTCCTGAACCTTAACGGAATATACCCGTTGGTCGTGTCCTTCAACAAGCCACGAACGGATCGTACCTTTGTCCTCGGCCGGTTGTCCCTCCACCAGTGCATAATAGAGCTTCTTCGTGTCCATCCAGTGGTTTTTGATCTCTTCCTGGATTTTTTCGCTTTTGGCAAACAGCAGGATTCCGGAAACCTCGCGGTCAAGCCGGTGAACGACGAACAAACGCTCCTTCCCTTTCGAATTTTCCTTGACATAGGCCTGCATCTGCTGGTAAAAGGAGGTGCCTCCCAGCCCCCGGTCGCCGATGGTAAGCATGCCTGCCGGCTTTACCGCCACCAGGATGGCATCATCCTCAAATAAAACCTGGTAGGGTGGCTTGATTTTATTGATTTTTACAGCCTGTTTCACATATTCTACCGCATCTCCCACTTTCAGGACTGTAGCAGGATTGGTAACCATTTTCCCGTTCACACGCACATTGCCGTGCACGATCTTATTCTTGACTGTGGTCTTTGAGGCTGTTTGAAGTTCTTCCAGCATGTGTTCCAGCAGGGAGGTTTCTTTGGTTATCTTTACTTTCATAGGGTCATCTGTTTTGCTGACAAAAGTTTGGGCATATACTCCGGTATGTATGTCCTCTATTTTAACCTGACATTCATTACCACCGGTTCATGATCTGAAAAAGCAAACCCCAGGGGAATGGCAGTTACCTTTGTCACTTCAATATTCGGTGAAACAACAAAGAAATCGATGATGGTCGTTTTGGTCACCCCTTTTTTGTAGGGAGTATCCACATACCGGTTGCTTGGCTTAGAAGGGTCGAAAACGAATTGCCAGCCAGGCAAAAAGTCTGATTCCACCGGCGGTTCAATACCGGTTACCTGGTCTCCAGTGGCGACGGAGGATGCATTAAACCCGCGGGGATTGCTGTTCCAGTCGCCTCCGGTAATAACATAATTGCCTCGCGCATATTCCGCTTTCATCGCAGAATCAAGCATGGTAAGTTCCCTTTTCCGCAAAGTCCCCGACGAATCAAAGGCTGAATTGTGGGTGTTGATAATTACCAGTTCCCGGCCATTTTCCAAACCGAACCGAAGCATCACAAAGCACCTTTTCAGGAACGCAAGACGTTTAGGCCAGGGGAAAAAAGAATCATAATAATGTGTTTCAGCGCCATCGGGTCTGAATTTCGAAAACACGCCAAGTCCGGCCACCACCCTGCCCATGGGCTCCTGAATGGGCATAGGTACAAACCTGCAATCGTAATTCACGGCAAATACAGATGAGAACCCTGGCAATAAAGTCTCCAAACCGCTCATTTGATTCATATACCAGGATCTTTTGGCGTAAGTATCAATCTCCTGGAGGAAGATAAAATCGACGGTGTCATTTGCTTTTACCTGATCTTTTATTCCATTAAAATTACGGAGACAATCCTCATATCCCGGAATTACCATTTTCCCGCCATCATAGAAAAAATCCTGTTCAAGGCCCATTCCGGCATACCCGATATTCCAGGTCATAACGGTGAATTCGTGACGGGTCAGGTCAATTTCATGTCCATTTCCTTTAATTTCCGGGGTGCAAATTTTTTCAGGGGTGAATTCTGTGAACATTAAAAAACCCAGAAAACCAACAATAAACAAGATGGTACCGCCTGCGACGATCCCTAAAGTCCACAAAATAACTTTTAAATACACCGGCATCTGATTAAAATTTCGTTTAAACTGGATATTTCATACTGGTCGGGGTTCCGGTAAAGGACAAATTCATTCATCGTTCTTACCTGTCAAACTGCAGTTGCTGCAAAGGTAACAGAAGTTTGTCGGAATTCAGTTCATCAGAAGTATTACCTTTGCATGTCATTTTCATCCGGTTATTGCATTTCTAACATCAAATAAACGTCAAATAACGCCATGGGTACGGTGTTGCACCCCCTTTTCGAAGGTATCATTCTTGGGCTGACTGTGGCTATTTCCGTTGGTCCGGCCTTGTTTGCATTGCTGCAAACGAGTATTAAACACGGGATAAAAGTAGGGATATTCCTTGCCGGGGGTATATTTGTAAGTGACCTGGCCCTTGTGGTAGGATTTTATTTCGGTGCTTCCGCAATTGTCACCAACCCAAAATACCACCTGGTATTGGGGATTATCGGGGGTATTGTCATGTTGGTTTACGGAGTGTATACCTTTTTCAAAAAGGTTTCTCTCACCGAGCAAGTTGAAGCAATTAATGAGATTAAAGTAAAAAAACCGGGTCCTTTGCCTTACTTCTTCAAAGGATTTGTGCTCAACTTTGCAAACCCCTTCCTCTGGGTTTTCTGGATTACCTCCATGCTTGCCATCAATGCAACTTACGGGGGCAATCAAAAATCGGTGGCCTTGTTTTTTGCCGGGAGCCTGTCGGTTATTCTTATGACAGATATCCTGAAGGTGGTTCTGGCCAACAAAATAAAAATTGCAGGCAACCCCCAGGTAAAACTTTGGATGAACAGGATTGTAGGGCTCCTCTTCATGATCATCGGCGCGTTCATCATCACCGGTTCCCTGCTCGAATTTTTCAGAGGAATCTCCTTGCAGGTTCCCTGATCAAAATAACCATTAAGTGGACGGGTTGACAAGGGGACAAATTCAACACTTGATTTGCATTGTTTGCATTGTTTGCATTGTTTACATTGTTTACATTGTTTACATTGTTTACATTGCTTCCATTAAATAGACTTTATCAACCTCTCAAAATCCCCCTTAAAATTGGTGCCGATCGGAATCAGCCGGTCCTTGATCTTAACATGATTGCCTTCAATCAGGTCAATACGGGACAACGCAATAATAAATGATTTATGAATTCTGGGAAATGCACCTGACGGAAGCAACGTCTCAATGTTCTTCAGCGACTGGTAACTGATGATCATTTTTTCGGTGGTAAATATTTTCACATAATCTCCCAGTGCTTCGATGTAAAGGATCTCGTTCAGGTTAACCTTGTAGGTTTTTTTACTTGATTTGATGAAAATGAACGTATCATCCTGCTTGTCAGGCTCCTTGTTTTCAGTGTGGCGTTGTTCCTTTCCTTTGATCATCTCCTCTGCTTTCTGGATGGCTTTATAAAAACGGTCAAAGGCAAAAGGTTTCATAAGGTAATCAACCACATCAAGTTCATACCCCTGGATGGCGAATTCGGCATAAGCCGTAGTGATAATAACCAGGGGTGGGTTTTTAAGGGTTTTAAGAAAATCCATTCCGCTCAGCCGTGGCATGTTGATGTCAAGAAACAAAAGATCCACCTCCTGATTATGCAGCACATCTATTGCCTCTAAAGCACTGTTGCATTTTTGAACAATTTCAAGAAATGGAATATTCTCCGCATACCGCTCAATAACACGCTGGGCCAGCGGTTCATCATCAATAATTAAACACCTGATATTCATAAGGTATAAATTGTTAAGTCAACCCGGTAATTCGTAACCGTCTCCGTTATTTTCAATTCATGCTTGCCAGGATAAAGTAATTCGAGGCGTTTTTTAACATTCGACAATCCAAACCCCCCGTCGGGATGTTTCCGCCTAAACGGGTCTGCACGGTTTTCAATGCTGAAAATCACCCGGTCGGGATGTTCCAGATTGAAAAAAATATGGATATACGGTTGATCGCACTTTTCTTTTGCCCCATGTTTAAATGCATTTTCAATGAATGCCAGGTATATCAGCGGGGCAACCTTCACATCTACCAGGTTACCAGTAACATCAAACCGAACATCAAGACTTTCATTTGACCGCAACCGTTCCAGGTAAACATAACTCTGAAGAAATTCCAATTGTTTCCCTATCGGCACAAGGTCATCTTTCGATTCATAGATAACATACCGCATCAGGTCGGACAGTTTCAGGATCAGCTCCGGCGCTTTATCCGACTTGTCGAGACTTAATGCGAAAAGGCTGTTCAGGGTGTTGAAAAAAAAATGGGGGTTTACCTGGGCTTTGAGCGCACGGAGTTCAGCCTCGATTTTTTGCTTTTCAACCTCCTTTATCCGAAGCTCAACATCCTGCAGGGCAATAGAATCGCGCATAAATTTCAGCAAGGTTGACACAATAAGAAAAAGCAAAACAAGGATGAACTCTGCAATAAACTCTGAGAGAAAATTTTCGGGATGTTTGCCTCCTTCAAAAAAGAAGGTTACGTAATAATTTAAAAAAATGAAAAAAAGGATATTGGCAAACTCCAGGAATGTGAACAGCAGAAACTTCCGTTTATTGAAAAACACCGGAATAAGCCATAGCAGGTTGATGTACACGGATATGGCCAGAAAAACGACCGTAATCAGGATACTCATCGCCAAACGAAAGTCGATGTTGTAAAAATTAAAATCGCCTCTTGTATAAATGAGCACAACCGTAAAGAGGATGATGCTGATCAACCAGAAAAGCAATTGCTGCACCACAAAATGCTTTTTGCTTTTGTGGAAAACGTCTGAAAATCCCATAATGCAGTTTTTTCTACAAAAATGAACATTGATTTCGTGAATATCAATTTTATTTGATGTCC
>CAZVNF010000168.1:0-7791 GCA_964628215.1 uncultured Draconibacterium sp.
ACATAAATTCCAGCACCGCCGACCCCATTCCGCCCATGACAGAACCATCTTCAACCGTGACGATTTTGTCGAAGCTGCTGAAAACTTCATGTAATAAATCCTCATCGAGCGGTTTAAGAAACCGAAGATCAAAATGTGCCACGTCATATCCCGATTTTTCAAGGGAGGCACAGGCTGTAACTGCATAATTTCCAACATGTCCCAGGGTAATGACGGCTGCATGCCTGCCATTGCGGATCATTCGTCCCCGGCCAATTGCGACGGGAACCATGGGGGTTTTCCATTTAGGCATGACACCCCTGCCTTTCGGATAGCGGATCGCAAAGGGGCCCATGTTATTTTGTTGCGCCGTAAACATCAGGTTCCGGAGTTCCTCTTCGTTCATGGGAGAGGCTACAATCAGGTTTGGGATACACCTCAGATAGGCGAGGTCATACACCCCATGATGTGTTGCGCCGTCTTCTCCAACCAGTCCGCCACGATCGAGGCAAAAAACAACATTCAGCTTCTGAAGGGCAACATCATGAATTAACTGGTCATATCCGCGCTGCATGAATGTAGAGTAGATGTTGCAGAAAGGAATATAACCAGAGGCAGCCATCCCGGCACTGAATGTAACAGCATGCTGCTCGGCAATGCCCACATCAAAGGTGCGTTCAGGCATTTTAGTCATCATCAGGTTCAGGGAACAGCCTGTTGACATGGCCGGGGTAATTCCGACAATCTTTGGATTTGCTTCAGCGAGTTCAATGATGGTCCGGCCGAAAACTGTCTGGTATTTCGGTGCAAGGCCATGGCATTTATCTTCCTTGATCGTACCGGTTTTTTTATCGAAAACGCCGGGCGCATGATAGCCCGTCTGGTCTTTTTCCGCCTTTTCGAAGCCCTTGCCTTTTATTGTGTGGATATGCAGCAGCTTAGGGCCTTTGATATCGTTCATGTCTTTAAGCAGTTTCACCATGCGGATCACATCATTGCCATCCACCGGTCCGAAATACCTGAAGTTGAAGGCTTCAAAAAGATTGCCGCTTTTAAGCAACGTGGTTTTAACAGCGTTTCCCAGTTGCTTGACAATGGCCCGGGAATTTTTACCATATTTGGTTCCACCGCCCATCAATAGCCATATTTTATCACGAACCTTGTTATACGTTCTGGAAGTAACAATGTCCGCAAGGTAATCCTTGATGGCTCCCACATTTTTATCAATGGCGATCTGGTTGTCGTTGAGGATCACCATGAGGTTTGAATTCGAAACACCGGCATTGTTCAGCGCTTCCATCGCCATTCCACCGGTCATGGCGCCATCGCCGATCACCGCTACATGATGCCTGTTGGTTTGCCCGCTTAATTTTGCAGCCACCGCCATTCCAAGGGCAGCGGAGATGGAGGTGGACGAATGTCCAACTCCAAAGGCATCGTATTCACTTTCCGACATTTTCGGAAACCCACTGATTCCTTTGAAGGTGCGGATTGTTTCAAACCGCTCTTTTCTTCCGGTCAGGATTTTGTGAGCGTAAGCCTGGTGCCCTACATCCCAGATAATTTTATCGAACGGGGTATCGTACACATACTGCAGGGCAACCGCAAGTTCAACCGCTCCAAGGCTGGCACCCAGGTGCCCCGGATTGACGGCCATTACTTCAATGATGAACAGCCTGATCTCATCACATAAAGCCGGAAGTTCCTCCAGTTTGAGTTTTTTGAGATCGGAAGGGAAATTTATTTTGGTTAAAAGGGGTCCGGTAAGCGGGGTCATTTTCCAAAAATTATAGTAAGCCAAGTTCAAGAAGGGCAGATTCAGACAGCATGTCCTTGTCCCAGGGAGGTTCAAATGTAAGTTCAACTTTAACCGCACCAACACCTTCTACAATTTTAACCGTTTCCTGCACCTGTAAAGGCATATCCTCAGCAACCGGACAATTGGGGGAGGTTAACGTCATGAGTATGTATACATCGTTGTTCTGCTCATTGATCTGCAAATTGTAAATCAGGCCAAGATCGTAGATGTTTACCGGGATTTCAGGATCAAAAACTGAACGCAGTGCAGCTATAATCCTGGCTTCAAAAGGGCTATGGTGTAGTTGATTGCTGGAATTCACGATAATGTTTTTTGCAAAGATACGTAAAAAGTACCGTTGCAACCTTAGTCCATGACGATCGGACTACTGGCATCGCATATAGGAGGACAGGGACTTAAATTCTTTAAATCGGTGGTGTAAATTGTGTTTTTAACGGCATCCTTGCCTGTATTATCCACACCAACCACAATCCCGATCTTTCTGCTGCTCTTGTCAACTCCCATATAAATCCTGAAACCTGACAGATTCGGGTTTTCCTTCGAAATGCTGTTCATGGCTTCGATTTGGGATTTATCAAGTGTAAATCCCTTGATCACCTGGTTAAAAGAAACTGCATTTGCGGTATACCTGGTTAAACAGGCATGTGCATCTGCTGCACTGATCGGAACCAACCCCCCGGCAGGAGCAGTTGACGTTTGAGCATTGGTAAATGCAAGTAATCCAATGATGGAAATTCCGAGGGCCATGCCAGTTAAAAAGCCCAGTGCCGTAAAAATATACTTCTTTGTTTTCATATAGATTTAATTTAGAATGATGTTAAATAATTGATTAATTTTGCTCAAAGATAAATGTTTATGATCAGTGAACACCTGTTTTTTTTGGTTATGAAAATTGTTCGTAAACCTGGAAATAGTTTTCAGGTAAAAATAAAAAGAAATTCCGGAATATCCAAAGTTCTGTTTTTTTTCCTTCTGATATTTCTTCCCGGCGGGATTTACTGTCAGGTTGATCCTGTGATCTATTCCCGCAAATTATTTCAGGAATACCATGCTGCAGCAAGCGACAGCATTAAAATTGAAAAGCTGGGCGACATTGCTTACTTTTATTTCGATTACCTGGGAGATTATAAAACTGCCGACAGTGTGGGTGAAATTGCTGTCCGGATTGCCGGGAGAAGTCATCGGAGCGAACTGCTTTTCCTGGCCTGCAGCAGGTATATTGAATCGAACGACTTACATGAATATTATCAAAAAGCCCTGGCTTATGCCTTGAAGGCTGAACAAATATCCCTTCTCAGTAAAAAGCCGGAGACTCTCTTCCGCAGTTATAAAAACCTTGCCACGGTTTACCTGGCAGGTTATGAATACGATAAAGCGCTCGCCTGCAGTCAAAAATTGCAATCGATTGCCGGCTCCCTTGAAAATACAGGCTGGAGAGCGGAAAGTTACTTGTATGCCGGGCAATGTTTTGAGGGAAAAAATCAGAAAATAGAGGCATTCCGGAATTATCTGAATGCTGTGAGCCTTGCCGACCGGAAAATGGATCAAACATTGCAAATTGAATGTTATTCCCTTTTATCGGGTTTTTATAATTTCAGTAAGCTGTATACCAAGGCCACACATTACAAATTGCTTCAGCGAGACCTCGTAATCAATACGATACCGGTTGATTCTGTTGCACTTATGTGGACAGAGTATGATTTGCAGGTGATAGATTTCAATTCAGACAACAACCAGTTGTATGAAAGCAACATGGAAGATATTCTCGGCTTTGCCATACGAAGTAAGAATAAACGGTTGCTTAACTACGAAATAGCGCTATTGCGGACACACTACATCGAAGCGAATAAAATCGACCGGCTGCATGATCTTTATCATTTAAAGTTCCCGGGTGAATTTGCCAGACTCGAGGCTGAGAATCCCGCATTGTATTACCGGCTGTCAGCATTTTTTTGTGAAGAAGACCACAAGACTGACTCTGCCTTGTTTTATCTCAATAAAGCTGAAGCAATCATACATTCGGATCCCAATATCATCCTGCAATCAAACTTTTACAACAGATTCGGGCAATTTCTTGTAAGGCAAAAACTTGCAAAGCAAGCCATTCCCAAGTTCACAAAATCACTTGAACTTGCCCGGTCGGCCAGTTATTTTGACTACATGCTGGGCGCCGCCCGTCAGCTTGAGGCAATTTATGCAGGTGAAGGTGATTTTAAAAATGCATACAATTATTCTGTTCTTAACAAGGTATTAAATGACAGCCTTAATAATTTATCAAAAAAAGATCAACTGCTGATCATCGAAATTGACCATGAAACCCGGGAAAGAGATATTGCCGCTGAGCAGGAAAAACAATCAACCGTGAGAAGGCATTATCTGCAATACACGGCAATAACCATTGGCATTCTCACTGTTTTTGTCATACTCATCATGTTAGGCAGCCTGAAAGTTCCGGAATGGATTATCAGGATGCTGGGGTTCTTTTCATTTATCTTTTTGTTTGAGTTCGTTATTTTACTGGCTGATAACCGGATCCATGAAATTACCCACGGAGAGCCATGGAAAGTGCTGCTTATCAAAATATTTCTCATTGCCATTCTTCTGCCTTTACATCACAGCATAGAAAAGAAGGTGATCGCCTATTTGCTGAATCATAAGCTGCTCGATATTTCGAAGTTGTCGGGGATGCTGAAGGTGAGGAAGAAAGCGGGGGGGTAGATAAGGGGACAAGGGGACGGGTGGACAAGTGGACGGGTGGACAAGTGGACGAGACATTTTAATTTTACATATAATATTGGAATGGTAAAGAAAATACTGGAGAATTTACAGATCGCCTCTTTGAATAAAATGCAACTCGCCGCGATCGAGGCTGCCGGAAAATCAAAGGATATTGTCTTGCTTTCTCCAACGGGTTCGGGCAAGACGCTGGGTTTTTTATTGCCGGTTCTAAGTGGTCTGCACAAGGAAGTTGAAGGTGTGCAGGCGTTAATATTGGTTCCTTCGCGCGAACTGGCATTACAGATAGAGCAGGTTTTCAAGCAAATGAACACCGGGTTCAAGGTGAACTGTTTTTACGGTGGCCATGCTTCAAAAACGGAACGGAATAACCTGATCCATCCGGCAGCGGTTGTGGTGGGAACCCCGGGCCGCATCGCTTACCATCTGCGTAACGACCATTTTGAAACCAGCGGCATTCACATGCTTGTGCTTGATGAATTCGACAAGGCGCTGGAATTTGGATTTAAGGCTGATATGTCATACATTATCAGTCAATTAAAAAAACTGAATCACCGTATCCTGACTTCAGCCACCACCATGGCGGAAATACCCTCTTTTACGGGAATAAAGGCCCCGGTGGAACTTGATTTCCTTAACAGCCGTTCTCCCACCACTGCAGAATTGAAACTGAAATACCTGAGGGCCGATGATACCGACAAACTAAATATTTTATTTGCTCTGTTATGCAAGCTGCAAAACAAACCGGCCCTGGTTTTTTGCAACCACAGGGAAGCGGTGGAGCGTATCGGGCTCCTTTTACAGGAAAAAGGGTTGGCTCATGGCATTTTTCATGGAGGAATGGAACAGGAAGACAGGGAGCGGGCGGTGATCAAGTTCAGAAACGGAAGCCACCGGTTGCTGATTACCACAGACCTGGCATCCCGCGGGCTGGATATCCCCGAAATAGAAGCAGTGATCCACTACCAGTTACCGGCAACCCGGGATATTTTTACACACAGGAATGGAAGAACCGCGAGAATGAATGCTTTGGGTACTTCATATTTACTTTTAGCTGCCACAGACCACATTCCCCCTTTTATCAATGAAATACCTGAACCGGAAATTTTACCTGAAAAATGTATTTTGCCACAAAGGTCTCCCTGGCGTACATTGTACATTGGTTCGGGACGAAAGGAAAAAATCAATAAAATGGATATTGTAGGGATGTTGCTGCAAAAAGGTAATCTGGCAAAAGATGAATTAGGCCTGATAGAGGTAATGGACCATTCTTCCTATGCCGCTGTGAGCGCCTGTAAGATTGAAAAAGTGATAGAATTGATCAAAAATGAAAAAATCAAGAATAAGAAAGTCAGGATTGAGATATCCTGGTAAACTATTTCTTGGATTTCTTTTCCTTTTTTTCCAGTCTTTTTTCCTTCAGCGTTTTTGTCGGCTCTTTCTTAACTTCTTTTTTTTGATCTTGTCCTTTTGACATGGCTTTGGGTATTAAAGGTTACTCAATTGGTTTATATCTATTAAAAAGGCATTCCGTCTCCGGCAGGCATTTCGTAGTATCCCGGAGGTGGTTCCTGTTCGGATGGAACAGATTGCCCGGCTGTTTTTTTAACAATCTTCCATGCTTTGGCTTCGGTATACCATCTGTTATTAAACTCCCGGCTTTCGAGGTCGAAAGAAACTTCAGCTTCCTCCCCTTCGGCAAGCCTGAACTGGTCGATCTTTTCACCCCAGAGTGAAAAGCAGATCTTTCGCGGAATCTGGGCTGAAGTTTCAAGGATGAATTCCTGTTTCTTCCAGGTTCCGTTTTTTCCTTCACCCGACTGGAGGGATAAAATTTTGATGATCTTTCCTGTTATTTCCATGGTAATCAATTACTTTATAAACGAAATCGGTATTGAATTCATGAACAAAATTAGAATAATTTAAAATACAAAATCCAATTGTTGATAATTTTGGGTCATCATAGGTTGTATTATTTTGGTCATCGTACCGGTGTATTGACGCAACTGCTTAATATTCCGATATTCCTCGTATATTTGATTTTCAATCGACCGGGTCATGACGAGGTTCATGTTGTTTTTTTCTTTTTTAATCCTGGTTATTTTCCCGGGGTGCAGTAAAAATAAACTTGCCTCGACTCATGGGGAAGCTGGTATCGGAAAGTATGCCAGTGAATTCCCAACGAAAAACGCTTCAGATGAAATTGAAAAGGTCACCCATTCAGTAAAAAAGGTCTACAGTGTTTCTTCCTACACCACTTACCAGTTCAGGAGGGAGTCGAAAATAACCGTGTACCATCTTCGCCAGGGCACATATAAGAAATTTGCCTGGGGTGTGATCTCGACCAATGAGACGGTTTTCGGAACCGCCACCATCCTGGGTTATGACAAATCAAAGGTTGCTTTACTTACCTGTGCTCATGTAGTTGATTCTCCTGATACCCTGATCAGCTATTTTGAATCGGAGGAGGAGGACCCCGTACAGTATATTCACAGCCTTTCTGTCAAAGAGAAGCAGGATAACTGGGTAAAAGAACTATCATCCTGTGGTTCTTTCACGATTTTGGCGACTGACAAGCAGAACGATATCGCCATCCTGGGGAAAAATTGTGAGTCCCTCAGTGATACGGTTATCCCGTTTCCATATCCGCCGGGGCTTGCAGGCGGGATGGGGTGGGGTACTTTTGTGTATGTTTTCGGCTATCCTATGGGAAACCAGGTGATTACAAAGGGAATTGTGAGCCCCTCAGCAAAAAGGCCGATGGGGGAGTTTTCCATTGACGCCCTGCTGAACAAAGGATACAGCGGGGGGATTATTCTGGCGCTCAGGAACGGGGTCCCCGGTTTTGAACTGGTAGGGATGGTGAAAACTGTGAGTTCGAACCGGGAAGAATTTTTAAAACCCTCTGCAAACCTGCCACGCACCCCCGACTGGCTTCCATACCAGGGAGAGGTCTATATAGGGAAAAATGACCAGATCCAATATGGTCTTAATACCGTTGTGCCATTTGAATCGATCCTCAGTTTCTATATGAAAAATCGCCCGGGCCTCGTCTCCAATGGATACAATCTCGACCCATTCTTTCTTCCTCCCAAAAGCAAATGAAAGTAACCTAAATTCCCCTAATCAGGCATTCCAATACCTGAATTGTTGTATCTTTGCCGAACAATGTTTCAAGACCGTTGTGAAGGCATAAAAAATAACTAGTTTTGCTTAAAAATTGAATTAATGGAATCCGAATCAACCAAGATACTGGA
>CAZVNF010000169.1:0-7747 GCA_964628215.1 uncultured Draconibacterium sp.
ACCCTGATCAGGTAAACTCCTTCAGGATGCCCGGATAAGGAAAAATCGTGCTTCCACCCTCCGGATAACTCCTTTGTCAACATCCTGATGCCTTTCATGTCGAATATCTCTACCTGAAAATTGCCGGATGATGTTGCAGGATCCATTTCTAACGTGAAAGAGCCGGTTGTCGGGTTGGGATAGATCTTATAGAACTGGCGGCCCGTTTCCTGCTTTGATTCATCAGTTCCGTTCATCACAGCAATAAACGGCTGGGTGATGCACCAGGGACCATTTTGAGCAATATAGCCGTTCATATACCCACCCTGGGCAACAATGGTTCCCGGGTAAAAGAGAATATTCTGTCCTGCAATCAGGGTAGCGTGTGCCCCGGTTTGAACCGTAAAGGTTGTTGAATTTCCGGCCACATAAATCGTATGAAGGGCATCGAAACACTCTGTGCCGGTCACAGTGATATCCTGCAAATTGTCATTCATTGAAACAGGATTCACTTCCATGATAATCGGATTGGAAAAAACCGGATTTGCCTGGGTGCATACCTCTGCAGAAGTTAAAACACAAGTTACTGTATCTCCATTCACCGGCAGATAGCTGAATGACATGCTGTTTGTTCCGGCATTGTTCTCATTCACCATCCACTGATAAACCGGTGAGAGACCACCATTAACCGTGGTTGCGGTAAAAGTTACCGGTATTTTTTTATCCACGGGGTTGTCGGATGCAACAATGGCAACACTCACCGGCAGGTTTGGATTCACCATCATGGTAATGGTATTCGAAACAGCCGGGCTTCCCTCTTTGCAAATAAGATCAGAAGTCATAATTACGTAAACCTGGTCCCCATTTTCCGGAATGCAGGTATAGGTTATTCCGGAGCCCACTGCAATTGTGTTGTAAAACCACTGATAAACGGGGTTCCCTCCATTGACCTGCATGGCAGTAAAGGTGACCTGAGTTCCGGCACAGACATTATTTTCCGATGATACAATCGAGACGCTTACCGGCATTATCGGATCAACGTTCGATACAACAGTATTTGACTGTGCAGGACTGCCTGTCTTACAGGTAAGGCTTGAGGTCATGAGGGCATACACCTCGTCGCCATCACTGGGAACGCAGGTGAAGGTTGTTCCGTTTCCGGCTGCGGTATAATTCCTGAACCACTGGTACGCTGGGGTTCCGCCATTCACAGGCAAGGGGGTATAGGTCACCGGAGTTCCGGCACAAACCGGATTTTCTGATAGTGTAATGGAGACACTCACCGGCTGATTCGGATTCACGGTCATTATTACCGTGTTGGAAGTAGCCGGACTGCCCGATTTACAGGCGAGGGTTGATGTCATGATCACATACACCTGGTCGCCATCGGCAGGGATAAAAGAATAGGTTGCCCCGGTACCAGCTGACACTGCGTTATTAAACCACTCATATGCCGGGTTGCCCCCGTTTACCGGAGATGGTGTAAAGGTAACAGTGGTTCCGGCACATACATTAGTGGCAGAAGGTTCTATTGAAACACTCACCTCCGGGTTTGGATTCACGATCATGGTAATGGTATTCGAAACAGCCGGACTTCCCTCTTTGCAAATAAGATCAGAAGTCATAATTACGTAAACCTGGTCCCCATTTTCCGGAATGCAGGTATAGGTTATTCCGGAGCCCACTGCAATTGTGTTGTAAAACCACTGATAAACGGGGTTCCCTCCATTGACCTGCATGGCAGTAAAGGTGACCTGAGTTCCGGCACAGACATTATTTTCCGATGATACAATCGAGACGCTTACCGGCAGTACCGGATCAACGGTCGATACCACCGTATTCGACTGCGCAGGGCTACCTGTTTTACAGGCAAGGCTTGAGGTCATAATCGCAAATACCTCTTCACCTTCATTAGGAACGCAGGTGAATGTTGCTCCGCTTCCGGCTGCGGCAGAATTCCTGAACCACTGGTACGCAGGGGTTCCGCCATTCACCGGCAAAGGGGAATAGGTCACCGGAGTTCCTGCACAAACCGGATTGTTTGATAAAGTAATGGATACACTCACCGGCAGATTTGGATTCACAGTCATTGTCACCGTGTTGGAAGTGGCCGGACTCCCGGTTTTACAGGCGAGGTTTGACGTCATGATTACATACACCTGGTCGCCGTTCACAGGGATACAGGAATATGTTACACCCGTACCTGCGGAGGCTCCATTTTTAAACCACTGGTATGACGGGGTACCTCCGTTCACAGGCGTGGCCGTGAAGGTAGCCGATGCTCCCGCACAGACTGGATTGGCAGAAGGAACAACAGAGACGCTTACCGGCAGCAAAGGATTGGTGGTAACGGTCACGGTATTGGTAGGCAGCGGCCCGCCACAGGTACCTGTCGCATTTTGAAGCTGACGGTAATAATTGGTAACCGACAAACTTCCGGGCTGGAAGTTCAGCATGGTTGCTCCATTGATATTGGTAAAAGTGGAATTATTTAAGGAGCTCTGCCACTGGTAGGAAGGCAGGGTTCCATTGAGCGGAGCTGTTCCTGTTAATGCCAGGGGTGTGGAATTCGCACAAATCGTTTGATTTGCACTGATGGACCCTGCCGTTAAAAATGGATTTACCGTCATCGTCACCGGACTGGATGTTGCAGGATTGTCCGTTGTGCACGGTGCATTAGAGGTGAGCACACAGGTTACTGCATTGTTATTCGCCGGAACAAAAGTATAGGTAACGTTGGTGGCCCCCGTTACATTGACACCGTTTACTTTCCATTGATACGCCGGATTAGGCCCCCCATTGGTGGGTATAGCCGTGAAGGTCACACTGGTAGCGGCACAAACCGGGTTGGCAGACGCTGATATCGAAACAGTGACAGGGGTTAACATGGTGCATGTGCTGATAACCTGCACATCGTCGAGGCAAACTCCGTAACCATATTTTGCGTTTCCTTCAAATGCAATATAGTATTCTGCAGTGGTAACAGGCAGTCCGATAGTTTCCTGTGTCCATGCTGTAAGGTTGGCAGTATATGTTGCCAGGAGTGTCCAGGTGCCCCCGGCAGAAGTCTTGTAGTAAACGGACAACAGATCCTGGTCAGGGCTCCAGAATGCCTGGGTATGCCAGAATTTAAGCAGGGGGGCGGTAACGGATGCCAGGTTCAGGGGCGGGGTGATCAGCCGGGTCTTGTTGTCTGCCGAAGAATTATCCTTCAAACAGGCATTGTAGGTGCCACCATGCGCTGCAGCAGGATGGCTGTTGCCACTTCCGGTGATAAAAGTCCAGTTCAATCCGGAGCTGTTCACTTGTTCCTGCGTCCAGCAATTTGGAATGGCTCCTCCATTTTCAAAACCTTCATTCCAGGGAAAAACAGATACAATACCGCAAATTGTGTTAAAGGTGAGGTCAGAGCCATAGGCAGTTCCTGCTGCATTGGTTACATACGCCCTTACATGGTAAAGGGTGTTTGAGGTTAACCCGGTGATTGCACTGGTAAATGTGCCGGTTCCTGTGCCATCTGTGGTATGGCTGTTGGCAGTTGTAGGATTTGCAGTGGTTGCCCAGCAAACCCCTCGGGCTGTAATGGCTGATCCTCCATCTGTAGTAACTGTTCCTCCCGACATGGCTGAATTCATGGTGATGGCAGATACCGTGGTTGTAGTTACTGAAGCAGCCCCGGGGATGAATGAAATATCTCCCCCATAGGTTGTTCCATCGGAGTTGACCCCTACCAGGCGGTAATGATAGGTGGTTCCTGCGGTTAATCCTGTAAGGTTTGAACTTACAGCAATCGCGGTCGTTCCGGATCCCACTGACGCGATGGTTGTACTGTTGCCATAGTTCACAGTGGTTCCCCACTGAAAATACCAGGTTGTTGCCAGGCCGTTGGGGTTCACTGTTCCGTTGAAGGTGGCGCTTGTACCGGTTACGGAAGTTGGGGCAAGGGTGGTCACGGCAGGATCATTTCCGAATTTAAAGGAAGCGATCTTGGTTCCCTTGGTAGTGCCTCCGGTTTTAACATATTCGGTAGTATACCAGAAAGTCTGGTCGTCAACCGGATCAACAGATAAAAGTGAATAATCGCCCCACCGGTTGTATGTGGTTTGAGCCACAGTTCCTGTGTGAATGATCTCCTCGGGTATGTCAAGTATACCGGTCGCACTGGCATAGCCGCTGGCCGATTGTCCGCAATAACGGATACCGGGATAGACAGTGGAACTGGAAATGGAGTACCCCAGCGCGATCTTTCCGCCTCCATTCAGCATGATGCTTCCCATCCAACGGGAGTGGGCATCGGGGGCAAAAGTACCTTGCTGCCTGATGGTCCAGGTAGTGGCGGGTGGAGTTTTTCTTAATTCATACCATCGGATACCGGCGTGATTGGTAGCATCAACATCCACGGTATGGCAACACACGATCGTTTGATAAGTGCCAAAATTACGGTATTGCGGTGCATTCATGATCACCTGTGGCACTCCATCCAGTTTTTGGGTATTTGGTTGTGTAATATCATCCCATGCTGCGGTGAACTGGCTGTCGAACGGAGTTACTCCCAACTGTTGCGTGCGGGCAAATGTAGAGGCGGAAGGTGTTACCCAGTTCACGGTTAAATTATACAGCCAGAGCTGGTCCGATCCTCCTCCCACCGCATCGTCGTTAAATGCAATAAACATCCCGGGAGTTCCGGACGGAGCTGACGCCCCGTCATTATCCAGGGGTGGTACACAAAGAAAACCGGTACTGGGGCCTGGACGGTTTGGATTGTCGAAGGCCACCATTTGCGCAGGTTGCCCAAGCAACATTTTTGAACGTTCAAACACATAAATATCATTGCCCGAACTGGTGTTCGTACCCATATAGTAGCCATCCTGCCATACCCCGATTTTTTCATAATCGGGCATATCTGTTACATCAAAGGAATACTGGTACCATGTTCCGGTCGGATCGTTGGTGGTTGACACCGCTATGAGCATCAGGTCATTTGACCCGCAAAGCGAAAACTCTACAGCCAGCCACCGTCCGGCCTGTTCATCATACTGAATCAGCGGATCTCCATCGTTGCAGGTTGCTCCGGCTACTGAACCAAACAACAGGTTCATGTTGGTAGGACCGGCCAGTTTTGTTCCGGTTTTATTATAAATGGCGTAGGTAGTATTCACTGTTTGCATATAGTGGTTCGGCCCTGCTGTGCCATTGCAGTCAGGGGGGAACGAAGAAGTTGTTTGCCCTTCGAAATTCACCACCGGAGCTCTTGATCCTGCTGATTGTCCCATCTCCTTTTGCCACACGGCGTCCTCCCCTTTGGGAAGCGCAGTTTCTGCATATGGGTAAAGGCGTGGTTTGATTACTTTACTTGCAGCTTTTTTGAGGGCTTTTTCCTTCATGGCGGCAAACTCTTCGTCTGTAATGGCCGGAAGGTCTCTGAGCGGCGGAGAAATCCCTAAGAATTTGCCTTCACCGACAAGATTAGGATGAATCGGTATATCATTTTGTGCAGAACCATTTGCGGGAAAAAAGAAAGTAACTGCAGCAAGCAGCAGTAAAAGTGTAAGGTAGCGCATAGTGGCAGGATTGTAAGGTTAAGTGAGTAAGGATAATATGGCAAAAATACTATAAAAATCAACATGATACGCCATTTGTTATGGTGTCTGTTTTACCAGGATCATTTTAACATTGTCAGCCTTTGATACCCCCAGGATAAAATCATACAATTCCTTATAATCATCCGGTTGATATCGGCCCTGGCAGATTGTTAATTTCCGGACAAAAACTACCTCACTTCCTTTGGCAGAAATAATAGTAGTCAGCTCTCCGAATGATGAATGGATGTTCTTTCCTTCGGGGAGGGACTCCCACTTATATTTTGCCGGAATTTCGTAAAGCATGGTGTCTACTTCAGTAACCGACCGGTTGATCACAATTTCAGATAACCGGGGCTTCAGCATTTTCTGAACCGGTTTCTGCGCATTCACCAAATTCAAAGGAAGCACAATATATTTACCAGACAGGGAACCATAGTTTTTTGAAACCAGCGACTCATTAACCCTGGCTTCAGGCAGCATGTCTTTGTGGTTAAGAATTGAAAAACTGTTTATCTGCAGTGCCGGCAGCGATGAATTTGCATACAACCATTTTTTCTGGTCGGCGGAGTTTGACCAAATCAATTCAAAAACATTGTCGTACTGGAGTCCGCGGTAAATTGTACTTATTTCACCGGAAGCGTTACCGGTTGAATCAATGGTAAAACGTGCAGCACATAATCTGAGGTTGTCACCGGCATCGTATTTGGGTGTGCGGGCAAATATCCCGCCGTTTTCAGTGATCAGCAGAGCCTCCCGGTCGTCAGTAAAATCACCCAGGTAACCAAATGGCATTTTGTGGCTGGTACACTCAAGCCAGATGGTATCTTTGGGAAAAGGAACACATAAAATCACATGGTCGAACTGGTGGAAATTCGGAAACCCGGCAAAAACAGGAACAATGTATCTTCCGGAAGAAACAAGTGCCGGAAATGACTGAATGCCGGCAAATTTAAGCAACGCATGCATATAGTTGGTGAGTGCTTTGCAATCACCGTAACCGGTTTCGGCAACCGTGGCGGCATCAAATGGCTGGTAACCTCCAAGGCCAAGTTTAACAGACACATACCGGGTATTCTCCTGCAGGTACTTATACAGCGCTTTTATCCGGTCAACTGTATCCGGTTTATCGGTTAAAAGAGCCCCGACTTTTATTTTCTCTTTATCGGTTAATATGTCCTTACCTGCCCAAAGATCATAAATCCACCGTCCGTATTTTTCCCAGGTTTCGGCACTGCCGTGATATTGTCCGTAAATTAACTCGGCCGGCATCAGGTAAACTCCGGCAGTACGTTCAGACAAACTGACATCAAAAGGTTCATCTATCAATGCCCTGATGTTAGTAATTTCCCAGGTTTCGGTAATCCGGTTCTTCAGAAGGTCTGATGATTTTCGCGCCACACCGACCTCCTTCCGGTTTATTTTCAGGACATCAGGATAGTTCAGAATGAGACTGGCATGAACAACCGAGATGTTGAAATCGCTTGCAGGATGCCAGTACCCGTAGCTGATGTGGTTGGTAAATGTGGTTTCATAAATGTACTCCACCGTATAAGGATACTCCGCATACCGGGGTATATAGTACTTCATCCGGTTGTCGGAGTATAGTTCCGCACTGCCAAAGGCGGGAGAATCTTCAACTTCTGCCGGTTTCACCTTTTTTATCCTGTTGCCGTTCCGGTCGTACAGGATTATCTGGCTTATGCTTGCGGATAAGTTTTTGTCATATATTACGGTGAGAAGGGCCCTGTTTTCACCTTCTTTGTTTAAAATGGTAATTACCTTTCTAGTCCTTTCTGTACCGCTGTTTGCCGATTTCAGTTCAATCTCACGGGTATACTCCCTGATTACACAATTTGCATTTTCATTAAGGCTGTCGGGTATGGAAGAAACCGGGAATACCTGGGCACTCAACCCGTTGCCGATTAAAGTTACAAGGATAATCAGAAAGATTCTTAAATTAAGCATGAAGTCTTACTTTCTCAGGATAATTTGTTCGGCATGCTTTTTCACGATGTGATCGTACAATTCTTTTAAACTCATATATTCCCCGGGCAGAAACAGTATTTTGCTGATATTGCGCCGGTACAGTACTGTGATTTTATCGCCCAACTGCTGTACCGTGTAAGTAATGGATATGGAATTATCGGGTAACCTGATGGTAACGGGTTGCGGCAGCGATTCAACCT
>CAZVNF010000170.1:0-7595 GCA_964628215.1 uncultured Draconibacterium sp.
ATACATAATCACGAAACTGCGATTATTGCGGGTGCCAACGGACTTGTCGGTGAACAGCTCTTAATTCAATTACTTTCTGAACCTGCCTATGATAAGGTCATAGCGGTAGTAAGGAAACCCCTGGGAATGGTTCATGAAAAGCTGCAGCAGCAGGTGATTGACTTCGGGCAAATGCCGGCCGTGATCGGCGCATTTAAAGCTGGTCATGGGTATTGTTGTCTCGGAACAACCATTAAAACAGCGGGAAGCAAGGAAAAGCAGTATGTTGTTGATCACGATTATGTGGTACAATTTGCATACGGTTGCCAGCTGGCCGGGGTTACCCGCTTTGCGGTTGTGTCCTCCATTGGTGCAAATGCAGCATCCTCCAATTTCTATCTTCGTACAAAGGGAGAAATGGAACGGGACCTGCAATTGATCCCATTTAAAAGTCTTCAGATACTTCAACCCTCCTTTTTACTGGGAGAAAGGAAGGAGTTCAGATCAGGGGAGAAATTGGGCATTTCTTTAATGAACCTGGTTAGTCCCTTGTTGGTGGGGGGATTGAGGAAGTACCGTGGTGTTCATGCCTCAGCGGTTGCAAAAAGCATGATCACCAGGATACTTGCAGGAGTTGATGGCAGCAAGATCATCCGGTCGGACGAAATTTGAGCCACCTGTTTTATAAATCCGAGCTGATCTTGAACGCATTGAAAATCTTATCCACCCCTACCTGTGTTGCTCCATGGTAAGTTGCTTCCAGAATTTCAGTATCGTTCCAACCCAGCGACCTGAGGCTGTCAACATCAACCTGCTCTATAGAATTGGAATTTTTTACAACTTTCAGGACAAAAAGCAGCATTGCAAGCTCTTTTTCATCTAAAGGTGCCTTTGAAGGATCCAGTTTAATTTCAGTAATCATGTCGGGCAGCACTCCATATTGCAGTAATATCCCGGAGTTTGCTCCTACACAATACACGCATTGCTCCTGTTCGGAAACGAGCAGGCGGATAAAGGCCAGTAATTTACCACCCAGTGTTTTGTGACGCATGAAATACCCAAGGTTTTCAACCTGTACTTTAAGAATATGCGCACTTGGACTGAACACCTTAAATGCATTAGGAACAAATCCTATTGCTTTTGTCATGTTTTCGTAAATTTCAGAAACAGGGCTTGTTGCCTGTTCCGGTTCAATGAGGTTTAATAATGCCATTTTATAGTATTTTAGAAATTATAATTAAATTTAGTTTGCGAAAGTACAAATTGTTTATCACTACCGGATATTTGAATAATGCTTACTTTCATGCCATGATTTTGTTTGAAATTTTCCATACAATGAAGAAATTATTTTTATCGGTTCTTGCCGGTTTTATTGGCATCACCACGATTGCCCAACAATTCAAACCCATCGAAGAATACCTGCGCATCAGCGCCGGTGCCGGCGATCCGCTATATACCACTTATGCTGCCGCAATGGCACGCTCACAACTTTATGGTGATAAGGCATACAAGATGGATTATTACTCCGGCGACAGGCCTCTCACCTACTCTTCGGATCAGGCCGGTTCAATGTACTGCCTTTGGAAGGTGGATGAGGTTGTTATTCCCCGTATGAATGAGTTTTTAGTGAAACCCCTGGTACGATTTTCCTTTCCGGATATGGCTGTACTCGAATATGAACCATTTCGCGGTATCCATGTCAAAGAGACCTTTTTTGTCTATAGTTCATCAATTGCCATAGTTGACATGGAGGTTAAAAACACAGATAAAATTCCGCATGACGTGGCAGTATATCCTGTATTGGAAACAGGAAATGATTCGATGGAGATCATGAAGTATGTCAGTTCTTCAGCCGGTTACCTTACTCAACGGAATGAAAGCCCATATCGCCTGATCAGCAGTCTGAAAGTAGAATATGGATATCCTTTAAAGGTGAGGGATTTTTTCAGCAGTAACCGTGAAGCCGCCTCCTACGGAGGTTATTCCGGCGATATGAACTCCTTTTACAATGTAATTAAAACCGACTTTTATTCAGACAAACGGGTTGATTCATTGAATATGAAAACAGACGGGCTGGTTGATTTTATTGCACTTTACCTGAAAAAGAGGTTAAAACCAGGTGAGTCGGTAAGTTTCAGGTATATGCGCGGATTCCAGGATCAGAAGGACGATCCGGCCTTACTGATCCGCAGGATAGATTCGGTAAAAACGTTCATGCTTAAATCCTATTTTGAAGACAACCTTATTTTATATGCAAAAGTGCCCAGGATCAAATTTGAAAATCAGTCGGAAAAGCTGGCTTACCTGAGCGCATTCAACCTGGTTCGCGGATGCATGTACCCTCCTGCCGGAAAAACCAGGTTCAATTCCTATGTTTTTTCGCGCAACCCCATATGGGGATGGGGACACGGTCACCAGGTTTTACACGAATCGCTGAGTATGATGGCCTACGCCTATATGGACCCGAAATCAGCCCAGGGATCCCAGCAGGTTTATATGGAGCAGCAGCGTGAAGACGGTTTGATTGCTTATCGTCACGGGCCGCGCGGATTACAGGATTATCCGCATAAAAACATGTCGACCACCTCTGCCCCGTTTTTCAGCTGGATCAACCTGGAGGTATATGAGGCAGGAAAGGATAAACAGTTTCTAAAGGAAGCGTATGAGTCAGGTACCAGGTATGTGGAATGGCTGATTAAAAACAGGGATACCGATCAGGATGGCACTTTTGAATGGGGGCCATACGGCATCATTGAAAATGTACGTGACTGGTACAATGCGGTCTTCCAGGTTTCGGCTGATCGCTATCTTGATGTTGACAAGGAAGATATTTCCGATGAACTGGAATGTCTTGATCTCACCCTGATGGTGATCAAAGAAGAACGTAGTCTGTCGGAAATGGCCAGAATTCTTGGAAAGGCTGCGGAAGCAAACCAATGGAATAAGCTGGCTGAGTCAACTTCAAGACTGGTGAATGAAAGGATGTGGGATGAGACTACCGGGTTTTACTATTCAATCAACAAAAAAGATCACTCTTTCCAGTTCATGACGCGTGATTTGAAAAGGCAGGAGATCATTGGTTTTCTGGCCCTTTGGGCGCAGGCTGCTCCGAAAGACCGGGCAGCAAGGCTGATTCAGACCCTGACAGATACAACAAAATTCTGGCGAAAATATGGTGTACCCACATTGTCAGCGCAGGATCAATGGTACAGTCCGAATGTCGATTACTGCTGTAAATGGAATGGCCCGGTATGGATGCCCTGGGACTACCTCGTTTATGATGGGTTAAAACAATATGGCTACACTGATTTAGCCCGTCAACTTGCTGGTAAAATGGTTAATGCGGTAACCGTACAGCTTTCTAAAAACCATAATTACTGGGAATCGTACAGTCCGGATAACGAAGTGCTGAATTGCCCTTCAAACTATATCTGGGATGCCATTATTGCAAAAATGCTGATAGAGGAAAATCAGAAATAGACTACCTTTGTGGGTTGAAAGACTGATTTATGAAAAAATTCCTCACCCTGCCTGTTATTTCAGGGTTGATTGTTTTGCTGAGCCTGATTTCATGCAATACGGGCTATCGTACTGATATTCAGCATTTATTATCCCCGGCAGCTCTTCCCTACCTGAAAAACTGTAAAATGATACAGGTTTCCAGTGCCGATACATCAGGGGGCAACAACGACAAGATCAGCATAGCCCCGGGAAAAAATGTCACCATTTTTAATGCAGAAGGTCCGGGGATGATCGTACGCATGTGGTTTGCCATCGATTCAAGAGACCCCTATTTTCTGCGGCGCATGGTACTCAGGATATATTGGGATGACGAATCGAAACCTTCCGTAGAAGTTCCATTCGGTGATTTTTTCGGAAGTGGTTTTAAATACAGGCCATATATTTCCCAATATCTTGGAATGACCAGCGGCGGTTATATTTGTTATTTTCCAATGCCATTTGAACGGGCTGCCAGGATCGAAGTTGCCAATGAAACCCGGCAGGAGGTTTTTGGGTTTCTTTACCAGATCAGTTATCAGAAATTTGAAGGAGCGCTAGAATCGGATGTAGCCTATTTTCATGCACAGTGGAACCGCAGTATCAGGACCAACTATGATTCTAATTTCGTGATACTCAAAGCAGAAGGCAAAGGACATCTTGTAGGAATGAACCTGAATGTGCAATCGTATGATGGAGGATTGGGGTTTCTGGAAGGTGACGAGATGATCTATGTAGATGGCGAAAAGAAACCATCAATACAGGGAACTGGAACTGAGGATTATTTTTCCGGCGGATGGTATTTCAATCAGGGTGAATTTGCAGGCCCTTATGCCGGGTTAATATATAAGAATGATACACTGGGACAGATTGCCGCATATCGGTTCCATATCGCAGACCCTGTTCCGTTCAAAAAGAATATTAAGGTTACGATCGAACATGGACATGGAAACCATGATATCGCCGATTATAGTTCAACGGCTTACTGGTACCAGATGGAACCCCATCAGCCATTCCCGCATTTTCCCATTGCAGGTCAGCGCATTCCGCTGCGCATTGTAAAACCGGCACGTATGTACGAAGCTGAGAAACTGAAATTCAGACTTGAAGGTTTAAAATCGAAGGTACTGGATATGTCGAATGAAGGGCCTGAATGGGGTGAAAACAAGCAGATATTGATCGAATCAAGGGATAAATCCTCATTTAGCCTCGATATCAATGGTTTAAAAGAATCCACCTATGATATGAACCTCTATTATTCGAAAGGACCAGATTACGGTAATGCAGATATCTATGTAAATGGCACCAGGGCAGGTGCCATCCGTGGCTATTCGCCATACATTTTGCCAAGTGGGAAAGTGACTCTGAAAGACCTCCGAAACCAGGGGCAATCCATAGATATCCGTTTCGTTGTTACCGGAAAGGATGAACTCTCAAAAGCATTTTATATCGGACTGGATGGTATCAGCATGGAACCCAAACGCACTTACATACCGGAATGGTACATACTGGGCCCGTTTCCCAATCCCAGAAGGATTGGCATGACCCGGCGCGGCCTCGATTCCGTTTACCTCCCTGAAACTATAACAGACCTGCAAAAAGACTACAATCGCACTACAAAACATCCTATCAGGTGGACTTACATGCAAACCCCGTTGAACGGATGTGTCACCCTCGATGAAAAGGTTCATCCCCATGAGCTGGTCGTGACCTATGCCCTTACTTATGTATATTCTCCCGATAACCGCAAAACAACGCTATTCATTGGAACCGATGACGGGGGAAAAGTATTTTTCAATGATAAAGAGGTATACCGGTATCTTGGAGAGAGAGTTGCCGAACCCGATCAGGCAGAAATTGAGTTAACGATGAAACCGGGATGGAACAAGCTATTGTTAAAAATTGAGAATAACTTTGGCGCATATTCTTTTTATGCGCGCTTGATTGATACTGGAAACAACCTGGTAATCAGCGCTAATCAGACATTGCCGCCGGATTCTGAAAAATGAAACACAATCAGACTAAAAGTACTTTGATATCAGCCTGTTTGCTGATTATATTCTTATCCGGATACCAGTCAGGCAATAGTCAGCCATTGCAGAAGCAAGGACCTCCCGTACCTGGAAATTTCTGTATCAGTAACAGTGAAATAGAGTTATACCAGCTTATCAATGAATACCGGAAAAGCCACAACCTCCCTCCTGTTCCGTTGTCAAAATCGTTGTCGCATGTGGCAGCATTGCATGCCCGGGACCTCTTTCTTCATCATCCCGACCAGGGAGCATGTAATTTCCATTCATGGTCAGATAAAGGAAAATGGACTCCGTTTTGTTATCCGAAAGATGAAACAAAGAAGAGTTCCGTATGGGATAAACCGCGTGAGTTGACGAAATATCCGTCCAAAGCCTATGAAATCGTTTACTGGGAGAATAATCCCCTGGTGAAAGATACCATCATCATGGTATGGGAAACAGAGGATTACTTCAACAGTTTTTTATTGAATACCGGCAAATGGCAGGGAAAACAGTGGAATGCGATAGGGATTGCAGTTTATGAAAACTACGCGTGTGCCTGGTTTGGTGAAGTTTCCGATCCTGAAGGTGAAGCCTATGTTTGTGGCACCTATCCGTCGAAGCAGAAGAAGGACTCAATTATACCTCCTGTCCGGCCGGCTGCGAAAACCGTTAAACAAGAATTGTCCGTATTGCCTCATGATTCATTATCCGTATTTTATTCCATCATTATAAAATCGGGTCTTACCCTGGATGCAGCCACTAAAATGGTCGCCTCCCTGAAATCCGGTGAATATCCTGATGCGAAAACTGATGAGAAAGAGGGCAAATTCAGGATTTCAGTATATGAGTCTCCTGATAAGGCATCAGCCATGAAGAAATTAAAGGTGATCAAGATGACCTATAAAGATGCATGGCTGCTGAAAAGGTAACCTGAATACTTGCTGGCTATCTGATTCCATTTTTTACCAGGATTTCCCTGATCTTCGGCATCATATCCCTTGCCGCCTTTACACCGGCATCATACATGGGCTGATTATATTTATCACTCAGCAAAGGCATTCCGTTCATGTCGGGGATCACCACCACATCTGCCTCGTTCAGTCTCTGGTAGTTCAGCAGATGCATGGTCATGGCTGCAATTCGTTTGGAGATGGTTTTCCTGTTCTTAATAACCGGGACGGTGTCGAAATCATGCATCACATCAACCGCTATCACTACGGCAGAGCCATAGTCGCGTGCTACATCCACGGCCACATTGTTCAGTACACCACCGTCAACAAGAGTTTTGCCGTACATTTTAACAGGTACGAAAATCTCGGGGATGGCGCAGGAAGCATTGACGGAAGGCGCCAGCGGCCCGGATGCAAGCACCAGCGGCGTACCCTTGTGCAGGTCGGCAGTGATGGCCACAAACGGAATCCGGGTCTCTTCAATATTTTTTACCGAAGCATTCCCTGAAACGAAAGCCTGCAGTTTTTTTCCTGAAACATAACCCAGTTTTGAATAGAACAGTGAAAAATCGAACACATCCTTTGACTTTGTGGTATTAATAAGCGGGTAAAGGCTGTCAACATGCGGATTGTCCGCGTAAAGTGCCCCGATCAGGCTTCCGGCGCTTGTTCCAACAATCAGGTCGATGGGGATCTTCTCTTCTTCGAATACCTTGAGCACTCCAACATGGGCAATACCGCGAAAAGCGCCTCCACCCAGCACCAGGGCCACACGGGGAGGATGAGACAATTTTCGGGCAGGGGGCATGGTTGCGGGCTCTGTAATCACCATATATTTTTGGGAGCAACCTGCAAATAAAAGGGTCAGCAATATTAGATGAAAGAAAACTGAAAGGGTTATTTTCATTACACGAAGATTTTATCTGGCAAACTGAATGGGTAAATTTACAATAATTCCTCCTTCTTTTTATTATACTTCAGTCATTTGAATCCTAAAACTTGATTCACATTTTTCATGAAATACGAATTAGCTCAAGTTTCGGGGTTGAAAAATTAACAGAATGCTTGTCTATTGCCCTGAAAGGGCTCAATCTATTAACACAGGGTGAAGCCCTGTGCATCCGGTAAATGATACCCATGCAGCCCTGAAAGG
>CAZVNF010000171.1:0-7567 GCA_964628215.1 uncultured Draconibacterium sp.
ATTAAAAAAACAAGCAGATTGGCTAGCAGTATATTTCCGAACGACTGGTAGGCGAAAAACATGTCCTGCACCCTGAATGGCTCTCCACGCACAGCTTTCAGAAAAACCCATGAAGAACCGTAACTCACCGGCATCATGATAAGTATCCCATAGATCACACTGAACAAGCTGGCGGTGAATTCGCCACCAAAATAGCCGGGAAAAAACATGTTGCCAAATCCCATCGGGATCGATAGCAGCATTTGTACAAAAAGTACCAGCAAAAGTTCCGGGATATTCCTTTTCAGGATCTCCCAGGCATGGCCGAATACATCAAATACACCAGGTTCAGGATACCCGGATTGGTTTGCATTTTCTTCATTTTGAATGATTTCCATAGTGTGTTGGTTTTAGATTTATCAGCCTCACCCTAACCCTCTCCTCAAGGAGAGGGAATACTCCCCTTCTCCTTCAGGAGAAGGGGTTTGGGGGTTGAGGCAGGTTATAATTTCTGCCGGAACAACATTTTATTATCCGGATCAGCGGAAACATCATACATATAGTAAATGAAATCGTTGTACACCCGAACCTTTTCCGGATAGAAATGAAACAAGGTCTGCCGTTTTTTCAATATTCCGGAATTCAAGTCTATTTCATACAGTCTCAACTGTCCGTTGGAAACAAATGTAGTAAAAACTTTGCCTGACCGCTCATCAACTATCAGTTCATTCGTCCACCTGCCATCATTTACTTTGTCTATTTTCATGGCAAGCTTGTACGAAAAATTCCCTGCCGCATCATAAAATTCCATCTGCCGTTCGGGAGTGTTAAAAATACAGGTATAAGTTCCAACCAGGTAAAGCGAAGTCAGGACTGGACGGTAAAGAATTTTATGCACATAATTCCAGGTTACAAAATCCTCTCTTGAATCAGGTTGTATCCGGCTCCCAAGCAATTGTGCATCCCTGGAATTACGCCTCAGCATTTTCATTTTTTTCTCATCTGTTATTTGAGCAATTGATTTTTGCAGAAGGGTTTTTCGGTTCACGCCATAATACTCCACACCCATGCCGCGGTTGATGACTTTTTGAAAAAACAAGACCTCCGGAGTGGCTGCCACACAGTTTTTAAGCACATCATCAAATTTTTTCAGGTTGACAGGGTGGATCAAATGCAGCTGCTTTTCCTGGCGAAACACCTGGAAACCTGAATCGTGACTCAGGACATGCATGATTCCCAGGCAATCTTTGAATAATCTGTCGGGTTTGAAATAAAATGGCCCCGACATTGCAACGGTATCTCCGTAAATTGTTTTGCATATCAATTCCGCTTTTGTCAATTTCTGTCTGAAAATCAACAGGTAAACCAGGTTGCTGTCTATTTCATAATCCAGAACCGCGTAATGATCGTCTTTAAAAAATGCTTCATGCATATTGGCCCTGATCTCCACCTCCTGCAACTCCGTGGTTTTGCGGGAAAGATATAATGTAAGCGAGAAAGAGGTGCCATCGAGCAGTATGGTTTTTGTTTCAAACCCGATAGAACTTACGATGAGCGTTGCAGGAAGACTGTCGATGAAAAAGGAAAACACACCGGTTCTATCAGTCACTGTGCCGGTTTTTTTCCCCTCAACAGAAAGATTTACCCCGGGCATTCCTGTGGTTGTTCCTGCCTGTAAGATTTTTCCATAGAAAAAATTATACTGTTTCTGGGCAAAGGAGATGTTGCCTGTAAAAAGTAACAGTAAGAGCATAATCCAACACCATCGGGAAAACTGTACAGTTGGAACCGTCACGTTAGAAATAATAAATTGAGGAACTTTCCCTTCTTCAAACATACGAATTTTTTGCGTCTGTGCGTCTTCCCCGTGGAGGTAAAATTTGATCGGCAGAAAAGCACCCATGACCGGACAAACCGCCAACCTGATCGATTTGTTGTTATTTCATTAGGTTTTTCAACTCCGCTGTTGTTACTTTGTGCTTGTATTTCAACAACATGAGATGAAGACCAAGTACAAGATACTGATACACGCTGCCTTCTGGATATACATGTTCAACCAGATCCTGCTTGGTATTGCCATGCTTACACTGGACAAATCATACGACCCGTTTTCGGAAATCACCATTTATCCATTTACCAGTTTCATCACGTTTTACAGTTTCTATTTCACATTCGGACTGTTTTTTACCAGAAGAAATAAACTGTACCCTGTTCTGTTGCTGATATGCGTTATTATTGTATTGATCCCTTTTCGTGTCTGGCTGGAATATCTTTTCTGGAAATACATTGGATACAGCCACATACAATCCTCAGGACCATTAGTTATTGACAACGGCTGGTGGTTTAACTCCATCCGGCTGGTGACCATTTACTGCATATATGCGCTACTTATCCAACTGGCCATTGGCTGGTTTGACACGCAAAAACTCAGAACTGAGTTGCTGCTTGAAAAACAATCCGGGGAGCTCGCTTTGCTACGGTCGCAAATCAATCCGCATTTTTTGTTCAATACGTTGAACAACATTTATTCCCTGGTTTATAAAAAATCGGAAGATGCCCCTGAGGCAGTGATGAAAATGTCGTCGATCATGCGCTATATGCTTTATGATGCCACAACAGACAATGTACTGCTGGAGAAGGAAATCGAATATCTCAAGAGTTTTATTGAGCTTGAAAAACTCCGGATCAGGCACAAAGATTTTGTTGAGCTCACTATTTCAGGCAACGTTGAAGGAAGAACGATCGCTCCCATGCTGCTCATCCCTTTTGTTGAAAACGCATTTAAACATGGGAGCAGAAGTGTAGCAAGTCCGGGAATCCTGATCAATTTAGACATAGGATCTCACGAGATCAGGTTTGATGTGAGCAACCATATAAGAAAGAATCCCGCCATTTCCCGGGACCAGGTTGGCGGAATCGGGCTAACCAATATCAGGAGGAGACTCAACCTGCTGTATCCTGGTAAACATCAGCTTATTATTAATTCCGGAGATGAATTATTCCATGTCACTTTAATCCTTTTGATATGAATATCAACTGTATTGCCATTGATGATGAGCCACTGGCGCTCGACATCATTAAAGATTACTGTTCCAAGGTGGCTTTTCTTAACCTGTTGAGAACATTCGACAATGCCATAGAATCTATTGAATACATCCGGTCGAACAAGGTTGATTTGATTTTTCTGGATATTCAGATGGAAGAACTTACCGGGATCCAACTGTTGAATGCATTGAAATACAGGCCTTTTGTTATTTTTACTACGGCCTATGACCGGTATGCCATCCAGGGCTTTGAACTTGATGTGGTGGATTATATGCTGAAACCTATCTCATTTGAGCGTTTCATCAAAGGAGTAAACAAAGTGTGTGAGCGCATGCAAATAGATTCAGGAGCATCCAAACCGGAAGCAGGGAAAGCCAAGCCTGCTGAGACGTCATTTTTCTTTGTGAAAACAGAAACCCGGATGGAGCGGATCGAAAACGGCGATGTGTTGTACGTTGAAGGAATGGGTGATTACTGGCGCATTGTTACAAAAACAAGGAGGATCATGACCCTCATGAATGCCCGGAAACTGGAGGAGGTTTTACGTGAGCCACAGTTCTGCCGCGTACATAAATCCTTTTTTATTGCCCTGGATAAAATCGAATCGATCGAACGGAACCGCATAAAGATCGGCGACCAGTATATTCCTGTCAGCGAAACCTACCACAAGGTGTTTTTCGACCTGGTGGAACGTAAAAAACTGGCGTGAAACCCTGACAGGGAAAAATCAGTACCTGACCCTGCTTTACACAGGTTACTTTGCAGCCCTGGTTAATTCATTAAGGGTATTTGGCAAGGCCACTATTTCCCTTGTTTTGGCATCAACCAGCACCATTACCGGCGTGGCCAGCACATAATAATCGCCGGCAACTTTACTGCGCACGCCTTCTGCGTCGTGCAGGTGGTTCCAGCCTTCGAGTTTGGGTTTTTTCAACTCCCACAATTTTACATCCGGGGCGGTATCATCCAGGCTGATCGCAACAACGCTGATTTTCTGTTTAACATCCTCCTGCTTCGACCAGGGATAAACGGCATCAACCAGCTCAACACAATGGCTGCACCCCGCCGACCAGAAAAGGAGCAGAATATACCTGCTCTTTGTTTCGAATTTGTTCAGCTCAAAAAGGCTGCCGTCCGGCGCTTTCATGGAAATACCAGGCGTTTTTGTTCCTGCTACAAGTGTTTCCATCCCTTTCAATCTGCGTTCAATCTCCTGCCTTTTGGAAGTGAGGCAATTGGGGTCATTCAGGAAGGGTTCCAATACTTTCATTCCGGCATCAATGGCATTTGCTTCATAGCCTTTGTAAAAATAATCCACCATCCAGCCATATACCACAGGATCGCCCTGCCGCGCTTTTTCAATGGCGGTTTTTCCGGCCAGCGGGAACAGGGAATCGCGCAAAGCAGTAGTGGTGGAAAGCTGGCCATACAGGTTTACATAATTATCCATCCACTTGTTAATATTGGATGTTTTGATGAGCAGGGGATCCTTAAAATCCATGCCATCAAAATAGTGATTGATCAGGCTGTAAATCCGGGCGGTTTCGTCTCCTTTCAGAGATATTTCCGGCACATACTGAAAACAATATAAATTACTTACAAACAGCTCTTTATCTTCTTTGGTCCGCGTCTTAAGCCATTGGTTATAGGCCAGCCTCCGCTGTTCATATTCTTTGATGCCCTGCTGGTAAAACGCAGATTCTGTATCGTCATAACTCATCAAAAAATTCTGCAACACACCAAGCTTTTCCTTTTTTTTGCCATTTTCCTTTGAAAACTGCATAAATGTTGAGTTTTCTCTTTCACCTGGCTGGAAATTAGTGCTATCGGCGTTGTTGCAATATTTTGGGCTCACCCATAGTTCAAGGTCCTGCTGGTAGATAAACACACTTTTTTCGGATGGATAAGGTGTGCTTGATACATCATCTTTATAATCGAACCTGATGACAAACTCGCCGGGCAGTTGTTCTTTGGGAACAGTAAGTTTGGTTGTTTCGCCATTTTTTATGCCAGGAACTTCAATAATTGGTTTGTACGTTTTCGATCCCGACATACCCAGGAGGCTGATTTTGCTTTCGTACACTCCGCGGAGGTGGATGGTCAGGGCGACATCTTTAGATTGAGATGACACCTGTAATCCAGAAGAAAGGAAAACAAAAACTGCCACAATGCTTATTACACAACGATTAAAATAAATATTCATGGTTGCCTTTTATATAATGTTTTTGCAAAAATAAATTTTAAAACAGACAATTTATTAATAGAAGGAAGGACCTTCTCACGAGACCCAATCGTAATCCATCTGTTTTCGTGCAAGGTCGATGCGTTTAACCCGGATCTTTATTTTATCTCCAAGCTTAAACCGGTATCCATGCCGCTGCCCGATGATCTGGTAATTCTCCTCATCGAGGTAATAATAATCATCCTCCAGGTCGCGCAGGCGGATCATCCCCTCGCATTTGGTCCCGACAATTTCGGCAAAGATACCCCATTTGCTCACCCCGGAGATCATCGCATCAAACTGCTGGCCAACCTTGTCAAGCATATACTCCGCCTGCTTGTACTTCACCGACATCCGTTCGGCATCCACCGCCCGGCGCTCCATCTCCGAAGCATGCTCACACATGGGCTCGTAAACCTCTTTGGAAACCGAAGGGGCATTGTGCTGGTAATCAAACAGCAGCCGGTGTACCATCAGGTCGGGATACCGGCGGATGGGGGAGGTGAAATGGGAATAAAACTGAAATGCCAGCCCGTAATGGCCAATGTTATTCGTTGAATAATAGGCTTTTGACATCGTACGGATGGCGATGGTTTCAATCATCGTCTCCGTCCCGGTGCCTTTGATATCGTTGAACAACTTATTAAAAGAGTCGGCAAGCGATTTTTTGGAACTGATCTTGAGTTTATAGCCAAGCCGCTCTACAAACAAGGTGAAATTTTCGAGTTTTTCAGGATTCGGGGTGTCGTGCACACGATAAACAAAGGTCTTGACTGTTTGATTCTCCTTCTTTTTACCAATAAACTCGGCTACCTTGCGGTTGGCCAGCAACATGAAGTCTTCAATGAGTTTGTTGGCATCTTTCATCTCCCGTATATAAATGCCCAAAGGCCTTCCCAGGTCGTCCAGCTTAAACCTCACCTCCTGGGTTTCAAAATTGAAAGAACCTTTCTGAAACCGTTCCTCCCGCAGTTTCAGGGCGACTTTATTGAATATGGCAACCTCTGATGCAAACTCTCCTGATCCTGATTCAATGATGGCCTGAACCTCTTCGTAGGAAAAACGGCGGTTGGAATTGATCACGGTCTTGCCAAACCATTCTGAATATATTTTTGCCTTTTCATCCATTTCAAATACGGCCGAAAAACACAACCGGTCAACACCCTGTTTCAGCGAACATAACCCGTTCGACAACCGTTCCGGAAGCATCGGGATAGTGCGGCCAACCATGTAAACCGATGTTCCCCGTTCAATCGCTTCCTCATCAATGGCCGTTCCCGGCCTTACATAATAGGACACATCGGCAATATGCACGCCTATTTCCCAATGTCCGTTTTCCAGTGACCTCAACGAAATGGCATCATCGAAATCCTTTGCATCCTCCGGGTCGATGGTAATGGTGAAAACCTGCCGGAAATCCTTGCGTGTAGCGATTTCCGACTCTGGAATCGTATCCGGAAATGCAGCAGCCTCCTTCTCTGCTTTTGGCGAAAATGACAACGGAAAATCTATTTCAGCCAGGATCGACTGCATCTCTACCCGGTTATCCCCGGGTTTACCCAGTACTTCCTTCACTTCACCAAATGGGTTGGCCGATTGGGCAGGCCATTCGGTAATAACAACCACCACTTTCTGCCCGTTCTTTGCACCATTCAACTTTGTATTGGGTATGAAAATATCAACCGGCATGGTCGCGTTATCGGGCCTGAGAAACGCAAAATTCTTCGAGGTCTCTATCGTACCTACAAATTGTTTCTTGTTCCGCCTGATGATCTCGGCAATCTCTCCCTCCAGCTTGTGCCCTTTCCTCCTGGGAAATATGAATACTTTTACCTTATCCCCGTGAAGGGCATGGTTGGTATTGGTGGCCGCAATAAAAACATCTTCCGATTTATCCTCGGGGATGACGTATGCTTTCCCGGTCTGTTTCATGTCGACAGTTCCGGTAAGAGAGGTTATCACCTCCTTTGTAAAACGCGGACTCTCCTGGTTTATCTGGTATTTCCCCCTCTTGCTCATGGCCAGTTCCTGACTCTTGAACAATTGCCCGATTATCAGGCTGATGAGGTCTTTACTGGCCCGGTCTTTTATGCCAAGTCGCCCTGCCACCTGCTTGTAGTTAAAACTGCTGTATGGATTGTTCTGAAAAACATCCAGCACCGATTTTACAAAGGTGTTTTTTTCACTGCCGCTTAAACTCTTTTTCTTTGTCATGGTGTTATAATTTTATCAAAATATCTTCTGCCGGTTCGTTTATTCACATGCTGCATGGGTGCCGATATGCGGATGCGGGCATGGGCACGGGGGCGGATGCGGGCATGG
>CAZVNF010000172.1:0-7561 GCA_964628215.1 uncultured Draconibacterium sp.
TAATCAGAATAAGATTACCTTCTATGGTTAACTTTCCGAATAAGCCAGGTTAAAATGGACTGTGAAAGAAATATTTTATAATTTAGCATGGAATTAGTCTAAATTATGATTAGTCAGATGGAAAGACGGGAATTTATGATAAAATCGGGCATGCTGGCAGCCTTCGCCGCCATGTCGCCCAATGTTTTCAGCGGGAAACAACCAATCCCGCCTGCAGATCCATTGAAACCGGTTCTCCTGCCGGCATTGCCTCCTCTGGATAACAATGGGGGCATGGCAATCCGCACATGGGTAAGGTCATCGATGACCAACGGCCTGTATTCCAGCGTTGAATGTGCCGTTGCCCCCAAAACGATGGGTCCCCCGCCCCATTACCATAAAGAACTGGATGAACTCATGCTGGTGCTCGAGGGCACGGGCAGCATCCTCATCGGCGACGATGTGGTGGAAGTGCAGGCAGGTGGCTGGCACCTGCGTCCGCGGCTCATCAAACACACCTTCTGGAATGCATCGGATACGCCCCTGCGGTTTGTCGACATGTATTTCAACCAGCCATTTGAGGAGTATCTGGAAAGGATATTTCATGAACTTACCGGGGAGAACGGCTTCCCCGACGGTTCAGAGGCAAAGAACCGGGAGATAGATGCCCTGAACGAGAAGTTCGGGCTTGTTTTTCCTCCGTCGGCCTTTGATGAGCAGGGGGAGATTATGAAGAGGTATGGATTGCAGTAAGGACCACCTCGCCCTGACTTCTGACGTTTCTCAATTTTATCATATTGGTCACGAAAAAGTACGAAAGACAATGTACAAAGTACAAAGGAAAGTGGGAAGTACAAAATTCAAAGGACGAACAAAGGCCGGCGATTCCCAAGCTTTGTACTTTGTTCTTCTTAACTCGTACTTTGAATTACATTGATCCGGAAATCTAGTGACCTTTGCAACCATACTTAACGGGAGTTACTTTTTGCTTAATCGCACCTGAATACAAAACGGGAACGGCACTTATGGCTCCGCCTTAAAACTCCATGCTGCCGGGGAACTGACGGTCAGCACTGGTTCACATTCCAGTCGCGGCACCTTCGTTTACTCATGGCGTAGTACACATGGCAGTGCAACTAACGCCTGGTACCTGAGCTTCAACAGTGGAGCCAGTGAAATGAGCAGCTACAGCAAGGTGAACGGGTTGTCATGAAACAATCAGTGATTGTTTTAATCTGTCTCTCTCTTTTTTTGTAATTTTGTTAAAAAGAGTGCCATGTTTATAGACAATTATAAAATCCAGATCAAAACACTTTGTAAAGAAAACAAAGTAAAAAATCTTTTTGTTTTTGGCTCAGTTTTGACTGCTAACTTCAATGAAAATAGCGATATTGATTTTATTGTCGATATTGAATCATCGGATCCGATTGATTATGCCGATCATTATTTCACGTTGAAGTTTTCCCTTGAAGATCTGCTGAACCGGCCAATCGATCTGCTGGAAAATAAGGCCATTAAAAATCCATTTCTGCTTCAACAAATTGAGCAGAATAAAGTATTGGTATATGGATCTGGAAATTAAAAAATGGCTCAAAGATATTGAGCTGGCTATCTCTGAAATCAATTCGTTTTTCCCGGAAAAGAAAATTTTCTCAGAATTTCAAAGTGACGTTAAGGGTCGGAAAGCTGTAGAACGCAATATTGAAATTATAGGTGAGGCATTAAGCAGAATCCTGAAACTCAAACCAGAAATCATTATTTCTGATGCAAGGAAAATTGTTGATACCAGAAACCGATCAAAAAAGGCGAAGAGATCATTTAATCAACCAAAACTTACCTGCCTGATTAACTGTGAAAATCTATATCGTTGGAATTAGTTGTGTTGGAAAAACTACAATTGGTAAATTATTGGCTGATTATTTGAACTTTGCATTTTATGATTTAGATGCCGAGGTTGAAAAATATTATCAAAAACCCATTGAAATCATACAAAGTGAATGTTTGACAATGAATGGGTACCGGGAAAAAGCAAGTGTGGTTCTTGACCTGTTGTTAAAGACACCAGAGAATGCAGTCATTTCAGGAGTGCCTTCCGGTTTACAAAACGCCTATCTTCAAGTATATAAGAAGTATAAAAAAGAAATTGACATAAAGTCGGTTCTTATTATTGACTCTACGGAGAATATTCTGAAAAGATTGACCTTTTATGATGAGAATTCCAAATTGATGGATATTGAATTAGATGAAGATCAAAAGCAGAAATACCGAAAAAAAAATCGTGGAGATTGGAATTATTTTAAAAAATCGCTGAGTCGAGCCGATTTACAAATAAATATTGAGAATGTTGGGTTGAGCCAAATCCCCGGATTGATTGTTGAAGAATTGAATCGAATTGACGACAAATTACAGTGTGACGGAACAGATAACATTAAATTATGAGTAATACAAAAATATCCATCCGTTTTTTTGACGACCGGGAAGTGCGGGCCGTTTGGGACGAGCAAAACGCCAAATGGTGGTTTAGTGTGCTGGATATTGTAGCTGTGCTTACCGACCAGGACGACTACACCAAAACCCGCAACTATTGGAAATATCTTAAAGCGAAACTGAAGAAAGAAAACAGCCAAGTGGTTAGTGCTACTACCCAGTTGAAATTTCTTGCCCCGGATGGTAGAAAGCGTTTAGCCGACATGTTGGATTACCCCGGTATTATTGCCTTAGGCAAAGAATTTCCGGGTAAAAAGGCAAATCGGTTTATACACGCTTATTTGTTTGGCGGATTGTATGATTTTGCGGGACAAATCAGACAAAAAAATATTTCAAAAGGGGGTTTTCAATTTGCCGTATCACGCTTTTTGGGCAACACATTAAAGCAAACAGAAGCAATGCCCGAAACTACATTTGATGAAATCGTAAACAAATATGTAGAAATGAACATTGCACACCCTTTTATGGAAGGTAATGGCAGAAGCGCCAGAATATGGTTGGATTTGATATTAAAAAAACGCCTCAAAAAATGCGTAGACTGGAGTAAAATAAGCAAGCGGGAATACATGAACGCAATGATGCTGAGTCCAACTAAAAGTAGTGTTCTAAAAACACTTCTGGAAAATGCGCTCACCCCAAAAATAAACGACCGCGAAATGTTTATGAAAGGGATTGACTACTCATATTATTACGAAGAAAATGAATAATGATAAATGACCGAAGAACAATCGGCCCTTTACGACTGGTAAATGGCACAACTTACCAGAACAGTATCCCCATGCAATTTTGGAAACTTGGAATATGTGAGCTCCAGAAAGGGAAAAATGAGCAATGAGGAATGAAGGTAGGATGCAGGTGGTTCGTGCCACTACCCAACTGAAACTTTTTGAAAATACAATGAACTATTTATTAACTCTCACTGATGGATAATTCTTTTTCATTAAAGCCACACAGCAAACAATTGGTCTTTTTCAAATCAACCAGCTCTTTTGTAAATCCGCTCTTTGAGAAGAGGATGTATTTGATTTCTTTCACCTGAAACCCAAAATCAATTTCCCTCGATTTCTCCTGCAGCTTCTTCAGAACATCGGTTCCAACTGGTTTCACAGACCATTTACACTCCCCGATCAACACGCTTTGGGTATCCGTGTTCAAACAAACAAGGTCAATTTCTGTGCGGCTATTCCACCAGCGCCCGAACCGGGTATATTTGCCCGGGAGTAAAAAGGGAACCATTTGAAGGCAAATCTCCTCAAAAACAGGGGCAATGTAATCGCTGAACTCTTTTTTTATCTTCTCCATCAACCAGTCAATATTACCCATCGCGATATCCGACTGGTAAGGAAAAATGTACCGGAACCAGAAACGCAGGTATTGGTCCCGGATTTTATACAACCCCTTTTTGCTTTTATGCGGTGCTGTTTCGGTGACAGGGACCAGTCGTTCGACCAACCCGATCTGCTGAAGTGTACGCAAATAAGGTGTGAGTTTTGGAAGTGGAAATTTAAGGTCGCTGGATATTCCAGAAATTGCATGATTGCCGCCGGCGATGGATTTGAGGATTGAAAAATAGTTTATGGGCTCGTTGATTTCTTCCAGTAAAATGAATCGTGCCTCCTGGTTAAGGAAGTGGTCAACATTCAGATAACTGTTCCTGATTTGCTGGAAAACAGGCCTACGGCCATCAAAAAACTCAATGTACTTGGGAACTCCACCGGTTATTCCGTAAAATTCAACCTGTGATTTGTTGTCCAAATCAGGATAGAACTCTCTGAATGATTTAAAATTCAGCGGTTCAAGCTGGATTTGACCAGTTCTGCGGCCATACAGCGGTGCGTTGTAATTCAATACTTCCGACAACATCATGCTTACCGATGAGCCGCTCAGGATGAGCATGATGTTTCGTTCTTTGAGGTATTCATCCCAGATTCGCTGCAAAATGGATGCAAATGATGGGTTTGACCAAACCAGGTACTGGAATTCATCAATGACCAATATCTGTTTTTTGGTTAAATCAAGATCCTGAAGGTAAAATTGGAAAAGCTGTTCCCAGGTTGAAAACGAGACATCGGTCAGGAATTGTTTGCCCAGCGTGCGGGTGATTACATCTCTAAAAAGGCTGATGGCAATTGACTCAGATGATTTGTCGGCAAGAAAATAGACCGCCTGGACCTTGTCTTTAATAAATTCCCTGATTAGGGCTGTTTTCCCTAACCGCCGGCGGCCATAAACGACCACAAACGAGGATCCTTCCCGCTGATGTTCCTGTTCCAGGAATGCCAGTTCACGTTGTCGGTTGATAAATTTCATGGAACAAATATAATTAATATAATTTGAATTATGATAATATGAATTATATTATCTTAGATTAATATTTCTTGTAAGCTTTGAAGGTTGCCTGATGAAAACTCCCTTTCCCATCAGGAAAAACGGCTATCTCTATTACCGCTCCAACATCAGTAATACTGGTCTTTAACTTGTCATTCACAGGGTTTCTGACGATTTTCAATTTCAGTGCGTTGTTTTTTCAGGAAACTGAAGCGGGCTCAACAGTCAACCAGTTGGCCAGGGAAAAGTACGAAGGACAAGATACGAAGGACAAACGGAAGTGGGAAGCACAAAGTTCGAAGGACGAACAAAGGAGCGGCCAAAGGTTAAATTTTTGCAATGAAAGAAAGAATTCATAATTTAGCGTGGAATAAGTCTAAATTGCGATAAGCTATATGGAAAGACGTGAATTTATGATAAAATCGGGCATGCTGGCAGCCTTTGCCGCCATGTCGCCCAATGTTTTCAGCGGAAAACAACCAGCCTCTCCGGCTGATCCATTGAAACCGGTTCTCCTGCCAGCCTTGCCTCCACTGGAGAACAATGGGGGCATGGCGATCCGGACATGGGTAAGGTCATCTATGACCAACGGCCTGTATTCCAGCGTTGAATGTGCCGTTGCCCCCAAAACGATGGGTCCCCCGCCCCATTACCATAAAGAACTGGATGAACTCATGCTGGTGCTCGAGGGCACGGGCAGCATCCTCATCGGCGACGATGTGGTGGAAGTGCAGGCAGGTGGCTGGCACCTGCGTCCGCGGCTCATCAAACACACCTTCTGGAATGCATCGGATACGCCCCTGCGGTTTGTCGACATGTATTTCAACCAGCCATTTGAGGAGTATCTGGAAAGGATATTTCATGAACTTACCGGGGAGAACGGCTTCCCCGACGGTTCAGAGGCAAAGAACCGGGAGATAGATGCCCTGAACGAGAAGTTCGGGCTTGTTTTTCCTCCGTCGGCCTTTGATGAGCAGGGGGAGATTATGAACAGATATGGATTGAAGTAAGGACAACCTCACCTTTAAGTACCTTTGTAAATCGAAATTCAACTTATGAATACATCACACTTAATTAAACTGGTAGTGTCTGTCGCATTACCCCTGGGGATAGGTGCTATTGCCGGACTGTTTACCGCGCAAGCCATACCTGAATGGTACGCCACCCTGAACAGGCCTTCATTCAACCCTCCGAACTGGTTGTTCGGCCCGGTATGGACAACCCTTTATTTCCTTTTAGGTATTTCTTTTTTCCTGATATGGAAACTTGAGCCAGGCAAAGAACGCAACCTTGCGATCCTGGCTTTTTTATTGCAGTTGCTATTGAATTTCGGGTGGAGTTTCATCTTCTTTTATTTCAAACTGATTGGCTTTGCCCTGGTTGAAATTGTTCTATTATGGATAAGTATCGTTACGATGCTGATCATGTTCTATAAAATAAGACCCATCGCCGCTTTTATCAACATCCCCTACTTGTTATGGGTGACCTTTGCTACCATACTTAACGGGAGTTACTTTTTACTAAATCGCACCTGAATACAAAACTGGAATGGCCCTTACGGCTCCGCCTTAAAACTCCATGCTGCCAGGTACATAATGGTCAGCACTGGTTCACTGTCCGGTCGCGGCACCTGCGGCTACTTAAAATTGCTCATTCTTCATTCCTCATTGTTCATTGACTTTGGCGAGCTTCTACGGATGAAGGTGAGGTTATAATTTTACATGATTACTTGAAAAAGAGACTGTTAAAGATTCAAAATATGCGTATAGATATTAACCAGAAGAAAATAGCTATCGGTGATAAATACCAAATCTTCATTGACGGACAACCAACATATAAGGCGTCAAATGAACTGTTCAGGTTATTATCGGTAATTAACCTATTCAGGAACGATGATGCCGGAGCCAGGCTCACGATCAATAAGCAATGGTTTTTCTGGAAACCGAAATATACGATCCGGCTTCACGACAATAGTACTGTTGAATTCAGAGCAGATTCATGGTGGGAGATGCATTATCAATGTCATTGCAGCCCGGACATCTATCATGTCTATGGTCATCGGGGAAGGAAATATTCAGTTTACAGGAATAACACCCAGGTAGCCTGGTGGGAGAAAGAAGCAGTCAGCTGGTTTGAAGGTGACAACTACGCCATCACCGCTGACAATGATTGCAATGCAGAATTGATCATTGCATTCTGTCTGATCATTGATAATCATAAGAGTAAAAGGCATGGGGACGATGCTGTTTCTTATGACATTGGAAACATTGGAGGGCAGGTCAAAGAGTTTGATCCACATTGGAAGCCAAAGAAAGTTTAATCTTCTTTCTTAAAACAGAAACCTGATCTCAGCCAACTCCTTCCCGATTTGTTGAACTCCTTTAAGGATTCGCTGTGTTTGTACCGGGGAGGGCTTTTTATTCCCGTTAATGTACTGAGCCAGCAAACTTTGATTCATACCGATTCGCTCGGAAAATGCTTTGGCATTGATTACCTTGTAAAACGAGAAGAATTGTGCAATATCCAGCGTCACTTTCAGGTCATCTTCACGAACATGTTGCCCTTTATCTTCAAAATAAAGATTGAATGCTTCAATCATATTTGATTTAAGCTCAACCAAATCGTTTCCAGTGGTAGCAACTGGATAGTTTTGAGCATAGGCTGAATACCCTGTATTTGTTCGCTCTACTATTATTTCTATCTTTTTCATAAAAACCGGCTATTATTTTAACCCTGCATCTTTTTCAGGATGCCGCATGATCATATG
>CAZVNF010000173.1:0-6123 GCA_964628215.1 uncultured Draconibacterium sp.
AAAAACAAGGAGATGCGCGGCGACCCTGACCTGATCAAATTCAAGGTGAAAAAATACGAAAGGATTGCATTCCCGTTCGCTACGATCATACTTACACTTATCGGAGTTTCAGTATCAAGCAGAAAAGTCCGGGGAGGTATTGGCTTTCACCTGGGGCTTGGCCTGGCCCTGACCTTTCTTTATATCTTATTCATGCAGATCTTTACGGTTTTTGCCACATTTGGCGATCTGCCACCCCTGATCGCCGTGTGGATTCCCAATTTGATTTTCGGATTTATTGCCCTCTTCCTATATAGGATCGCACCAAAGTAGTGACCTGAAAACCGGTAATAAGTGTCGGATCATAGTTTGATTACCCGGCAAGAACAATCTTCAAAACCGGAGAGATCAGGCAACGAAACAAATATTCCGTACACTGCTGAACCACTGCCACTCAGGGAGGAATATACAGCACCTGAAGAATATAATTTAAGCTTGATGCTCTCAATCTCCGGGTGCTTTTCAAAAACAGACAATTCAAAATCATTGACAATCAATCCCTTCCACTTCTCCAGCGGCAGAAGGATCAATTCTTTTAACCCCCGCAATGGTTTTGCAGGAACCACTTTCCCATACGCTTCCGCGGTGCTTACATGCACCCGGGGAATAATGATGGCCAGGAAATAACCTGACAGATCAATCCCGCAGGGTTCCATCTGATCTCCCTTTTCTGATGCAAAACAAGGCTGATTGTCAATAAAGAAGGCACAGTCGCTGCCTAAACGGCGGGCATACTCCCTCAGTTTTTCTCCCGTCAGACTGAGTGTAAAGAGTTCATTCAACAATTTCAGGGTACAGGCACCATCTGATGACCCCCCACCCAGGCCACTCCCCATGGGAATGACTTTATGCAGATGCATTTTTACTTCAGGCAATCCAAAATCCGCTTTTAATAACCGGTATGCCCTTACACAAAGATTTTGACCCGGGTCGCCGGGAATATCCAGTCCACTGCTTTGAAAATCAAAAACATGGTCCGGTGCCGGCATGATTTCAAAAGCTTCATGCAGGGAGACAGGGTAAAACACTGTTTCGAGATTATGAAATCCATCGGGTCTGCGGCTGATGATATTCAACCCAAGGTTGATCTTACAGTTTGGAAATTGAATCATGGGCCAAAAATACCATTAATTTTCATCAGGAAACTTTAAAGGCTTCGAAAAGGAAGGATTGCTGACAAATGAACTATCGGTAAGTGTCAACAGGAATAATTTCAAATCGGCAAGCTGGCCGGGAGTCAGCCTGATACCCCGGGTAACGATATGATGCATCAGAGGGCTGATCGAGGGTGACCATACAAGGCCTGAATTGTAAAATGCAAGCACCTCATCCAGGGTTTTAAACCTGCCATCGTGCATGTATGGGGCTGTGTATGCCAAATTACGCAATGTGGGTGCTTTATATGAACCTGCATCAGTAAAATCTCCTGTGATGGAGAACCTGTCGCCCGGATCAGTAAAAACAGAATCTTTCCCATTGTTATAAAACAGATTTGTAGTAAACAAAGGATTCCCGTTTCCGCCATGGCAGTGAAAGCAGTCTCCCCCCTGTTCCGTCATAAAGAGTACATAACCGTTTCTTTCGGAGGGGGTTAACTGTGCAGATCCCAGCATGAACCGGTCGAATTTGGAATTGCATGAAATCAAAGTCCGTACAAACTGGGCAATGGCACGCCCCATATTTTTAACCGTGACCCTTTCGGAGCCAAATGCCTTTTTAAAAAGATCGGGGTAACCCCTGATGGACTGAAACAGTGCCGCAACTTTTGCAGTGTCACCATGTATTTCATGCGGTGCGGCAATCGCCATCCAGGTCATATCTTCGAGGTTGCGCATGGCCGGGGAGGGATTATCCTGCGACACTTTTCCATTCCACAGGTACCCGTTGCCCGACCACACCAAATTGATCATGGGCATCATGGCATGGGGAGTGGGTATCCCGGTGAGTCCGAAAGGGTGACCGCCGGTAAATACCGGATGGTCGATGCCACATTCAAACGAACGGATCTGAAGGTGGCACGTAGAACAACTCATCAGTGAATCCGGATGGATTCGTCCCGATAACCTGCCATCATAGAACAGGAACCGTCCCAGTTCAACCCCCTCCACTGTCATCGGATTATCCGGGGGTATATTCAACACCGTTGGAAAAAAACGCGGCACCTGGATCGTGTATGGAGTTGCTTTGTAAACCGGGGTATAGGTTTGGTCACGTTCGCATGCCACGACAATCAGCAAGAAAGTCAAGAGGCTCAACTGCTGCATCAGATGCATCTTTGAAAATAAAACGCGATTATTCATCCAGGTTCCAGTTTACTTCTTCTATGCCTTGCTGCCGCAATAAGCTATTTACCTGTGAAAAATGCCGGCAACCAAAAAACCCCCTGTGAGCCGATAAAGGAGACGGGTGAACGGAGGTAAGAACATGATGACGCGAAGTATCGATCAATGACCTTTTGGCAATGGCAAAATTGCCCCAAAGGATGAAAACCAGTCCTGTCCGCTGTTGTGAAAGCAACGTAATGGCTGCATCGGTAAACGATTCCCAGCCATGGTTCTGGTGTGAGCCTGCCTGGTTTTCCCGAACGGTAAGGGTTGCATTCAGCAGCAATACTCCCTGGTCGGCCCACCTGGTAAGATTTCCGTTTACAGGCACCTCAATTCCGAGATCGGTACTTAATTCTTTAAAAATATTAACCAGTGAGGGTGGTTTTTGGATACCCTCCGGAACTGAAAAACACAAACCATGTGCCTGACCGGCCCCATGATAGGGATCCTGCCCTAACAGCACCACCTTCACTTTATCAAACGGGGTATGATTGAATGCATTGAATATCAGCTTTCCCGGAGGAAACACCCTGTACTTTTTCTTTTCTTCCAGCAGAAACTTCTTCAATTCATGGAAGTATTCTTTGTTAAACTCACCCGACAATGACTGCTTCCAGCTTGCTTCAATCACAGGATCAACATGTTCCATTAGTTTATTAACTTTCTAACGTTGATAACTTTACGCAATAATTATTAAAAATGTTTTTTCCTGACCTAATTAGCCGTACCTTTGCGCATCTAATTAAACGAAAATCAGGGGCAAACATCATGAAAAAGATCCTATTTGTTATATTGGCTACTGCTCTTTTAGGTATTGTTTCTTCCTGCACTTCCAACCAGCATTGTGCAGCGTATGGTGAGAAGCAAAGATACCAAATGGAACGACGTTAAAGAACTTTTCCATTTTTTTTTTTGCATAAATGGGAAGCTTCGGCTTCCCATTTCTTTTGTACCTTTGCCCCATAACAGTATCGTATTTTCAATGAAACGAATCATCTTCACGTTGTCGTTGCTTCTGTTCACCACTGGCGGATACAATGCTTTTGCCCAGTATCAGACCAAGTCCGATACCGTTCCTGAGAACGTTTTGCTTGAAAAACAATGGAGTATCGGGGCTGTTCTTCACACCAACGGCTGGGGTTTGAAATTGCGCAAAGGGCACAATGTGGCGGCTTTACGGCAATTCATGTGGGAAGTCGAATTTTCGACCTATAAAGCATCTAAAGAAGTTCGCAGCATTAACCCCTATTTTTCTGATTCCCGCTCCTATTTTTACGGCAAGCTTAATTACCTGTGGTTCCTGCGAGGCGGGGTAGGGCAGCAACACATTCTCAACAGGAAACCTTATTGGGGCGGAGTGCAGTTAAGCTGGCTTTATTACGGGGGCTTCTCACTTGGAATTACAAAACCTGTTTATCTTTATATCATCCATTTCAATACCGGTTTTACCGATTATGAAGTGAAAGAGGAAAAATACAACCCTGAAATTCATTTTGTTGACAATATTTATGGCCGGGGTTCTTTTCTTGCAGGTATTACCAGTTTAGGCCTGCATCCCGGGGTGTATGTTAAAACAGGGCTCGATTTCGAATTCGGGGTAAAAAGCCGCCAGATCAGTGCCCTCGAGGTAGGCGGAATTTTCGACTACTCTCCCATTCCTGTTGCAATTATGGCCTACAATCCCAAACAGAGTTTTTTTCTCACCTTATATGTAAGCGTGATGTTCGGGAAGCGATTCAATAAATATGGAACTGAATGATCGGGGGACAATGGAAGATCAGTGTATTCCGTTTTCTGCTTCAGGCACGTAAATAATCTCGCCATGCATAAAACTCAGAATTTCTCCTGCGCAGTTTTCGACAATTAACTTTCCTGACAGATCAACACCCTTGATTTTCCCTTTCCATTCAACGTCACTGCTGATGAAACTTCGCCATTGATTGAATCCCATCAGGTTCTCATTGTACGCATGGTCGAGTTCCGCAGCAAAATTTTGTTTAAGCGCCAGGTAACGTTGATCCAGAAATTTGCATAAAGAATCCAGGGCCTCTGCCAGAACAGTTTCCTGCCCTCGCAGATGAACCAGTGAAACAGGATTTGGAATATTCACAGGAAAAACATTTTGATTGATATTCAATCCGATACCGATGATGGCGGTGGAAATGCATGAGCCCATAATTTTATTTTCAATCAGGATTCCCCCTATTTTCTTTTCACCAACATAGATATCGTTGGGCCATTTTATATGGCACAGGAACTCTTTGTCCGGAACATATTGTTGCAACATCGAACGCACACTGTCGAGCACGCCCAGTGAAACAGCCTTATTTAACAGAAATTGCATTTCAGGTTCCAGAAACCGGGGCTTCAGGCATACCGTCACCGTAAGGTTCTTTCCTGGCTCACTGACCCATATATGATCATGCTGACCTCGTCCGGCATGTTGTTCCAGGGCCCATATGACCGCACCCTCCTCAAATGCACTAACTGTGAATATGTTGCTTGCATAGGCATTGGTTGAATCAATGCTGGCGAATTCAATAATTTTCTTACCAATCATAAAACAGGATGCGTTGATAAATAGGTGACACAAATCTAAAATTATATATCTTTGGCTACATAAAAAAAATCCTATGGAAGCAGCAAATGACAACAATATCCTCTATTTTCCCTCAAAGGACATTCTCAGGAAAGCAAATGTAAAGGAATATGAAACTCTTTACCAGCAGTCGATCGATGACCGTGAAGGTTTTTGGGCTGGTGAAGCTAAAAAACTTGACTGGTATAAAAAATGGGATAAAGTCCTCGACGACAGTAATAAACCTTTTTACAAGTGGTTTACCGGCGGAAAAATCAATATCGTTCACAATGCCCTGGACAGGCACCAGAAAAATGCCACCCGTAACAAGCTGGCTATCATCTGGGAAGGAGAGCCGGGAGACGTACGCACTTTTTCTTATCACGCCCTGAATCGTGAGGTGTCAAAGTTTGCTAATATACTCAAAGCCATGGGGGCAAAAAAAGGCGATGTGATAACGATATATATGCCCCAGATACCTGAGCTGGTTATCGCCATGCTGGCGTGTGCCCGCATGGGAGCAGTTCATAGTGTGGTTTACGGAGGGTTCAGCGTGGAAGCCCTTGCCGAAAGGATTCACGACTCACAAAGCCGGATTTTGATTACTGCTGATGGTGGTTACCGGCGCGGAAAAACAACCCATCTCAAATCAATCGCGAATGAAGCGATGCAGCGTTCGGCCACCATCGAGGTATGTATTACGGTGAAACGCACCGGTGAAGAGTGCTACATGGAAAATGACCGTGATTTCTGGTACCACGATCTGATGGTGATGCCCCTCGACTGCAAGGATTGTAAAACAGAGGTGATGGATTCTGAAGACCCGCTGTTCATCCTGTACACATCCGGCACAACCGGCAAACCTAAAGGTCTGGTCCACACCCATGGAGGATACGCGGTTTATACTGCGACCACGCACAAAATGGTATTCGATATTAAAGCAGAAGACCGATGGTGGTGTGCCGCCGATCCCGGATGGGTTACCGGACACAGCTACATCGTTTATGCACCGCTGATAAACGGGGCCACCATCATGATGTATGAAGGCGCGCCCAATCACCCCTACCCAAACCGATGGTGGCAGATGATCGAAAAATACGGGATAAACATTCTGTATACTTCGCCAACCGCCATCCGCGGACTGATGCGATACGGGGCATCCTGGGCCAACCGCCACGA
>CAZVNF010000173.1:6223-7495 GCA_964628215.1 uncultured Draconibacterium sp.
AGGCAGGATGCCGACGGCTATTACTGGGTTATCGGCCGTATCGATGATGTAATCAAAGTAAGCGGATACCGCCTGGGATCGGCAGAGATCGAGAGTGCATTGGTTAGTCATCCTGCTGTGACGGAGGCTGCTGCGATCGCACTTCCGGATGAACTGCGCGGCAACATTATCCATACCACGGTGATACTTCGGGAAGGTATTGCACCCAGCGACAAACTTGCAGACGAGCTGAAGGAGCATGTTGAAAAGGAAATTGGTCCGATTGCCCGCCCGGCTTTTGTGATCTTTGCCGAAAAACTCCCCAAAACCCGAAGCGGGAAAATCATGCGGAGGGTGTTGAAAGCAATCGCCATGGGGCAGGATCCGGGCGACCTGACCACCCTGGAAGAATAATATTTCAGGCTTAATTATTGATAAAATCCCCATTCACGGTAAGTATACCGTTATTATTCAGGACCGCATTGTTTTGCTTTGTCAGGTTTCCATAAACAGTGATGGTTACGGTTAAGTTTATACTAAATACCGCACCGTCAAGAATCATGTCCTTACAGACCGCCCCACTGGTGGTGACAATACATAAATTAGGGGTTCCAGCAGATATGCTGACACTGATACCTGATGAAGGGACTCCATTGGGTGTCCAGTTTAACGGATTATTCCAGTCGGATGAGACTATACCGTTCCAGACGGCGGGGGCAGGTGTAAATTCATAAGCCCCGATATCAGGCGGACTTCCTCTCATTACCCCTGCAAAATCAGCAGGTATTCCTGAAATTGTCAGCCCTGCTCCATCCAGATCCGCCTGGGTTGGATGCATATCTGTGGCGGAAACAAACCCGGGATTGACCGATTTTGAATTAACATCCTGTCCTGAAGCAGTTCTCCACGCATTGAGATCAGGCTGATCGACTATATTCCAGATGGCCAAAGGCCCTGCTGCAGTAAAAAGGTCGTTGAAATCACTGATGTAAGTTCCTGCAATAGCAGTGTTTCCAATGGAATAGTGCTTTCCTGTGCCACCGGTCCGGGTATTAACGTAGATGTCGTTTTTATGAGTTTCATTCGTCACATCCCTTTTCAGGCAAGCATAGCTATTGGAGGATCCGGCAGAGGTTCCCCCGATATTTACACTGTTAAAAAACGACAGGAGGTTGTTCCCGGAATAGCCGAAATCATCAATTCCCTTATAAACATGATTGTTAACCATGCCATGGCCCAGCGAAACCAGGTTGTTCGCAAGCGTACACGGCTGGCTTCCCAGCGCAGCACCTG
>CAZVNF010000174.1:0-7489 GCA_964628215.1 uncultured Draconibacterium sp.
TTACTGTAACTTCCTTATCTTTATAGGAGATACAATTTACTTTAACCTTGTAGGTACCAGGTTCAATGCCTTCGAGATTAAATTCGCCCTTTGAGTTTGAATAGATTTTTTGATCGGAGTCAGTTAGCTGAATGGTTACTCCGGCCAGTTTCTCATTAGAGTCTTTATCGAGCACAACCCCTGAAATGGACGACCGGGTTGAGGGTGCGTTAGTTTTTGGGCCTTTTTTAGCGGCAAAACTGATGGTGCCAAATATGGATGTAAGGATTAAAACGATAAACAGCGATTTCTTTTTCATGGGTTTTAATTTTCAGCAAAGTTAAACCATGGGGCTCCCCCGAATGTTAACAAAACATTAAATAATCTATAAATTGAATTGCTGATGGGAGAGAAACCGGATGTGCTTGAAATGGAACGGGTAAACGCTGATTTTTGTTATACTGAAGCCTATTCGTTATTTTTGCTCAAACTTATGCACTTGCGATTGTACCATAAAATGGCATTAAAGCTGACCTTATTCCTGTTCTTCTTTTCAGGTTTTATTTGTATTCAGGTTCTTCCGGGTCAGGATTTGAAGAATATCCATATGCTTGATTCAGCGTTGAGAACGCTCAGTGAACCGAATAAAAAGGTGGATCTGATCCTGAAATTTCTTGACAATTCGGAGAATCAATATTCAGAAAATGCAATTGATGTTGCCAACAGGGCATATCTTATTGCGCAACAGAACAATTACCCCCTTGGGAAGATTCAGGCAATGATCAAACTGGGTCACCATTATTTCAGGAGCAGTGATTATAAGAAAGCAATGGAATTTGCACAGAACTCAATGGAATTATCCGGGGATATGGGATTTGACCTGGAACTGGCCAATTCAATGAGTTTGACAGGTGCGATATACTCTGAACTGGGAGATTATGACAATAGTTCGCAATATTTTTTCAAGAGTTTAAAGTTATTTGAAAAACTTGAAGACAAAGGAGGGATAGCGCATTCGCTGGGTGACATCGGGAAAGACTTCGTCTCTCAACAAGATTATAAAAAAGCCCTTCTTTATTTTAACAATTCCTTGTCGATAGCATTAAAAATCAATAATCTTTCTGAAATAAAACGACAATATAATAATATAGCTGTTGTGTATGGGGACTTACAGAAATACGATACCGCAATCCTGTTTCTCAGAAAAGCGCATTCAATAAGTATTAAACTGGGCGACAAACTTGGACAAGGCATCAATATTATGAATATTGGATATAGCCAGATGAATAAAGGAAATACACATGATGCCTTGATAAGTTTTCGGCAATCCCTTGTTCTTTTTACAGAATTGAATAATCGCATGCAAATAGCCAGATGTTATATAAATTTTGGCTATTGTTATTACAGTACAAACAAGATTGATACGAGTATAGTATATTTTAAAAAAGCATTGGAGGAAGGCCAGGCCAATAATTACTATAAAATCATCGCCCCTTCTGCTAAAATTCTTAAAAATATATATACAGAAAAAGGGGATACAATTAAGGCGTATAAATATGTTGTACTGGAAAAGCTTGCCGATGACAGTCTCTCTATTCTGCAAAAACAAAAACTGTCACTGAAACTTGAACTTCAGTATTTATATGAAAAAAATGAATTAAAAAGGCAATTGGCCCAGCAGGCTAAAAATACAATAATGATTATTGTCATATTGAGTCTGGTTGCAGTGGTTGTCATTTTAAGCCTGGTGTTTTCCCGACATAAGCTCCGATCAAAATTCGTTCTGCTGGAGAAAGAAAAAATTGAATCAGAATTAAGCATTAAGGATAGGGAGTTGACTGTTAATTTGATTTCACTGATCAAAAAGAATGAGATGCTCTCTGATATGTCCAATAAACTTATACAACTTGAACTCAATGCAAAGGGGAGTGAGACAAAAGATGCTATCACACGAATAAGCCAGGAGTTGAGAAAAAGCACCGATGATAAAATGTTGAATGAATTTTCGCAACGCTTTAAGGAGGTCCATGCAGGGTTTTACGAAAATTTATTAAAAGCTTTTCCCGATCTCACGCAGAACGAATTAAAGTTATGTGCATTTCTTCGGTTAAACATGTCAACAAAAGATATTTCAGAACTCACCGGTCAGCAGCTTGCATCAATTGACCACGCTCGCTACAGGCTTCGAAAAAAGCTTGGCATCTCTAATTCTGAAGTTAACCTTGTTACTTTCCTTTCTCAGATATAAAAGCTGAATTTTGTATATTCAGTTAAGTTACACATTTACAAGTATGTAATCATGATTGTCCATAAAATGTAGGGATACATTTTAACTGTGGTAACTACTTTGTAGGGGTAGAATATTTGTTTTAAAGCATGGTGCAGATCATTTTTGCAAAACCAACCCACGCTAAAAATGGCTAAGAAATTGAAAGTTCCGGAAATTAAGAATATGAAATTGAGAAAAGAGAAATTTGAGGTTTCCGGGAGCAATTCATCAACCGATACATTTGAAGAGGTTAACAGCAACCTGGCCGAAAACGAGCGTTTTGTTAAGAAATTAGATATGCAGATCAAGATTATTAAGAAAATCATTAAACCCGGGGAAATCCATTCCGTTGCTGATTTGAATAACAAATCAGAAAAGAAAAAGAACAATTAGTTTTAATCATTTATCAAAAAAGCAAACAAAATGAAAAAAAGGAGAGCTATTTTTTTAATGCTGATTTGTACATCATTTTTTCTCACTATCAGTATTCAGAATGTCACGGCCCAATGGACCTCAAACGGCCCTGACGGTGGATATATCAAGGGTACTGCACGTTCAGCAACAACTATTTATGCCCTTATGGGCAGCCTTGGTAATGCAATTTATAGTTCTACAGATAACGGAATAACCTGGACATTAATTAACAACACATTACCTGCCAATGTAAAAGCAATTGCCGTAATGGGCAACAGTCTGTTTATAGCATCCATATCAGGGGTTTACCGCTCAGATGATAATGGTATTACATGGGTTAATAAAAGCGCCGGATTCCCGTCCGGGATTAGCTTGAATATGTATACCCTGGCTGTGAGTGGTACAACCATATTTGCAGCTGTACAAACTTCCACACCAGTAGCACTCATACGCTCGACTGATAACGGAGAAACATGGACCCTTCAGACATCTGGTTTAACATGCAACGGTATCAATGTCATACTAGCAACTGAAACAGCTATTTTCACAGGAGGGGGGAGCAATAAAAAGGGTGTTTTCCGGTCGACTAACAACGGGGCTACCTGGCAGCAGGTTACTACCGGTATGTATTACTATCTAAATGGTACACCGAATTATACTTCTGCCCCTAATATTAATGCTTTTGGCTTTAACGGTACTGATTTATATGCGGGAACTCTGAATAGCCAGGGTATATGGAAAACCTCCGATAATGGAAATAATTGGGTTCTTACAAATGTTTCAACCAGAAGCAACGCAACATATAGTTCTGTTATTGGAGATGGCAGCACCGTATATGCGGGTTCTGCTACGAATGGAATTTTACGATCAACGGATAACGGGGCAAACTGGACATCGTCCAACAATGGAATTGATATTTATAGTGAAGCCAGATCACTCATGGTAAATGTGGGAAGTGTTCTCGCCGGTACAAAAGCCGGGCTATATAAAACTACCGACAGCGGGCTTAATTGGACTAAGTCAAGTAATGGGATACATGCTTATCAAATGGCAGTACCAGCTATTGCTGTATCAGGTTCCTATATGTTTGCAGGTACAAATACCGGGGGTGTTTTTCGCTCGTCTGATGAAGGCACAACCTGGGTGCCTGTAAATAATGGACTTCCGGTAAATATGGCCAGCGAATTCCCTTCCGTATATGCAGGCTCAAGTTTGTTATATTCAAATAGTCGTATTTCATCAGATAACGGTAATAACTGGACGTTATCCAATTCTCCGGGATCAGCAGGAGAACTGAGCCCTTTGCCCTGGATAGAGCATGGAACAGGTTTCTTTGCCATTAAATCCAATACAGATCCGGGAGTGTATCGTTCTATGGATAACGGAGCAAACTGGGCACTGGTTACTAACGGGATTGATGTAAGTGCATCTATATTTGTATCCATTTATTCTGATGGTACAACCTTATACCTCGGAAATGATTTTGGATACTTTTATTCAAGTGATAATGGCGACAATTGGATCCCGGGTGTATTCCCAAATTATAATTTATGGTCCTTTTCATCAGCCAGTTTTATTAAGGCTGGCTCTGCCGGTATTATGGGCTTACGCGGTGGCGGAGGACAACAAGGTATTTTTCGTTCTATTGATAATGGAGCCAACTGGACTCAGGTGAGTGACTTTTTAGTTCATAAATTGCTTGTCAGCGGAAGTAAGATTTGGGCAAGCGGTACAAATACTGAGATTATAAATGGAACCAGTACTTTAGTTCCTGCAATATTCCTTTCGCTGGATAATGGACAAAACTGGAGTAAAGTTTCGGGTGGCCTTAATAATGTTTACACCTTATCAATTGCCGCTGAAGGAGATAATATCTATGCAGCTACAAGTGTCCCTGACTATGGCGTTTACCGCTCAGCTGATAATGGGACAACCTGGGCAAATATAACTTCAGGTCTTAATCCACAAGTAACTACTTTAACTATTGCTAATGGTAAACTTTTTGCCGGAACTTCAGGAAACTCAGTTTGGCAAAGAAATCTTACTGATTTCACGGCTCCGTCACAACCCAGTGCAATCAGTGGTTCAGCAACACCCTGTATTGGTTCCACACAAACTTACGCTGTGACCAATGTTCCGGGAACTACATATACATGGCAGTTACCTTCAGGCTGGGTTATTACTGCCGGAGGAACAACGAATTCAGTAACTGTAACGGTTGGAAGTTTTCCGGGAATTATTCTGGTTACTCCTTCAAATGCCTTCGGTATGGGGCCGGCACAGTATATAATCGTAACCCCTAATACCAATCCTCCTGCTCAACCAAGTATAATTTCAGGTGCAACCAATCCATTGGAAGGAAGCAGTGAAACCTATAGTGTTACAAATGATCCCGGTGTATCCTGTGCCTGGACTTTCCCAACCGGATGGGTGCAAACCGCCGGCGGCACAACAAATTCCGTGACGGTCACTGTTGGAAGTGGTTCAGGTGACATCACGGTTACTCCATCAACTCCCTGCGGTACGGGGACTCCACGCACACTGGCTGTTGTCACTACACCTTTGGGCTTTACAATAACCTTTAATGTTGACATGTCCACGGCCGAAGGATTTGTTCCGGGCACCGATCTGGTTTATCTGACAGGAAACTTTCCCGGAGCTTCCTGGGTAACCCCGGGCGATCCTGGAAGTTTAGTGATGACACAGGTCGGCTCAACCCTGGTTTATACCTATTCATTACTGATGGATGCAGGAACCTATGAATATAAATATTTCAAAAATGCCGGCTGGGGCGGCGGAGAATATGCAGGCGGGCCAAACCGTTCGGCAATTATTGCAGCCAGTGCAACCATCAACGATACCTGGGGCGGAACCATCAACTGGGCAAACCTTCAGTGGCCGGGAACGGGTTCCATTGACCTTGGCGGGGCTTATGATGTATATGCCAAAGTTTTCATCCCCAACGGAATTACCTCTGCTGCCGGAGCAACGCATGGCTTGCATTGCTGGACCGGTTACAGCACAAGCAACACCGACCCTGCAACCTGGACCAACTGGGTTCCTGCTGCTTTTTCAGGCCAATCTTTTGACAACGATGAATTTAAAACAAACCTTGGCGCAGCCATCACAACTGCCGGAACATATTACTATGCCAGCCGTTTCCAGTTTGGAGCCGGAACTTTTGTGTATGGCGGTTTTAACGGTGGTTTCTGGAACGGAACAACCAATGTTTCCGGAGTGCTGACAGTAAATGCCGTAGTTCCGGAAATTGTTACCCTTGAGAATATCATTGTTGCCGATGGCGAAACCACCTGCTATGGTGCATTGCAAACCATATATGTAGCCGGAGGCATAACCACTTTCACGGTTCAATCAGGAGGCTCGGCCACGATGATTGCAGGGCAGAATATTGTGTATTTGCCGGGAACGACTGTTTTAAGTGGTGGTTACATGCTTGGCACGATTTCAACCGGAACCTATTGCGCAGGACAGGCAAAATCACTGACTTCGGCTGACGCCGGACCAAATGAAAACCTGTTTAACATCTATCAGGCTAACTTTACCATCTATCCGAACCCCACTACCGGGAACTTCACCCTTGTGCAAAAAGGCGACAACCTTTACGGCAATGTAACAGTTGAAGTATTCAGCATGCGTGGTGAAAAAGTAATGACCGAAACGATCATCGGGGAGAAGATGCATGACTTCAGGTTCTCTGACATGGCAACGGGGCTTTACTTTGTGAAAGTTGTTGCAGATGGGTATGTGGAGACCTTGAAGCTGATTAAATTGTAGTACCCGCTAAATCTATCCGTGCATGCATAGAGAGGTAGTGTAGGGTTTTGTGTTTGGTTCAACCGTCTCTGGCAGCAGGGGCGGTTTTTAGCATTTGCTAAAACCGAAATTACTTCTATTGGAATCTAACTTCATATTTGTTGTCTGCTATTTCGTAAACAAGCCGGTGTTCAAGATTTATTCTTCTTGACCAGGTTCCGGCTAAACTGTATTTCAAAGGTTCCGGATTTCCTATTCCCTCATAAGGGTTTTGATTAATTGCCTCAATGAGTTTGCTAATCTTCTGCAGAACAACTTTGTTACCGGATTTAACCCAGAAGGATAAATCTTCCTTAGCTGCAGGCGAAAGGACTATTTCCATAAATCATTGAGTTCTTCCAGCGTTAAAACAGTTCCTTTACCATCCATAAGATCTTGTCTGCTTTGCTCGATTTTCTCAACAAACTCCGGATGGTAAGTCTTCCCTTTTGAAATCTCAAATTTAATTTTCAGCGCTTTCATAACAGCCTTGATCGCTTCAATCTGAGAGGCATCTTCGGTATATGCAGTAATATTGATCGTTTGCATAGTGTTAAATGGTTGGAGTTATATAATAAATGCAACTTACAAAGTTACTGAAAAACACATCAGGGGGCAAAACGAGTTGAAATTAGTGCTGATAAATGAGGGCTTTTATTGTTGCTCCGGTCAAAGAAAAATACCCGGTCAAAAAAGATGTGTGGGTGATGCCTCTGGCTGAAGCCATTAAGGAGGTAATTTATGGACAAATCAGGCCCACGACAGGGCCCATAGCCTCGATTCGGATTGGATAACCATCAAGTCACCTGAGAAACAAGTTGATCTGACCCGGGTCGGTTCCGAAAAAACAAATAAAATTAACTGATTAAGCGCAATTATACCAGTAAACCGAAGAAATCAGAAATGAATTACCCCGGACTTTAGTCCGGGTGCAGAACAGGATCAGGAAAGCCGGGCTCAAAACAAACTGTTTTATGGGATATCGTCCAGCTTCTAAAAGGAGAATCATCCTGC
>CAZVNF010000175.1:0-7403 GCA_964628215.1 uncultured Draconibacterium sp.
ACCTCGCTACCTCGCTACCTCGCTACCTGATAAACGGATTATTCTCCATCTCATACCCGATCTCCGTATCCGGCCCGTGTCCGGGATATACAAGGGTGTCTTCGGGCAGACTAAAGAGCCGGGTTCGGATGCTGTTCATCAGCAGGTCAAAATCGCCGGATGGAAGATCGGTACGGCCGATGGTATCCCGGAACAGGACATCCCCGGTAATTACGAATTTCTCCAGTTCACTGTAAAAACAAACACTACCGGCTGCATGGCCTGGTGTATACAGTACTTTGAGAGAGGAATTTCCCCAGCGGATAATTTCATTGTCCTCCAGGAACCGCGCGGGAGCAGGAATATCGTTGATTCTAAATCCAAAGGAAGAGCCCATTTCCTTCAGCGTATGGAAGAACAAGGTTGAATCTTCATGGTATTCGGGGTTGACCTGGTAATTCCGGGAAATAAATCCATTTCCCAGCACATGGTCAATATGGCAATGGGTATTGAGGTTCCTCACAAGGTTCAGCTTGTTGTCTGAAATAAAGCTCCTGATCTCCTCCTCTTCTTTCGGCTCGTAACAGGCTGCATCGATAAGAATGCAATCGCCGGTTTCATCGTATAAAATATAGGAGTTGACCATAAAGGTGTTGAATACAAATTTCCTGATTTTTATCATCCGTTTTTCGTGTTTTACAAGTGCCGCAAAGGTACGAAAATGCTGCCACATGACCGGCACATTGAAAATATTCGTACCTTAGCGGCTCCATTAAATGCCCTTGTATAATCGGATATGGCGAAGGAAACATGCGTGAACCGTGGTTTGAAAATCTGGACGACAGCGTGCATTCTTCTTGGCCTTGTGATCTTTTTTCCGGTAGATGGTCATCCCCAGTTTTACAATGGCTCACAACTCACTTTCGGTAAAAGCAGGGTTCAGTACAGCGATTTTCTCTGGCTTAATTTCCGGTTCGAAAAATTTGACACCTACTATTACCTGAACGGGAAGGAACTGGCAATGTACGCTGCCGAGTATGCCGATAAACACATCAAGGAGATCGAACTCGATTTGCAGTCGAACCTTGAAGAAAAAATTCAGTTTATTATTTTCAACACCCTTTCTGACTTAAAACAGAGCAACATCGGACTGTTCGGCGATTGGGACTATTACAATACCGGCGGGGTTACCCGGATCATCGGAGGCAGGGTTCTCCTGTTTTTTGACGGGAATTACGAGCATTTCGATCAGCAGATCCGTGCCGGGATCGCCCAGGTGATCCTGAACAACATGATCTATGGCACCGGAATAGGTGCACAGATCAAGAACAATGCCCTGTTCTCGGTTCCCGAATGGTATATGAATGGCCTTATTTCCTTCATCTCGCGCAAATGGGATGCTGAAATCGAAAACCTGGTGCGCGATGCCATCATGAACCGGAAGTATGAGAAGTTCAATGCCCTGACCGGGGAAGAAGCAACCTATGCCGGGCACTCGTTGTGGAACTTTGTCGCCATGAAATATGGCGCTTCCTCCATTCCGAATATTGTGTATATGGCGAGGCTCAGCAGGAATGTGGAGCGTGGATTTCAATACGTTCTTGGGGTCAGCTTCCAATCGGTCATCCAGGAATGGCTTTCATTTTATAAAGAGATATATACTGCGCAGGAATCAGCAGGTGCCAGCCCGGCAGGCATTGTGGTGAACAAGCGGAACAAACCCGACCGTATTTATCATTCACTGAAGGTGGGCCCTGATGGCAGCCAGGTGGCCTATGCGGCACATCAGCTGGGGATTTACAAAGTATTTATTCAAAACACGGAGACGGGTAAGAAAAAGCGGGTCTACCGTGGAGGATTCCGGCTTGCCGATCGCCCCGATTACACTTTTCCGCTCATAGCATGGCATCCCAGCGGGGGTGTTCTCGCCTTCCTGGTTGAACGAAAAGGAGAGATTTGGCTCTATTTTTATAATCTCGAAGACAAATCGCTGGAGCATCTATTGCTGGTTAATTTTCAGAAAGTTCTGGATATGTCATACTCCGATGACGGATCCCAGCTGGTTTTTTCAGCCGTTCAGAAGGGGCAGTCTGATATTTTTGTGTACAACATTGCCTCCGGTTCCCATGAACAAATAACAAAGGATGTATACAACGATTTGAATCCCAGGTTTATAAATCATTCTTCCCAGATTATCTTTTCATCAAACAGAACCAATGATACCCTCCGGTTTGATGAACCAGTGAAAATTGAAAACCTTCGTTACAATAACGATCTTTTCCTGTACAACTTTGCGGCGAAACGTAATGTTTTGCAACGTCTTACAAGTACGTTAGATGCGCATGAAACGCAACCTCAACCTTACGGTGACAACTATTTCTGTTTTCTGAGTGACCAGAGCGGCATCGTGAACCGCTATCTCGCCCGTTACGACAGCACCATCGCATATATTGATACCATTGCGCATTACCGTTATTTTACCACCACGTATCCTGTCACAAATTATTCCCGCAACATTCTGGAGCAGGATATTTCGCCGAAAGCGGCAAAATTCGGTGAGGTTTTTTATCAGAATAGAAATTATAAAATGGTTATTTCCGACCTGATCCTTCCAAAACAGCTTCCCCGTGCCGATGTTCAACCCTCTTATTTCAAAGATATTAAGGCAAAAACTGCCCGGAAAGAATCCGATCCGGCGAAAGCCGACAGTGTGCTTCGGCTTGCTGAACCTTTTAAAATAAAGGAGAAAAAGCACTTCACTACTGTAAGGCAAAGTGAAGTAGTGAGCCAGATTTTATCGAAGCTCGACACCGTGAAGTCGGGACAGGGAAGGTCCGGTAACGGAAATACCGCAGGTGGCGACAGCACCCTAAGCCAATACTGGAATTTATACAAGGCCCTGCAAAAGAAGGATTTTCCGCAGGCAAATACATTAAAAGATACCGCAAACAAGTATAAGAATGCCAAACAACTGAATTACAATGTGGAGTATTACATTGACCAGATGGTTACCCAGGTCGATTTCACCTATCTGAATTTTGCCTATCAGCCGTTTACCGGCAGCCTGTCGCCGGTGTTTGTCAATCCCGGACTGAACGCGCTGCTGATGGTGGGGGTTACCGACCTGATGGAAGATTACCGCATCACCGGCGGGGTTCGCCTGAATGTAAGCCTGATCAACAATGAATATTTGTTCAGCTTTGGCAACTACCGGCGCCGGCTCGACCATCAGATTGTGTTTCATCGCAAGTCGGTAGAGGAGGCCGGTTATTATTCTATTGTCAGGCACCGGATCAATGAATTGTATTATGTAGCCACTTATCCCTTTACCCCGGTGCTGAATATCAAAGGAACAGCCGCTGTACGCTATGACCGTGCGGTTTTCCTTTCAACCGACCAGCTCAATCTCAGGCAACCTGATATTCATGATGTTTGGGGGAGTGTGAAGGGGGAACTCACGTATGATAATACCCGCAGTCTCGGCTTGAATCTTTACCAGGGAACCCGGTACAAATTTTTTGGTGAATATTACCAGCTTGTAAACAGCAAGGGCAATAATCTCGTTGTACTCGGAATGGATTTTCGGAATTACCAGCGTGTTCACCGTACCCTGATATGGGCAAACAGGTTTGCCGCAAGTACCTCGTTTGGCAGCAATAAACTTCTTTATTATATGGGAGGAGTTGACAACTGGTTATTCCCGGCCTACAATACGAATACACCCGTGGCTTTTGATCAGAACTACGCTTTTCAAACCCTGGCGACCAATATGCGTGGCTTTGATCAGAATATAAGAAACGGGAACAACTTTTTCGTGTATAACACGGAGTTGCGCTGGCCGGTATTCCGTTACCTTTTTAACCGTCCGATCCGGTCCGACTTCATCAATAATTTCCAGCTGCTGGTGTTTGGAGATGTGGGCACCGCATGGACGGGCACTTCCCCGTGGTCGGAAGATAATCAGCTGTTCACCAGGTATATATACCGAAAACCCTTGTTTATCAAAGTTGAGATGCAAAAAGACCCGATTGTGGAAGGATTTGGATTTGGTGCCCGTACCCGGCTGTTTGGTTATTTTCTGCGCGGCGATCTGGCCTGGGGCGTGGAGGATGGCCGTATTCTCAAACCAATTTTCTATTTTTCACTCAGTCTTGACTTTTAACCATGAGCCATCCGGAGCAGCGAATCATCGATTTTATCGGGGAACATCATGTTTTAACCCTGGCCATTGCGCGGGATAACATACCTTACTGTGCCTCCTGTTATTACGCCTATCTGGAGGAACAGAATCAATTCATTTTCACCTCAGATCATGAAACCCGTCATATCCGGGATGTGGTTGAAGGGAACAACTACAGGGTAGCCGCCACCATTGCCCTGGAGACGAAGATTGTCGGCAGGATCAGGGGAATCCAGTTGACCGGTATCCTTACCGATCTTGATTCCGATCACGGCGCCCGGGCGATTGCGCGGGCACGTTACCTGAAACGTTTTCCGATCGCCCGCATGATGCCTGAACTGCATCTCTGGTCGCTTACCCCTGACTTAATAAAAATGACCGACAACCGTCTCGGTTTCGGAAAAAAACTTATCTGGTTGCCTGAAGCCTCCTCTACATCTTCCCGGGACCCGCTTTAGCTGAATTATCAAAGTATATGTTTTTTTATTTCAGGGGTTTACCTGTTTTATCACCCTATGATGTTAATAACTATATTGAGCGAAACCCCTTGTTCGTTGTATCTTGCAGCATCAATTTTTCTCCCGACATTTTATTGGAACGTTCGAAAGAACAATCAGTTAACAAAAACAGAACATAGCAGCTAAACCTGTTCATGAATGGAAAAGATCACGGAAAATAACACGGTAATAACCACGGAAACAGAGCATCAGGCAGACTATTATCATGATGTACTGGCAAAAAGGATCCGTCCAAAAATTACGATTGAAGCTTTGGAAATGAAAGAAAAAATATCTGAGGAAAGCGCGCGGAAAATTTATTCGTTTGCTGAGGTAATTGAAAAATCTACTGAATATTTTAAGGGCGACAGCCTTGCAGCCAACGTTTGGGCCAATAAATATGCGCTGAAGAATTCTGAAGGGCATTTGTTTGAATTGACCCCCGATGATATGCATCGCCGGATTGCGCGGGAACTTGCCCGGGTTGAAAAAAAATATCCCAACCCCATGAGTGAGGATGAGATATTTGAACTCATCAGGAATTTCAAGTATATTGTACCCCAGGGGAGTCCGATGGCGGGTATTGGAAACGATTTTCAAATCGGTTCTTTGTCAAACTGCTTTGTAATCGGCAACGAAGGTGCCTCCGATTCTTATGGTGCCATCATGAAAACCGATGAAGAACAGGTTCAGCTGATGAAGCGCCGGGGAGGGGTGGGCCACGACCTTTCGCACATCAGGCCAAAATACAGTGAAGTCAGAAACAGTGCCCTCACTTCTACCGGCATCGTTCCGTTCATGGAACGATATTCCAACTCCACCCGGGAAGTGGCACAGGAAGGCCGCAGGGGCGCCCTGATGCTGAGTATATCCGTGGCTCACCCGGATGCAGAACATTTTATCGATGCCAAACTGGAAGCCGGAAAAGTAACGGGGGCGAACATCTCTGTAAAACTCACGGATGAGTTTATGGAAGCTGTGGTGAACGACACGGAATACACGCAGCGCTATCCGGTGGATTCCCGTGAACCTTCCTTCACAAAGCCCATGAAAGCCCGTGAATTATGGAACAAGATCGTTCACAATGCCTGGAAATCGGCAGAGCCCGGAATCCTGTTCTGGGATACCATTATCCGCGAATCAATTCCCGATTGCTATGCCGACCTGGGCTTTCGCACGGTTTCGACCAATCCGTGCGGTGAAATTCCTCTTTGCACCTACGACAGCTGCCGCCTGCTGGCCATCAACCTGTACAATTATGTGGATAAACCATTTACCCCGGAAGCCAGTTTCGACTCCGGCCTCTTCATAACCCATGTGCACAAAGCCCAGCGGATGATGGATGACATCATCGACCTGGAACTTGAAAAAATTGACCGCATCCTGGCAAAAATTGAACGGGATCCGGAAGCGGAGGAGATCAAAGTCAGGGAACGGAATATGTGGCTGAATATCAAGAAAAAAGCGATTCAGGGCCGCAGAACCGGTTTCGGTATTACTGCCGAAGGAGACATGCTTGCAGCCCTTGGCACCCGCTATGGTTCTGATGATGCCACAGATTTCTCCCTCGAGGTGCACAAAATCCTGGCCATAGAGGCCTATCGTTCCTCTGTTACCATGGCCAAAGAGCGTGGCCCGTTTCCGATTTATGATACCACGCGCGAGATGAACAACCCTTTTATTCTGAGGATGAAAGAGGCTGCACCCGATGTATATGCCGATATGGCCATCTATGGCCGGCGCAATGTGGCGATCCTCACCATCGCCCCAACCGGATCTGTAAGCATCCTTACCCAGACTACTTCAGGGCTCGAACCGGTATTTGCTGTTAACTACAAACGGCGCAGAAAGGTGAATCCCAACGATAAGAATGTGAAAATCACCTTCAAAGATGAAGTGGGAGATACCTGGGAAGAATACAATGTTTTCCATCATAATTTTGTAACCTGGCTGGTGGTTAATGGTTTCAACGTGGATGAGGTTTCACATATGCCCGAAAAGGAGCTTAAAGCAATCATCAAGCAATCCCCTTTTTATAAAGCTACTGCCAATGACGTTGACTGGGTTGCCAAGGTGAAAATGCAGGGCGCCGTGCAAAAATGGGTCGACCATTCCATAAGTGTGACTGTGAATGTGCCGAATGATGCCAAAGAGGAGATGATCAGCACAATATATGAAACGGCGTGGAGAGTGGGATGCAAAGGAATGACGGTTTACCGCGACGGCTCCCGTTCCGGCGTTCTTTTAAACAACGATGCCAAGGATAAGAAAAAGAAGGACAAAAGCGATGAATTCGTGGAAACCACCGCGCCGCACCGTCCCGACCGTCTCGAAGCCGATATTGTTCGTTTTCAGAACGATCATGAGAAATGGATCGCGGTTGTCGGACGATTGAACGGCCGTCCGTATGAGATTTTTACAGGCGTTGCCGAAGATTTCTGGATTCCCACCTGGGTGCAGAAGGGCTGGATTGTGAAAACCCGTCCCGACGGTGTCGGATCACGTTACGACTTCCAGTTCGAAGACCGGCAGGGTTACAAGATCACCATCGAAGCCCTTTCCCGTTCGTTCAACAAAGAATACTGGAACTACGCCAAACTGATCTCGGGGATTTTACGGCATGGCATGCCGCTCCCGTTTGTGGTCAATATCATTTCCAAACTTCACTTTGAGGTCGACTCCATCAACACCTGGAAAAACGGGATCGAGCGTGCACTCAAGAAATTCATCCCCGATGGAACCAAAGC
>CAZVNF010000176.1:0-7379 GCA_964628215.1 uncultured Draconibacterium sp.
ATCGTCTGGTCTGCTGCGATCGTGCCTGAACTAACATTATTCACCGTCACAGTTACCTGATTCGTATATTTATCCTGGTCCGGATTACAATATGTATCTGTCTGCTGCAACCTGTACTTCATTGTTGCAGTAAGAGGTCCTGTAGTATATGTAAGGTTTGTTTCCCCAGGCAAATTACCCCATACGTTACTGCTATTTAAATACTGCCATTGGTAACTTTTTAAAACATTACTCCCTCCTGTTGGAACCGTTCCTGTCAACACCACCGATTGCCCGTTGCAAATCGTGGTCTGGCTTGCACTCGCAACTCCCGGCACCAAAGGACCAAAAATCGTAATTGTCATATCATTTGAAACATTCGGACACGGAATTGGAGCATTCGTGGTCTCCAACGTCAGGGTGACAGTAGTACCTGTTTCACCCGGAGCTGGGGTATAAACTGCATTCAAATCAGTACGCCCCGGATTGAAAACACCCGTTCCTCCCAGCCACTGGCCGGTAGTTGTTCCTCCGGTTATTGTACCAGTAAGTGCTACTGGTTCAGTTTCGCAAACCTGCTGGTCTGGTCCGGCATTAACCACTGGTGCAAGAATATTTATTGTGACCTGATCGCTGACAGGAGTCCCAAAACATCCACTGGCACCATAGACTGTGAGTGTCAGGGTAACCCCTAATCCTGAAATATCAGCCGGTGTAAATGTGTAAGTGGTTGATGGATTAAACTGATTCAAGAAATTGGAGCCGCTTGGGTTTGTCGGACTGGTCCATTTTACCGAAGAATAGTTGCTGGCGCTCCCTGTCAGATTCACGGAATAGGGAGGGAGGTTGCAGATGGTAACTGGCGTCTGTCCAGCTTCGACAGTTGGCAATGGTGATACAACCACTTCACCGCTCATGACCTCCGTACATCCAAAGGTTGTTTTTGCAATTACTTTGTATGTTCCGGCCGGTTGCGTTCCGGGAAACCAGAACGCTCCTCCTGTACTGGTGTAAAACAAGGGAACAGGTAATGATGTTAAATCAGCGTGCACCAGTTCGTACGTTACGGTTGCCTGAGAATTGTACATGCCGATTTGTGACGGTTCACAGGATGAACCCAACGGTTTTACCGAAGAAATGCCGGGTTTCGGATGAACGACTGTACTCCCCAACATCGTAGCCGGACACCAAGAAATAGTTGCAACGGCTGTTACATAGTAAGATCCGGTAATTGATTGCGGGCCCCAATTTAAAATCGCACCGGTTCCCGGCAGCATCGATGTTGTGCCGTTTGGCAAATGCAGTGTATAATTGACCCCAAGAGTGGAACCGCTTAATAAAATATTCTGGCCAGGGCAAATGTTGGCTGGGAAAACAGAATATTCTCCTGGATTCCAGTATAGAGTTGCACTGCCAATCATATTGGCATTGCAATCATTGGCAGGGTTGTGTGCCGTGATCGTGTATGTTCCCTCCTGATAAACGAATCCGAACGAGAGCATCCCTCCAGTACTTGTTATTGTACTTATTCCGGTTCCCCCTTCCCAAAGGGTATATTCAATATCCTCGTCTGAGTTTAACAATTTGATATCAACACCATTCAACTGATCGATACAGATTACCGGACCCGTGGGGTCCATCTGAAACTGGACCAGACTGGGTTCTATGACCACATTGTTGTTCATCCAGTGTTCACAAATATTATCCGCGTACCTGGCTAGGACAACGTAGGTGCCCGGGTCTCCGACAGGAGGTAAGAAGGAAATGGCTGAACCAGTGCCGATCACAGGCGACAGGTAATAAGGAGTATTGTATGGCAATCCTGTATTCGGATTTATTTTATACAAGAAATACTGCATTCCCAGAGTTGACCCGTTCAGCCCGATCGTGGTTTCATCACAATTAGGAACGCTGGATGCCTGGGGTGTAATATTGAATAATTGTGGATCATCACGGTAAATCGCCTGGCAGGCGAAGGTAAGATCACAGGAAGTCAGCGGATTGTGGGCAATAACATTATATGTCCCGGCAAGGTTTTGGACACCGAAAGTAATCGGTAATCCTGTACCGATTACGAGTTTTACAAATACAGGTGTTATAGTCCCTTCCGGGATACACCATAACTCATAACCAAAGCCAGCCTCTGAGCCCGTAAGTTTTAGTTCCATGCCAAGACACAGGATACCCTGGGGGTCAAAGCAGAATTGTTGAGGATTCGGATGAAGTGTCACCATGCCATCGATCCAAACCCAGCATCCCGATGCAATTGAGGTCGCTTTTATTGTATAATCCCCTGCAAGTGTAGTTAGAGAGAAATTTAAAACCCCCGGTCCAGAATGGATTTCACCAGTGGGGTTACCTTCCCAAAACAGCTCATACCTTACCCCAATCTCGCTACCATTAAGGGTTATGATATCACCGGCGCAATTAAATGTTGAAGATATCACATAGTTGTTGGCAGGAATTGGATTCACGGTTATATTACACACCCCATTCATCAACACCGATTGCCCGTTACCCGAGTTTGTCGCCTTAACTGTATAACTACCCGACTCAGTGATAGTCCATGTCAATTGGGCACCGGTTCCTGGGAGCGATCCACCTGGAACGGCAACAACTCCATTGAACAACTGATAGTCTACTGCTGTTTCCGATCCACTAAGTTGAAGCAAAACAGTTGTTCCTTCACAAACAGTGTTTGGAACAGGGCAGATCAGTGAATATTTTTGTGGTTCCGAGTTGACAACAATGCTGTAATAGTAAGGGTTTCCCTGACACTTATTACCATTAGCCAACAAAACATAAGGAATGACTTCATATTCAACGGTACAACTAGATGGGCTTCCTGGTTCAAGAGTCAGTGTTTGGGATGAAAAGTTGGCTCCGCTACCACTTTGAGTCGGAACATTAGGATCAGGTGGTGCAAAGGAACACAAAGCTGTGATATTATCGAGTGTCCAATCGAATCCTGCACCGATTACGTCGGACGTGAAAGTTACAGGACTAGTTGGATTCCCGGAAACTACAGTCTGAGAGTTAGTTGAATTAGTTATTGTCGGATGCGGATTAACGTTTACCACCAGAGTTACAGGTTCTCCTGCACAGTTGGTCGGAGTTGGCCCGGTTGGTGTAATCGAATAATTTACAGTTTGAAGCGTAATGCAGTTATTTGTTAGTTTGTCATTTATCCCTCCAATCCCATTGCTCGCCGAAGGTATTGAGGTAATGCAACTATTAGGACTCCTCGACCATACAAACGTTGATCCGGGAACATCTGATGTTGGGTTATATGCAACATTCTCCCCCGAACAAATTTTCTTTAACAGGGAACTGGTTATAACAGGAATTTTGTTAACCGTGATGGTAATACTTTGACTTACTATTGTAAACTGGTCAAAAACGTTAACAGTATATGTGTTGCTCCCAATATTTAAAGGAGTGAACTGCACTTGCCAAGTTTCCAGATAGGTAACACCGCTAGCAGGAAGTCCGGTCCAATTATAGGTATACGTACCACCTCCGCCAGACGCAGTCGCTGTAAGAATTACCTGATCCCCCTCACAAATAACATTATCAGGGTCGTTTGAGGCAAGTGTAACTGATAGTGGGACGCCCCCCGTATTAACCTGAACAGTCTGTGAAAACTGACATCCTGCCGCATCAGTTACTGTCAGGTTATAGGTTTGTGGTGCACCCAATACCAGTGTAGTTGGATTTGCCAAAGTGCTTTGACCCAGTACAAGCTTATTTGCCGGAGTCCATAAATAGGTGTATGCAGGTGGCAAAGCATTGGGTGTTCCTCCGCTAATGACCCCGTTTAGTTGAGTAGAAGTGTTTACCGTGATAGCTTTAATGAGCGGGTATGTACTGTTAAACTTTGGCCGAACAGTCACCAATAAAACAAAATCAGGTCCGGGGCATTGGGTTGGATTTGGTCCCACCGGTTTAATTATATATTTAATTTGCTTATCAACCAGGGATGAATTGATCAGGATATCAGGTATAGTCGTCAATGGGCCACCAGGATAATGATTCCATCCAGTGATGGAACCACCGGAAAGATCGGTTACCGTCCATGAGTATTTCGTTCCGGGGACTGTACTTGTAATTACGTAACCCAGTGCCGAACCTGAACATATTGTTGCCGTCGGCAAACTATTGACTGCCGGAATTGAGTTAACTGTAATTTCGATTATGTTGCTCGTCAGTTCGCATACTCCGGAAGAAACAATTCTTCTGTACCTGGTTGTCACGGTCAGTAAACCAGGAAGATAGGTCGGGTTAGTGAATGTTCCGGCTGCATCTACCCATATATCTGTAGGTGTTGCAGTACTTTGCTGCCATTTGTAGGTATAGGTTCCGTTCCCCTGGTTTGGAGGCGTTCCTGTTAAATCAGATGGAATATCCCCTGCACAAACAACCTGGGGTGTTGATATAATATTATTTTGAATTCCAGGAGTTACTGTAAAATCAACCGTTACTGATTCCAAAGAACACCCACCCGAAGTTGCCTTACGTTTGAATTTTGTCGGATCGGCTGTCAGTGGTGAAGTATAATTTAAATCTTTCGCGGTTTTCCCGGAAATTGGAATCCATCCGCCTCCACCTTCCTGGATATACCATTGGTAAGTAAAAGTAGAAGGGCCATTGCCTCCGGAGGGGACATTACCAATAATATCGGCACTCAATGTCATTCCACTGCACAAGGCTGTTGTTGCCGGAGGTACAGGAGTATAACTTATTGTGTTATCTGTAACAGTTTGTGTAACACTTATAATTAAAGGGGCTGAAATGGTTGTACCACATTCATTTATGACAGAAACTGAGAGGGTATATAATTGGGTAACATCATTGATGATGGTGACTATAGGAAATGCAACGGTTGGATCGATGAATGTCGCCGTGCTTGGTGAAACTGTCCACAGGTAACCACCTATGATGCCCTGATTTGCATTATAACTGACCGCACCGTTCAAATCCACATTTCCTGGCCCGCACTGCTGGATTGTTGCAGGGGGAGTTAAGGTCACGCTGGGTGGAGCAATGATGGTGATAGTTTCCTCATGAAAATCCGTATTACAGACCGTGTTTCCTGAAAAAACATTCACTACAAGCTTCACAGTGTATATGCCTGGTAGTGAAAAAATAAAGGTCGGTTGAAAACTTGTGCTGGCCGAACCTCCTCCATAAGTTACTCCTGTTCCTGGGGTTACAGTCCATGCATAGCTGGGAATGGAACAGGACGGCCCGGTCGTGCTGTTGTTACTTGGCGTATATGGAGTATTGATGCATAAAGGAGGTGCGTAATCTGAAAATGAAAAATCCGCAACAGGTGCAGCCTGTACACACACAGTGCGCACAACAGAATTATTTCCACAATTGCCTGGAATTGGTTCTCCTGTGAATGATGTAAGCTTTACCTCAAAAACGCCCGGGGTAGGAAAAGTAAATGAAGGGTTCTGTTCAGTACTTTCAATGGAATTATCATTATAGAAATCCCAGTAATAGTTTGTAGCATTATACACTGTTCCGCCATAAATTACACACCCGGGATTTGTATTGTTAGTATATACACGGGATACTCCTGCACAAACATAGATTGGATCTGTGGGAAATTCAGTACGTAAAAAATCGGAGGTAGATTTTTCTGATATTTTTATTCCTCCAACATTATTAGGAATACGGGAGCATGAATTTTCAATATAATGTGTTAATGTAAATGATTGATCTGGAGAGGTACATGAGGCTTTATCATAGTCATGATCAATGTGATAGAATCCATCAGATTCAAGAGTTGGCATATTCTCCTGATAAAATATCAATGGTGGTGTTGCATCGCCAAAATCAAAAAAATATTTTGTTGTGGGCGCATTATTCTGGGCATCTCCAGTAAGGTAAAAGGTAATAGGATGTATTTTGCATCCCTCTAATGCTCCGGCTGTATAGGTTATGCCACCTGTTGGGGTAGAGCCATTGAAAACAGGATAAATTCTTATGTCACTGCAGCCGTTTGGACCGGATGCAGTTATTGTCAAATGAAAGGTTCCTTTCCTGATATAAGTGTGAAGAAGCGTACCGTTAAAAGGAAACCCTGCTGGCGTATAAGGAACAATTCCCGGAGCATCCGGGTCGTCCCAATCGATAAGATAACTTGTGTTAGTAGCTGCTGTCGTTGACTTATTGACAATCGTGATAGGAAAAGTAGCGGCAGGGTCAGAGTTGCAATTTTTCCACAACAAACCCTGTGGCTCAACAAGTGCATCAGGTCTTACCTGTACTGAAACATCATCAGTAAAGGTGCCAGGGCAGTTGTTCTCATCTATAATATTTAACACAACAGGGAAAAGAAGATTTCCATTACCTCCATAGGCCGGAAATTGGCATGATGGGGTTGCTGAAGTTGAGGTCGGGGGAATACTGTTTGTTCCAAAGGACCAACTGTAGGAAGAAAAAGCAGAATTCGCTGAAAATGTTGTGGAACCGCATGAAGCAGGCACTAACGATGGAGTAAAACTAACTACCGGTACCGGAAATATCACAATGGTTTTACTGCCTGTCATGGTACGGGGGCAACCACCTCGTTCAGCAATTACCGTGTAGGTGCCCACATCAGGTATCGGGCCAAATGAGATTGGTGATCCTGTCCCATTTAGGAACATGCTATTATACCAGTTACCATTCTTATATAATTTATAAATAATTCCTGTTGTGGCAAACGACTGGCTCCCGCTTAACCCGATGGTTGGGTAAGCAGTTGAACCTGTACAATAGCCTGCCCCTGTTGCAGTTAACTTGCCCCCGGTGGAAGTACTGACTGTAACATTATAAAGATTTTCAGGCAGATTGGTTTGAGTAATGACTATAATTGCCGTTGTGTTTTTTAACCTGTAGCTTCCCGCGGTATAAATCAGAAGAAAATTATCAGTTGCTCCGATTGCGGGGAATATAGTTTCCATATCTGTCCATACAGGCGTTACCAACTTTTGAAGTGTATACGAACTACCCGCAACGGAATTCTGTACGCCAAATGTGACCCCAGAGCCTCCCTGGCAGTATGTAGCAGAAGATGAAAAAAGGGTTTGACCATTTAATTCATGGCTTATCCCCAATGCAACAAAAATCAAAAGAACCTGTAGATGTTTATTCATGTGGTTGAAGCTTAAATTGTCAATAAAACATCCGAATTGCCTCTGGAACCTGGCTAGAATTTTCATAACAAATAAATAAAAAAAAATTGAATAACTCATCATATATTGTTAAGCTAGTTGTAATTACATAATATTGTTATTTGGAATAAATAAGCCCCTATTTTGTTGTGAATTGGTTCTCAATGGATCAATAGCACGGTGAACATAACAAATAAATTGTTTGATATGATTACCTGGACATTACTTGTATGT
>CAZVNF010000177.1:0-7351 GCA_964628215.1 uncultured Draconibacterium sp.
GGAAATACCTGGAACCTCATCGGCAATCCTTTCTCTTCCTCAGTATTCTGGGGTGATGTAACGACAACCGGCATTTTAGCAGATGGCTATTACTACATTTACAACGAATTGAAATCGGGCGGTGCAGGATATGAATCATACCTCGATGGAACCCATAAAACATCCGGTACCAACGGCTATATCTCTGCCATGCAGGGTTTCTTTGTGAGGGCTGCCAGCACCCCTCTCTCCATTCCCACCGCAGCACGCAAACATGACAATAACTGGCTGAAGACTTCTGATGCAACTCCGGTGGATCAATTGAAGCTCACATTGGGCAACGGGGTTGCATACGATGAAGCATTTGTTGTTTTTGAGACCGAAGGAAGTTTGGATAAAGGTTTTTATGATGCCGGCAAACTCCTCAGCATGAATACCGAAGTGCCCCAGGTTTACACCCTCAAAGACAACAACCAGAAAATCTGTATCAACTCGCTGCCTTACTTCCATGAGCTGTTTACTGTGCCCGTAGGCCTGCTGATTCCTGCCGATGGTAACTATACCCTGCAACTTTCCGGAATGGAAAGCTTCCCGACCCTGCCGGGTATGTTGCTCGAAGACCTCAAAACCAACACCACCCAGAACATGGTGCAAAACCCTGTGTACTCCTTTGCCGCTGCAACCTCCGACAATGCCAACCGGTTCCTGCTGCATTTCTCCGGTTCAATCGGAATTAATGAAAAACCCGGCAACAACCCGTTCAATGTGTTTGCTTCGGGGAATTCTGTTTTCGTAACCGGCACCACCGGCACAATCCAGGGGAATGTTTACGTGTACAACATGATGGGACAACTCATCGCCACCTCCGCACTGAATGGAAATACCCCATGTAAACTGAACCTTAACGTATCCACAGGGTACTGCATCGTGAAGGTGATCACCAGTGAACAGGCGTATTCAACGAAGATATTTATTAACCAGAGGTAAATAGTTCTCGCAGATTTTCACAGATTACAACGCAGATTCACGCAGAAAATAATCAATAATAAATCCGCGAAAATCCGCGCTTTAATCTGCGAAAATCTGCGTGAAAAATCCGCGAAAATCTGCGTGAAAAATCCGCAAGAAATATAACCAACACAAAACACCACACCATGAAAATTTCTACCAAAACCATCCTTTTCTCCCTCATCCTCCTCGGCTTCATAACCTTCGCCCAAACCACTTCCGCCCAGGCGCCGCCACCCCCGCCGGCAGAAAAAGGAACCAACTCTAACAAAGCCCCCGGCGGCGCTCCGCTTGACACCAGCCTGGGTGTGATCATCGCCATGGTTGCAGGTTTTGGAGCCTGGAAAATGTATAAACGGCTGCAAAAAGCCTGATTTGCCTTGGTGTATGGCAATTCGATGACGTAGTCAAAAAACATTTGGCCGCACCAACCACTAAATGAGCCATCTTCCTTAAATACAACGCTTAACGCAGCCCCCTTCCCCTTGGGGGAGGGCTGGGGAGGGGGTGCCAGCTGATTTGGGGCAGGGCTGTTGCAAAACCTTTTTTCCTTATCTTTACCTCCACAAACCCTCCACCCTCAATCCTGCCGGCGTATGAAACATCTTTCATTCATCCTGTCGTTCCTGGCAATCAGCCTTATAAGCGTTTCCCAGGTGCATACCACCTACCTCTGGCACCTCGAACAACCCATCTACTGGCCCGAAACCAGCGTGTGGAATACCAACGAACATCAAAACGCCTGGGAGTCGCAGTACCTCAAATGGAACAACGGCAACTGGTACAACGATGGTTTGCAACACCCCCTCAACAACATCCAGGAGATCTTTGGCAATGAAGACCGCAAAGCCGTGTACCAGTACCGCACCAAAGATGCCGTTTCGTCACTGCTGCATCTCCCCGAAGCCGGCGCCCAGGTGAACTACTCCGGGTGCCTCATGGAGAATGTGAACAGCCTTTCCGGCGCCAGTCAGTGGGGGTATAACCCCGGATGGCAGGGCAGCTTTGTCACCGCCCGCGGATGGTCCACCGCAGCCGGCAAACCCCGGATGGATGTGACCGGCTTTACCAAAGACCACGCACTCTCCCCGCTCATCAGCGACAAGATGCTCCGGCGGCAGATCCAGGCGCACAGGTACCTCTACAACGAGAACTTCGGAACCTCGCCGCTCTATTCCAAAGGATACTGGCCCGCCGAATGTTCCTTCAGCGAACGCAACATCAAAGCGCTTACGGAGGAAGGATTTGAATGGGCCGTGATCGCCAGCAGCCACCTGGCACGCACCCTCAACGATTACCCGCTGCAGTACGGCACCTCCGGGTGCAACATCGACCCTCCCAATAAAGCCGACAAAGTCACGGCCAACGGGGTGAACTGGTGGAACGGGCAGATTGACGGGCGCGGCGGCGCATTTGCCGCACCCTACTGCTACCAGGCACACAAGGCAAAATACGTGGATCCCAACACCGGCACCGAATACACCCTCACCGTGGTACCCATGGACGACCTGCTGAGCTATCAGAATGGCTATTCGATGATGGGCACCGGCGACATCGACCAGCACATCGCCCCGTTCAACAACCCTGCGCAACCCTCGCTGGTGCTCATGGCCCACGATGGCGACAACGCCTGGGGCGGAGGCTATACCTATTACAACCAGAGTGTGCCCCAGTTTGCCAACGAAGCCGCATCCAAGGGATACGTTCCCACCACCATCGGGCAGTTCCTGCTGCAACACCCCGTTCCGGCAGGCGATGTGGTGCATGTGGAGGACGGATCATGGTTCAATGCTGCCAACGACTGGGGACATCCGCAGTATATCAACTGGCTTTGGCCGATGTACACCTCTTCGTACCAGTTCAACCCCGACGGATGGACGGAGGATGCCCGCAACTGGGCCGTGCTCGTGGCCGCCGAAAACCGCGTTCAGATGGCCGAGGACCTCCAGGGAAGCCTGAACATTGCGTCCATTGTTCATCCTTCGGCAACGGCCAACCCTGCCGAACGGGCCTGGCATTTCCTGCTGCCCGCTTACAACAGCGGCTACATGTATTACGGCACCGCGCTCGACATGGAGGTGAAGCAGTCGCTCGCCTGCAACCGCGCCTGTACGTTTGCCAACCAGGTGATTGCGGCCCACCCGGGAACCGATAACACCCCGCCTACCGTATTTATTCCGCAACGCTATCCTTACAATCCCGGGGGAGTAGGTTTCGGGCCCAACTATGGCTACCAGCAGCATCAGAACAGCTCCGATTTTCATGTGTGGACCTTCGCCTACGATGTGTCAGGTATCCAGTCAATCGCGCTCAAATACCGCCTCGACAACGACGGCATCAACCCCATCGGCAATAACGACAACGAAACCTATGCCGGCGGATCGGGGGTGCAGTCCTGGCAGAGCATCCCCATGACCTACCGCAACTTCCCCACCGGGAATGTGACCAACAACCCCGAGATCAGCTTCTTTATCCTGCCCGACTACATCGCCGGGGAGTATTACGCCCAGGTAGCCGGCATCGCCGAGAAACTGGTTGATTATTACGTGGAATCCACGGACACAAAAGGTAATGTGACCAAAACCCCCATCCAGCATGTGTACGTGGGACCAACCAACCCCGGCGGCAACAGTGGCGTGAGCTGGACACCCGCCAACCCCACCATGAACGATGTGATCACCATCACCGAAACCAATGTGACCCAGGGAGCCAAGCTTCACTGGGGGGTAAATGCAGCCGGAAGTGCCTGGCAGTCGCCCAATGCAGCTTACTGGCCGGCCGGTTCGGCCCTGTTCAATGGAACGGGACCGGCAGTGGAATCGCCCATGACCGGACCAACGCAGGGCAGCATCACCATCCAGCTCGGCCCGTTCAACAACCCTGCGCAAACCGTGAATACCGTCGATTTCGTGATCCACTACAACAACAACACCTGGAATAACAACAACAATGGCGATTTTCACATCCCCATCAACCACAACCCCATCGGAACCGGGGAATACCGGCAGCAAAACCTCATCAGCGTGTGGCCCGTGCCGGCTAAAGATATTCTGTTTGTGGGGGTGCCGGTGGAATTGTCGAAGGGGAGTCGTTTCACCATCTGTTCCGTTACCGGGCAGGTGTTTTTATCCGGGGAGATCATCGCGGAGAACTTTACCATTGATATCAGTACGCTTCCACAGGGATTTTATACCCTTGCCGCAGAAAATCAAGAGAATCAGATCAGGGGGGTGAGGAAGTTTGTTAAATAAAAAAATCAGTGTTAAGTTTTAAATGTTAAGTTTTAAGTGGGGTGGGGGATAAATGTGTTCCAATGAAATTGTAGCTCATTCAATCGCAGTTAATCAAAAATTAAGCGGATATTTGATATAAACCAAATTTATATAACATGAAACGCTTCGGATTTTTAATTTCAGTCGTGATGATTGTAGCAATTGTTTTCAATTGTTGTAAAAAGGCAGATAATTCAGTTCCGGCCGAACGAAAAAAATACGCCTGGGCTTCAGGCATGGTTGACAGCACAGGTTACGGCCTGATTCTTTTTTCAGCTGATGGCGGAGAAAACTGGGCGAGGCAGGGACAAGGCAACCCGGTGTTGCTGGGGGTCACTGTTAATGACATTTGGGCAGTGGATGACCAAACCGTTTGGGCTGTCGGCACCGGGAATGTCATTCTGAAAACCCTGGATGGCGGCCAGACCTGGATGCAGGTCCAGTCTCCCGCAAATGATCCGAACACAGACCTGATGTCGTTATGCATCGTGAACCGCACCAGTATCTGGATCAGTGGTTCTGGCGGCAGCGTTTATCGCTCGGCCGATAACGGGAATACCTGGACCATGTTTGACACAGCCTTCTTTCACAACGGGGGTTTGCAGGGTATATGGGCCATCACACCTCAGAAAGTGTATGTTGTGGGAGGCATCGGCAATGGCCAGGCAAGAGGATTTGTTGGCCGTACATCAGATGGCGGGGCTACATGGGATTCGGTTTTCCCTTCCGGTGATTATAACAGGAACGAGTGGATCGGGGTTACTGCTTCCGGAAACACGATTGTAGTGTATGGCGAAAAATCACACTATATGGTCAGCACCGATGGAGGATCAACCTGGGAAAATGATTCAACGGCAGCAGTCGGCGGCGGCGGCGGGGCCGATATCAACCACATGGTCATGCTCAGCCCCGGAACATGGTGGGGAGCGCTTGACATGGGGCATATCTATCTGACCAATGATGGAGGATCTTCCTGGATTCCACAGGAAACAGGCCTGGGCTCATACCTGGTTGGGATCGATGCCTGGGACAGTCAGCTTGCCCTGGCTGTAGGAAGCTCGGTAGCATGGCCGCCGCATGGTTCGATAGTGAAAACCGTGAACGGGGGAACAAACTGGGAAATCAAACAGGGTTACAGTGCTAATTTGTGCAAAGTAACCTTCATCAAGCAGTAAGCTGGATGTTACATTCTTTCTCCGGGGCTTTTGCCCAAATTGAAATTAATAATATCACCTTTGGTTGAAGTTAAAATGAATGTGGCTATAGCCACAAAAAAAGCAATAGATAAAAAGCATGGCTGAAGCCAACGGCAATAGATAAAAAGCATGGCTGAAGCCAACGGCAATAGATAATTCAAATTTCGGGAATTATATTTGTCAGAACACAGCCCCGAAGGAGCGTAATATATTAGCGATGGGTGTAGCCCATCGGATAAAATCAAATACAAATCAGAAGCACTGAAAGGGCGTAATCAATTTTCAGATTGGTTTATTTATCTATTTTTACCGGTGAAAACTAAAATGAGCGAAAAAATGTTTCCGGAAATGTATGTTCTGAAAATCCGTGGAATAATGAGGCCTGACCGGGCCCGGTTTTCCTGTGTGTTGTTTCTTGCCATGGTGCTTGCCTCTCAGTTGCAGGCTCAGTCGTGGGATTTTATCAAAGAGAAGAACGGGATAAAAATATATACCCGGAAAACTGTGGGGAAATCGCTGAAATCGTACAAAGGCATTGCCACCATCCATGCGCCGGCAGAAAAGGTGTTTGCCCTGCTCGAAGATGTGAACCACACGGAGTGGTGGGATGAAAACCTGTCCAATATCCGGGTGATGCTGTATGAAAAAAACAAGCTGGCCCGGTACTACCTGGTATATGAACTGCCCTGGCCCGTTGGTGACCGTGATTTGTGTGTGAATGCTGTTTCAACCCTCGACCCGGCAACGGGTGTGGGTGTAATTGCGGCGGGTCCGATGCCCGGACTGGTTCCTGAAAAAGAGGGCCTGGTGCGCATCAGAGATTACCATCAAACCTGGACCATTACCCCGGCGGGCAAAGAATCCTGCAATGTTGTGCTTGAAGGCCATGTTGACCCGGCCGGCAGCATCCCCGACTGGATCATCAACATGGTTGTAGTTGATTCACCCCTGAAAGTGATCGGCGGGGTGAAGGAGCGGATGGAGAAATAGTAGCCCTGATTGTCTGAAATGAAATGATTAAGCAGATAAAATCCGAATCAGAGATACTACTTATTCCATTAATAAAATTTCATCGATTTGTAACTTGTTCTCAGGAAGGTAGTTGGTGGCGACATCCCAAATTATTTCATAATCCACCCCGAAATACTCATGAGATACCTTGTTTCTCAATGAATACATTTCGTCCCATGGAACCTCCGGATATTTCATTTTAATTTTCTCCGGTAAATTTTTGATGCTTCACCAATGATTTCAAAGTTGCGAATAACCGCATCAACTGTTTTATAATCCCGTTTAAAATCAATAAAAGTGCAATCCTCAATATACTCTGCTATCCGACTCATTGCAGTTTGAATGTCCTCAAGATACATTTTATAGGTGCGGTCTTTTGGCTTCACTTATACGTAGGTAACGTTGTTTAAGATGTCTTTTTTAATCTGCTCTTTAAGTGCGTTTTTAGTAACAAGATCAATTTTTCTGCCAAATATTTTTTCAAGATACAATTCAAGGGAGAAAAATTTCCACCCAATGGGCCTTTCTAATTCTACAAGAATATCAATATCACTATTTTCCGTAAATGAATTATCTGAAAATGAACCAAATAACCCTATTTTTTTAACCGAAAAATCGGTATAAAGCATAGGCTTCAGTTCCGTTAACTTGGTCAATATTTCATTCTTTGTAATCATACAGCAAATATAATCATTTCCAGGTATTGCTTTTCTAGCCTATCTCCCATTTATTTACCAACAAACGCAATAAATTAATACAGTTATGTTTTCAACGAATTGAAATGGCAAAGACTGCCATTTGCAGGATCAGTCGCAGCGGGTCATATGCCTGGACTGGTTCCTGAAAAAGAGGGCCTGGTGCGCATCAGAGATTACCATCAAACCT
>CAZVNF010000178.1:0-7318 GCA_964628215.1 uncultured Draconibacterium sp.
GAACTGTCAAATACACCGAAGAGTTGTTCTGAACGGTTCTTCGCCAATTCTTTCTGTTTTTCAAACTGTATTTCAACTTTTTGAAGGTAGGCGGGGTCGGTGATGAAATGGTCGCAGTTGCAGCCCGAAATCAGTAAGGAAATAATCGTAACGACAAGGAGGATCGTTTTCATATGGGTTTGATTAAGCAAAATGTTTCTTTTCTGCAGTGGTGTTATAACTTATCAACAAACCTATTACTTTTTGGGGAATTGGCGATTAAGCAGGGAAAGTTTTTTCGAGGTTGGTTTGTTACACGAAGGGACACGAAGGAGGCACGAAGAAACACGAAGAAATTTTTGAACAATTTTTGAAGAGTTACACAAATTAAAAAAAGTATTATGGAATTTGATGCGACATCTAAGGTAGTTATTGGCTGTGCTATTGAGGTTCACCGAATGGTTGGCCCGGGGTTATTGGAATCTGCTTATGAGGAATGCCTGGTTTATGAATTGTTGAGGAATGGATTGAATGTTGAAAGACAAAAACCTATCCCGGTAATCTACAAAGACATCAAACTTGATTGTGGTTACCGGCTTGATCTGCTGGTTGAAAAATGTGTGATCGTTGAATTAAAATCAATTGAATCAATCTTGACGGTTCATGAAGCCCAAATTCTCACCTATATGCGTTTTGCAAAGGTTAAAACCGGCCTGCTCATTAATTTTAATGTCACAGTCCTGAAATCCGGCCTAAAACGTTTTGTCTTTTAGCTTCGTGTCTTCTTCGTGTCCCTTCGTGCCTCCTTCGTGTCCCTTCGTGTAATAACTTGCTTAGTACCCCACTACCACTTCTTCCCCGCCACCCATAGGTATCTCAACACTCCTCTCCCTCACCGATTTCAGTTTTACCGAATAATCCTTACCACCTGCACGCATGATCATCAAATCCTCAAACGAATGCAGAATGAGCCTTACGGAAGTGAACTTCGAAACAAAAGTTCCTTCTGCCTTTGAAAAACTGATCACTTTCCTAACCGGGTCAAATGTGATGGTTCTGCGGAAATAACTCCCGTTTTCATACTGGTAAGTTGATCCATCGTCTTCGTAATAAACGTATGAATTGGGTTTGTCCCCGTTGTATATATGCAGATCCATCACCGGCGATGGTTTTTGTGCAGTGTACTGAATGTCCGATTGCATTGGGATGATCCCTGAAGCTTTTACAAATACCGGAAGATCGTTGAGCGGAGCATCCACGGTTACTTCAGAATTCCCTTTATAAAATTCCCCGCTGCTGAGGCGGTACCATCCCCCTGCGGGAAGATAGACTTTTGCCGCATTCTGATTGCACGATACCGGGGCTACCAGGAGATTGTCGCCAAACAGGTATTCATTCTGATAGCTCCACCAGTAAACCTTTTCATCAAAGGTGTAATCAATGGCCAGGCTTCGTGCCATCGGGAGCCCGTTTACCGATGATTCATACATCCCGGAATAAATGTAAGGAAGCAACCGGTATCGCTGTTTGATCATCTCTTTTACCATGCGTTCCACATTGAGGCCGAAAGCCCATGGTTCCTTGCTTTTCGTTTCCCAGGCCGAATGGTTCCTGAAGAATGGTGTAAAAACCCCGAGCGACATCCAGCGGGTATATAGCTGTTCAGAAGGGTTTCCCATAAATCCGCCCACATCAGGGCCGGTAAATGATACGCCTGAAAGCCCGAGTCCTGTTACCATCCGGGCCGACAGCATCATGTGGTCATCGGTTGCTTCGTTGTCGCCGGTCCACACAGCTGAATAACGTTGAATACCTGCATAACCGGCACGAGTGAGGACAAAGGGCCGTTTGCCATTCAGCAGGGCTTTGGTGCCTTCAAAGGTGGCGCGTGACATTTCAAGTCCGTAAAGGTTGTGGGCCTGGGCAATGGTTCCCTTTCGACCTTCAAAGTCGAATTGCACAATGTTCGGGATGCGCTGTCCCCAGGCAGAGGGTTCATTCATGTCGTTCCAGAATCCTTCCACCCCGGGATCAGAAAGCCTGTTAAACGAGGCGCCCCACCATTTACGAACCGGTTCTTTTGTGAAATCCGGGAAATGGCAACGTCCGGGCCACACACTTCCGATATAGTTGCTCCCATCAGGGTACTTTGCAAAGTAATTGTTCGCAACACCTTCGTCATAGGCAAAATATCCTTTCTCCACTTTGATACCCGGGTCGACAATGGTGGCAACGTGAAACCCCATGGAGTTGAGTTTGCCGATCATTGCAGCAGGCTGGGGGAACCGTTCCTTATTCCAGGTAAAGATCTTGTATGCATCCATGTAATCGATATCGAGGTAGATCACATCGCAGGGAATCTGTTTGTCGCGGAATTGCTGCGCGATGCCCATCACCTGTGATTCGGGAAAATAACTCCAGCGCGATTGCTGGTATCCCAGGCTCCAGTAAGGTGGCAGGTGCATCCGCCCGGTTAGCCAGGTATAGTCGCTGATGATCCCGGCGATGGAGGAAGCCCCGAAGAAATAGTAGTTCATTTCTCCGTCGGAGGCCGAAAAACTGCTGAACCGTTCATCGGTGGAAGCCCCGAAGTTGAACATCGTGCGATACGAATTATCCAGGAATATCCCGTAAGTCAGTTTACCATGTACGCCGATAAAAAACGGGATACTCTGGTAAAGCGGATCGTGGTTGATGGCATAGGCCGGAACATCGGAGTTCCAGTTTTCGAAGGCATTTCCGCGTTTATCCAGGTTCCCGGTTTTCTCACCCAAACCCAGGAATTTCTCGTCCGGGAATAATTTCCTGTAGGTAGTGACTTCGGTTCCAAGCCAGGAAACGGGCAGGGTTGATTCGTCTTCAGAGATCACCTCCCCCTTCAGCGTCCGGATCGAAAAACGCATTGGGTTTTTGTAGATAACCACCTGCAGTGAATCGGTAAAAAGGATTACTGAATCTGCATGCTCCTTTATGTTACTGATAAAAGAGGAAGGTTTTTGTACGACAGCATAAGAGAAATCGTCAATTGGTGCCTGTCTGGTCACCCGGATGCGCAGGATGGTCGGAGAGTAAGTGTCAATCTGCACAATGGCATTTGCCGCCGCCAACTGCACCCCGTGTTCCGTGGGCCTGAAACCGGATAATTTCCCGGCGAATATGGGAAGGTTGTTTTGCGCAATTGTGTCACTGTCATGTAAAACAACCATAAGCAACATGATTTGTAGAATCAGTTTCATACATTGAAATTTGAAGCCAAATGTAATGAAATAAAAGAAATGATCCGGCTGTAGTGCTTTCACGGGGAGTAATTTGATTTTTAATTCAAGGGTGGGGATTGATTTAGTATATTCGCTGTTCAATTCTGATATTTATAAATCTGTAGGTGAGTGACTAAGTCTCTACAATGAAACTATCGGTAATTTCCGGTTTAATCCTGTGTTTGTGTTTCTTTCAGCCTGCAGGGGCCCAGCATGCAGGTTACAAATTATACACTGTTTCCGATGGTCTCGTTCAATCGGAAGTTACTGCAATTCAGCAAGATGCCAAAGGATTTCTCTGGATCGGTACAAAAAACGGCATCAGCCGGTTTGACGGAAATTCATTCCAGACTATACGGGATTCTGCAGGGGTTTCAGCAGCAGCAGTGTTTCATATCGGAAATTTAAATGACAGCACCGTATGGTTTGTGACCGCGAAAGGATGTATGTTATTTATGTACCATGGAAACCGCAATATCCTGAGAAGTTATCCAACCGATGGCGGGTATACAGGATACTGGGAACAGGAAGGAAAAGGTTTTTTTGTCTCGGCCGCACAGAAATTATTCCAGGTTGATCATACCGGATTGCATGAAAAAAGCAACTTCTTAACTGAAAGGCTTAAAGGTTCATGTGCAAAGACTGGCTGGGAGAACCTTATTTATTCAGAGCAGGATGGTAATTTCTATTTCAGGTCACCGGCTGGGAATCTTGCCTGTTTGAGGGGTAATAAAGTGATCAACCTGCACATTAATTCATTTTCCGGATTATTTCAGGGCATGGATGGGAAGACCTATTTTTTCAGTCCGGCAATTGCATTAACTCATCACCTGATGAAGGACCCGATCACGCAATGGTCAAACTATAACGGCAGGCTGAAGGAACCATCGCGGTTGTACTGCATAACAGATACCCTTGTTGAACTTGTTGCTGATTTTGGGATGAATCCCGGAATACTGGAACATACCCTCCTTATTTTGAATAAGGATACCATGTATATGTCATCTCCCCAAAAGCCCGGTTTTTTTGCCTTTATCAACCGGCAAATGACAGAATACAAAATTCCGTTTACAACAAGTAGTTTCATGTTTCTTGACCGGGAGCATAATTTGTGGCTGGGTTCGCCAATGGGGCTTGTCAGATTGCATGCGTTGCAATTTACCAGTTATAACGAAAGTGACAACCTCCATGTGAATACCCAGATGGTTGCTGAAGATAAGAACCATGTGATCATTACCGGTGGTTATGATAAAGGCATTCAGAAACTTACCGGAGGTAAATTTACCAATATCCCGATGCCTGATTTATTAGGTTCCGGGAGGCTTTGTTACACCTTTCCCGGCAGCCTGAAAGACCGGAACGGGAAAGTCTATATCAGCACAAGTCCATACTGCATGATTACCTGGGATGGAAAATCGCTGTGCAATGTCGCAGGGTTGCCTGTAACCGCCTCTTATAGTTTTTTGGAAGACACAATTACCCGGGAGATTTATTGTGGTTCGGACCTGGGGTTGCTCACGAAAAAACAATCAGGCCCGGATTATGGTTTGATGAAAATATTTCCCGGAAACAAACGGAATAAAGCCGTGTCATTAATCATGGATCCGACCGGCAGGATATTGCTGGGCGGGTTCAAAGGATTGTCATTCCTGAAGGGCGGGCAGGTGACCCACCTTCCGGATAGCACATACCCGTATGATGAAGGTGCGAATGCCATGGTTAAAGATTCACGCGGTAATATCTGGATCGGGAATACGAAAGGATTATGGTTGTTCGATATGAAAAAATTCCGCAAAGTTGCGAACCCCTGGTTCAATGACCTCGTGGTGAGTTTGTGTATGATAGATTCTGCAAAGTTGTTCATTGGCGGTTTGCAGGGGATAGGGTTTCTGAACCTGGATTCTTTTTATAATACCGACACGGCCGCCATCCGCTATTTCAACTCGGATAATGGATTTACCGGCAATGAATGTCAGCAGAACGCAGTTTGTTACGACAGCCGTGGAAAACTGTGGGTCGCTACTACAGATAACCTGCAATGTATTGATCCGCGAAACCTTCCTGTTTCCATGGCAGGGCCGCAAGTGTATATTGAAAAAATTAGCTCGATCAATGACGCCATGAAGATGGTTCCACTGGTTATATCTTCCATATCAAAAGGGCAGATGGAATTGAACTACCCGGAACACAACCTGCGTTTTGATTTCACTGCACCTGTTTTCCGTGGGCCGAGTTTTGTCATGTTCAGGTACCGGCTTGAAGGGCAGGATAATGAATGGTCACATCCGACCAAAGAAAGGTACGCGGTGTATACAAACCTGAAACCGGGGCACTACACGTTTAAAGTGATTGCCTGCAATGATGAAGGGTTATGGTCGGCAAATCCGGCTGTTTTTACAATTTATATACGGCCGGCATTCTGGCAAACCTGGTGGTTCCTGGTGTTTATGGTGATTGTACTGGCTGGCTTCTTTTTCGGACTGGGATACCTGGTCATGAGCCGCCGGAAGCGATCGATACAGGTTAAACTTGAATCGGAAAAAAAGATCGCTGAGTTGCAACTGATCTCGATCAGAAACCAGATTGATCCCCATTTCACCTTCAATGCAATGAACTCGATCGCTTCCGTCATCCTCAGAGAGGAAAAGGAAAAAGCCTACAGTTTCTTTGTTAAACTTTCCAACCTAATCAGGCAGGTGCTCACTTCAGGGGATAAAGTGACCCGAACTCTTGCCGAAGAGCTGGTATTTGTTCAGAATTATCTTGAGATCGAAAAATTAAGGTTCCGGGAATCGTTCCAATTCAGAATCAATGTTATACAGCCGATAAATCTAGACCAGGAGGTGCCCAAGATGGTGATTCACACCTATGCTGAAAATGCCCTGAAGCATGGTCTTTTGAATAAAAAGGAGGGCGTTGGCGAATTAACCATTAATATATGGGAGGAAGAAAGTAAACTTCATATCGTGCTGGAAGATAACGGAATCGGAAGGGAACAGGCACGCAGACTGGCACAACCATCCACCGGCAAAGGAATGATGATCCTGAATTTTTATTACGATTTCTTCGACAGGTATAATGACCAGAAGATTATACATGAGGTTACCGACTTATACGATAAACTGAATGAACCGGCAGGCACCCGGGTGACTGTGATCATCCCGTCGGGGTTCCAATACAATATTACTGCAAATGACCCACAAGACAAGCATTAAAACGATCCTGATTGATGATGAAGCTGAAGCGCGTGAAGTGCTGTCAGCTCTTTTGACAAAACATTCTGAAATTGAAATTGTTGGAGTTGCCGGTGATGTTGACTCCGGTCTTGACCTGATAAGGGAATACCATCCTGACCTGGTGTTTCTAGACATCAGGATGCCGAGGAAGACCGGGTTCGACCTGGTTGCCGAACTGCGCAGCATGAACCTCAATCCCGTGATTGTTTTTGTTACAGCATATGATGAATATGCCATTAATGCTTTCAAGGTGGCAGCTTTTGATTACCTGTTAAAACCCATTGACCCTGAAGTGCTCAGTGACACCCTGAAAAGATTTTCGGTCATGCGCACTGCAGAAGATTTCAAGGAGAAAGTTGATCACCTCCTTCATCATCTTCATCATGACGACCGCATCCGGTTGAATATCCGCAGCGGCTTTCTCCTGATCGATCCAATGGAATTACTGTATGCCGTCGCTGACGGTAATTATACCGTGATTCACTTTTCTGAGCTGCAAACAGAGATCGTTACCATGAATATCGGATCGCTGCTGGCGTTGCTCCCGGCCGGACATTTTTCGCGGATTTCGCGTTTTGCCATCATCAATCGTTCCTTTCTTTACCGTGTCGACAGGAAAAAGCGCACCTGCGAACTCCGGAAAGATGGAATCATCACGGAACTGGAAGTCTCCAGGGATTTTATCCGGGGGTTGGAACAGCAGGGTACGAAATAGTATCATTTCATACAGAAAACAAGGGGGTTCATACAATAACCCTAAATGGGTATTGTTATGTGAAATGATTTGAATAATATTGTGTTCAAATCGTATTTCCATTGACCAGCGGATAAAAACACCTCAACCTT
>CAZVNF010000179.1:0-2639 GCA_964628215.1 uncultured Draconibacterium sp.
CGGCCATTGTTTTTTTATCAATGGAATTCCCTGTTTATGCCCAGGATCTTGAACCGCGGGCCTATACAAATATTCCGGTCGGATTGAATTTTATTCTTGCCGGTTATGGTTACACTGCCGGAGGGGTTTTGTTTGACCCGGCAGTTCCGCTTGAAAATGCAAATATCAAGATCCACGGCGCTTTACTGGCCTATGCCCGTTCCATTAAAATCGGTAAAATGTCAGGTAAAATTGACATCATCACACCATATGCCTGGCTTTCAGGCACTGCAGATTTCCAGGGACAACCCGTTTCCCGCGAAGTAAACGGATTTGGAGATCCCCGGGTACGTTTCTCAGTGAATTTCATTGGTGCGCCTGCTTTGCCGCTTTCAGGATTTAAAGATTACAAACAGAACCTTGTTATCGGTGCGAGCTTTCAAGTGTATATTCCTGTTAGCCAATATGATCCTGAAAGACTTGTTAATATTGGGACAAATCGTTTCACCTTCAAACCGGAATTGGGTATTTCCAAAACCATCTGGCATCTTTATATCGAACTTGCCGGGGGGGCCTCATTTTACACGGTTAACCATGATTTTTATCAGGAAAAGACCCGGTCACAGACCCCGATCGGTTACATTCAGGGACATGTAGTTTACAATATCTGGCACGGAATCTGGGTGGCCATTGATGGTACCTACTACTGGGGCGGACGAACAACAGTGAATGGTATTCAGGGAAATGACCTGCAGGAGAACTCCCGTTTCGGGTTAACATTCGCTCTTCCGGTAAACATCCATAATTCACTTAAATTGCACGTAAGTACCGGCGTATCAACACGCACGGGAAGTGATTTCGATGCGATTGGCATCGTGTGGCAATACCGGTGGGGCAGGGATTTGAAAAAAGTTAAATAATGAGTTAAATCAACAGTATTTTCAATAGAATAATAACCATTAAAAATTAAGACTATGAAAGTAATTATTGTAGGTGGAGTAGCCGGTGGTGCCTCATGTGCAGCACGCCTCCGCAGGCTGGATGAAAATGTGGAAATCCTGATGGTGGAGCGAGGACCCTATGTTTCTTACGCAAACTGCGGACTTCCTTATCATGTTGGCGGAACAATTGAACAGGAATCGAGTCTGCTTGTGGCAACTGAACAAATGTTCCGTGCATTATTCACGGTGGACTGCCGTACAAACTGTGAAGTGGTCGGTATCAATTCCGCCCTTAAAACAGTGGAGCTTAAAAATCACCTGAACGGTGAAGTGACCACTGAGAAATACGACAAATTATTGTTGTCACCCGGCTCCGCTCCTATCCGTCCGCCCTTGCCCGGCATTGATCTTCCGGGGATATTTTCTTTGAGAACAGTGCCCGATGCGAGGAATATAAAAGCGTGGCTTGACCGGGATGTTGACCGGTCGGTCGGGAATTCATTTACAGGCAATGATACGATTTCAAAACCCAAGCAGGCGGTTGTGGTCGGAGGTGGCTTTATCGGCCTCGAAATGGTTGAAAACTTTGTTGAACGTGGTCTGAAAGTAACCCTGGTCGAGAAGTTGAACCAGGTAATGCCACCCCTGGATCCTGAAATGGCACGGCTTGTTGAAGGTTATCTGAAAAAGCATGGCGTCAATGTGGAACTTGGTGACGGCGTGGCCGGATTCAGGCAATCGGCGACAGGTGCACTGGAAGTTCTCACCGATTCGGGAAAAGTGCATCCGGCGGACATCGTTGTTTTAGCCATTGGTGTGCGTCCGGAGACCGCGCTGGCTAAGATGGCCGGAATAGAAATAGGGAAACTCGGCGGCATGCGGGTTGATGAGCAAATGCGAACATCCGACCCGGATATCTTCGCAGTTGGCGATGCAGTTGAAGTTAAAAATTTCGTAACAGGTGAATGGGCGCTCATCCCGTTGGCCGGACCTGCAAACCGCCAGGGCCGAATTGTAGCTGATGTGATCGCCGGACGCGATTCTAAATTCAGGGGTACCCAGGGCACTTCGATCTGCAAGCTTTTTGATGCGGCAATTGCCCAGACCGGTGTCAGCGAAAAACAACTTATCGCGCTTGGTGATACCGATTATGAGAAAATATATCTCTACCCGAATTCGCATGCAGGGTATTATCCAGGGGCGAAACTCCTGCCCATGAAGGTCATCTTCAGGAAATCCAACGGGCTTGTACTTGGCGCCCAGGTACTGGGAGAGGACGGTGTTCCCAAGCGCATCGATTCCTTCGCCATGGCTATTCAGATGGGTTGCACCATTTACGATTTGGAAGAGTCTGAACTTTGTTATGCTCCGCCTTTTGGAACCGGAAAGGATCCTGTCAACTTCGCAGGGATGATTGCCGCCAACATTCTTCGGGGCGACATGCCGGTATGCCACTGGGATTCAATTGGCAACGACTTTCTCCTTGATGTGCGCAATCCCCCGGAAATCGCTGCAGAGACTGTCCCTGGCGCTTTCAACATTCCGTTGCCTCAACTGCGTGCACGGTTGGGTGAACTTCCGCGTGATCGTGAAATTGCAGTATTTTGCCGTTCCGCACAACGCTCCTACTACGCTACGCGGATCCTTTTACAAAACGGCTTCAAAGTCCGGAATATCTCCGGCAGCATGCTGTCACGCTCACATCGTGCCGGAAATTAA
>CAZVNF010000179.1:2739-5009 GCA_964628215.1 uncultured Draconibacterium sp.
ATGAAAGAAACCGTTGCCATGATCAAAACCAACCTGGTACAAAGCAAAGAGAAAATCAAACAGTATGCCTGGATAGAGACTACAAAGATCTATATCAAAGGCGAACTGAAAACAACCAAGCAAAATCAGTGTTACTACAGCGTTGACGGCCAACTTACCAAGGTGGCAACAGGCGGTACCGATCAGGCGAAAGCCCCGCGCGGACTGAAAGGCAAGATTGTTGCTAATAAAAAAGAAGATATGGCAGATTATGTTGCCAAAGCTGTAGAGAAAGTAAAAGCCTATCTGCCTCCCGACGGAGAAAAGATTCAGCAGATTTACGGTGCCGGGAAAATGAACATTCAGATACTCGAACCCAATAAAAAATTCAAACTCAGTTTTCCGGATTATCTTCAGCAGGGTGATGTGTTGGCCATCTCACTGGATAAGGTGAGTCAAAAACTCATGGGATTGGATGTGAACACCTATATTGACGAGCCCGAGGATAAAGTGGTTTTTAATGTTACATATAAAGATCTCCCTGACGGGACACAGTACTCTGTTTCGACATCACTGGTCGCAGCGGCAAAAGACCTGAAAATTGTGATTGAGAACAGTGGTTATAAAAAAGGAGCAGGGAATTAGTTCCGGAACCGGCAAATGTGATAAACACTTTCTTTAATACTTTTAATCTCAAAGGGAAATTACTATGGACACATTCATTCAGTTTTGTCAGACATTATTCAGTCCGCTTGTAATGGTATTCACCATTTCAAACCTTTTAAGCATGGGGCTTCAGGTTAACCTGGGCAAGATGTTCAGGATAGTTGCAAATCCGAAGTTTCTCGGACTGACTTTCGGGTTGGGCTGGGTGGTTGGCCCTGCTATAGCTTTTCTGATTACGATGTTGCTTCCCCTGGATAATGGATATATCATCGTATTGTTCATCGGCAGTCTGGCTCCATGTGCACCATTTCTTCCCCCGCTTCTTCCAAAAGCGCATGGAGATGTTGACTTTGCAGGAGCCTTCATACCCGTAGCAGCGATAGGCACATCCCTGTTAATGCCGTTAATCGCACCCATGCTGGTCAAAGGGATAGAAATGAGCGTAATTTCGTTACTGAAGCCGCTATTTATTACGATACTCTTGCCTTTGCTTATTGGTGCTTTAATTAAGACATTTGCCAGTAATGTGGCCGATAAGATTTTCAATCCGGTAAAGAGGCTTGCGGGCTTGACTACCTTACTGACAATCATCTTCTGCCTGATGCTATATTACAAACCTATGTGGGCTACAGCAGGTAGTATGGCAACACTTTCATTGACAATTTTCATGGTTTTGATGGCACTGATATCGTTTTATTCCGGTTTCGGACTAAATCGTGGTGAGAGAATTGTAATGTCACTGGGAATGGGTACACGGAATATAGCAGCTGTACTGATAGGGGTTCTTACCATAGCGACTGTAACACCAAATATGGTGGCGATGGTCGTCATCTGGACGCTGTGGTCTTTTATCCTCAGTATAATTATTGCCCCTCTCATGGGAAGGAAGGCAGCTAAAGCGTGACCATCCTGAAGAATAATTAATCATACTTAAAGGGCATACAATGGACAACACATCTTTTCCCGGGAAAATAACCAAAATGCTGCGGTCGTACTTTCCGATCCTCGACTGGGGGTCAAAATACACCGGCAAGACTTTTGCGAACGACATGATCGTAGCACTGATCGTGACCATGATGCTGATTCCGCAGTCGCTGGCCTATGCCATACTTGCCGGACTGCCACCTGAAGTTGGACTTTATGCCTCTATGGCTCCGCTGGTGCTTTACGCGATCTTCGGATCCTCGCGGGCGCTGGCAGTCGGTCCGGTTGCTGTGGCCAGCCTGATGACGGCTGCAGCAGCCGGTCAGCTTGCATCGCAGGGAACTCCGGAGTATCTTGGGGCGGCTGTTGCGCTCGCCATGGTCTCAGGGTTGTTGCTGCTCGCCATGGGTTTTCTGAAACTTGGATTTCTGGCAAACTTTCTCAGTCACCCTGTTATTGCTGGTTTTATAACAGCCTCAGGTCTTCAGATTGCTGCAGGCCAGTTGGCACCCGTTCTTGGTATCCATGCAGAAGGCGAGAGTTTCCTGGATATTGTCATCTCGCTGTGGCACAGTATTCCGAACATACATATAGCCACAACAGCCATCGGTATTGGTTCGTTGCTTTTTCTTTTCTGGGTCCGCAGCGGGCTGAAGCCACTGTTGGTCCGTATTGGATTGAGTGCAAAGGTATCTGACATT
>CAZVNF010000179.1:5109-7176 GCA_964628215.1 uncultured Draconibacterium sp.
GTGGGATCAGCCATCTCAGGTGGTTTTCCTGTTACTGGAGGATTTGCCCGTTCCGTCGTAAACTTCGATGCCGGTGCTGAAACACCGGCAGCCGGAGCCTTTACAGCCGTCGGCATCGCGCTTACCACGATGTTTCTTACTCCGCTCCTCTTCTTTCTTCCGAACGCTACCCTCGCTGCCACCATCATTGTGGCGGTTCTTTCGCTGGTGAACTTCAGTGCACTTAAACATGCGTGGACGTTTTCCAAAGCTGACTTTGCAGCAATGGCCATTACGATTCTCATCACTTTGACAGAAGGGATTGAACCCGGGCTTATCGCCGGGGTTGCCCTCTCCATCGTACTGCACCTTTACAGCACATCAAGGCCACATATTGCCATAGTGGGTCAGATACCTGGTTCCGCACATTTCCGGAACGTGAAACGTCACACCGTTGTGACAGATCCTGCAATTCTTTCGCTCCGGGTAGATGAAAGTCTCTTTTTTCCCAACGCCCGGTTTGTCGAAGAATATGTAAATGAGGCTGTGGCAGCCAACCCTGAAATAAAGCATGTCATCCTTGAATGTCCTGCTGTGAATGCAATAGATATCTCGGCGCTCGAAAGTTTAGAAGCGATCAACCTCCGGCTTAAGGACGGAGGGATCACATTCCACCTTTCCGAAGTCAAAGGTCCGGTCATGGATCGTCTGAAACGATCAAATTTTATCGAAGAACTTACCGGTAAGGTTCATCTTACACAATATTCTGCTGTTTTTAGCATTAACCCGGAACTGGCGCGCCAAACACTCAACGCAACACCACCATTATCAGGACCTGAATGACAACGGTTTTTATACTGACGATAACATATTCTTGAAAATGTATATACCATCTCATGCGTAGCACCAGTTTCAGATTTCCCGTTACTACCCTTGCCGGAAGTTCACTCAAAAATATCTCTTCCGTACAAGGCATGTATGATGTTGAGGAAAAGTATCGCCGGAAGTTCTTACTTTCACGTGTTGCCGCAGGGATCCTGGAACCCTTCACACAGGCTGAACGAATCATATGGCAAAAGCGCATCCGCGATCACCAGCTAAAAAACCCTCCGGTGTTCATCATTGGTTTCTGGCGCAGCGGTACCACCCTGCTCCACAACCTCCTGTGCCAGGATCCGGAAGCAGCCTATACAACCACTTTCCAGACAGTTTTCCCAAACCTCCTCCTTACCCAGTCGTGGTGGCTGAAACCGTTGATCAATCATCTTGTCCCGGCCCAAAGGCCCTACGACAACATAAGCATGGATATGGATTTCCCACAGGAGGAGGATTTCGGATTAATGAATATTCAGCCTTCAACCATCTATAAGTTTTTTCTGTTTCCTTCTGATTTTGACAGGATTATCAACCAGGAATTATTTACAGGGAACCTTACTCCTCTTTTAATAGCCCAATGGCAGAAGGCCTACCGCGGAATAATCGCGAAAGCTGTTTTCAATACCGGCGGCACCCGGTATATTGGTAAAAATCCGTGCCACCTCACAAGGATCGGATTGCTCAAAGAGATGTTCCCCGATGCAAAGTTCATCTTCATTCACCGGCATCCGTACAAAGTCATCGAATCGCTTTACCATTTTATCCTGTCGGTATTTCCCGGGGTACAGCTTCAGGATGTTCCCCCGGGATTTTCACGCGACAATGTGTTTAAACTTTACAAGAAGTCAATGGACGCATATTTTTGTGACCGCGACAAGATCCCTGCATCCAATCTCATCGAATTGAAAATGGATGATTTTGTGGTAGACATTCCCCGGCATCTGAATGATATATATGAAAAATTCGGATTGGGTGATTTCAGCAAGGTTTCACCAAGATTCAACCAATACCTGGATCAAAATCCTGCTCCGGAGAGGAAGCCCAATCCGCCAACACCGGAGACGATCGGCCTGGTTGACCAATATGCTTCAGACATCATGCAAAAATTAGGCTATGGAGGAAATACTATTGCTGTTTCAGCCTTACCTAAACCAGATAAATTATTTCAATTCGTTTCGGGTGAAAAATTACAGAAGGTCTCATAAAATTAAT
>CAZVNF010000180.1:0-3831 GCA_964628215.1 uncultured Draconibacterium sp.
ACAAACGAAAGTGGGAAGTACAAAGTTCGAAGGACGAACAACGGCCGGCTAGTCCCCAAACTTTGTACTTCGTCATTCGTCATTCGTACTTCGAATTACTCCACCGGCTTCAGCTTCACCAGGTTCCGGATTGCAATGTTGCAGTGGTGTGTTACGGCGATGTGGCTGGAGAGTTGCTTAGAAGCATAAAAATGTGTTACTTTGCACTTTCCCATGGAAAATATTGCCATTTCCGCACCGGTTATCCTTTCGTTTTTCATCCTGGTCATGCACTCCAGGATACGTTATATATATACACTGGCGCTGACAATCTTCATCATCCTGCTCACTTCTCTGCCGGCAGGGATGGTGCTGTTTCACCCGGAGCAGGAGCCCATGATCTTTATTTCCGGTGGTTTTTTGGGTACAATTACCTTTACGCTCGACAGTCTCAGCGCCTTTTTTATCCTGGTCACCAATTTTACGGTTCTCACCGGATTGCTCTATTCAAACGGGTATCTGCGGTCGTACCGGTCAACCAAAACCCCTGCCCAGTTTGCCCTGCATTATTTCAGTTATGTATGGTTACACCTTTCGATGCTAAGTGTACTGTTGCTTCGCGACGGAACCGCCTTCCTGATTGCCTGGGAGTTGATGGCCGTTTCATCGTTCATGCTGATCCTGTTTGAGGCTGAAAAGCGGACTACCCTTAAAACAGCCGTTAACTACCTTATTCAGATGCATGTAGGCCTGGTGATGCTATTAATCGGTTTTCTTTTGGCAGAAGATGCTACCGGGCAATTTGGTTTTGAAGGGCTGCAGATCTATTTTACCAGCCACTCCAACGCCCCCCTCTTCTTCCTTTTCTTTGCCGGTTTTGCGGTTAAGGCCGGGTTTATCCCATTCCACACCTGGCTGCCTGAGGCCCACCCTGCAGCCCCGTCGCATGTTTCCGGCGTTATGTCGGGGGTCATGATCAAAATGGGTATATTCGGTATTGTTCGTTTATTGACCTATGTGCAATCCGACGCCTATATGATTGGCATCATGATCATGATCATTGCCGCCCTTACCGGGTTGTACGGGATCATGATGTCAATCGTACAAACCGATCTGAAGAAATTGCTGGCTTATTCAACCATCGAAAACGTGGGCATTATCGGGATGGGTATTGGATTAGGGGCCATCGGAATGGGAGCAAACAACCCTTCCCTCACCATCCTTGGTTTTGGCGGAGGATTGTTCCATGTGCTTAACCATTCCCTGTTTAAATCCCTGCTTTTTTACAGCGCCGGTTCCGTTTACAAAGCTACGCATACCCGCAATATGGAGAAACTGGGCGGTTTAATTCACAAAATGCCGCGAACGGCGGCCTTGTTCCTGTTGGGATCCATGGCCATCTGCGCCCTGCCTCCGCTCAACGGGTTTATTTCGGAAATTCTGATCTATTACGGGCTCTTCGCGGGCATGCAGTCCGGTTCGGTTTTTCAGACGCTGTCGATGATGATGTCTGTTCTGGCATTGGCACTGATCGGAGGACTGGCCCTGTTTGGTTTTTCAAAAGCCTTTGGACTTACCTTCCTGGGATCATCCCGCTCTGAAATACATATCGACGAACATGCAATAACCCCCGGGATGTTATTCCCTAAATTATTGATCGCCTCTGTTATCCTGCTTATCGGCTTGGCGCCCATGTTGTTTTTGTCGCCTCTGCTTGGCCTTACAGGTGAGCAGTTTCACCTTGACACGCAGCCTGTGATATTCCCGCTTATCCGTGCTTTGAATGCGGTGAGCACCATGGGGGTCGTGTTAATATTGATAACCGGGGCTGTTTTGCTTCTTAGGAAGAGAGTTATGAAACCAGGAAAAGTCGCTTACGGACCTACCTGGGGATGCGGCTATACTGCCGGTACCGCCCGCCAGCAATATACCGCTACATCCTGGTCGGCAAATTTTTCGGAACTGGCAAATCCGTTATTTCCGAAAAATATTGAATACCAGGCTATTCATGAAGAGGATATTTTCCCGCGCAAACGGTCCTTTTCTCTTGCCCCGTTGGATATTTTCCGTTTCGGGTTGTCGAAAATTACCGGCTATTCCATGCTGGCGCTGAAAAAGATTGCCCGGCTGCAAACCGGTAATATTCAGCATTATATCCTGTATGCCTTTATCTTCATGATGATCATATTTATTCTGCTTTACCTGAACTTGTTATAATGGGATTCCTGCTTGCCATCGTCACTGCATTCTTTTTCCCGGGCATCATTCTGCGGGTAAAAAGCATGGCCAGCGGCCGGAAAGGCCCTGGAATTCTGCAACCCTGGAAAAACATACTGGTGCTGCTCCGCAAAGGCAGTGTGTTCAGTACAACCACGAGCTTTATTTTCCAGGTAGCTCCTGCCGTCTACCTGTCGACCATTGTATGTGCGATGCTGTTGCTTCCCTTTCCGGGAATGCCTTCGCTGTTCGGTTTCGACGGCGACTTTGTGCTGTTTGCCTATTTGCTTGCCCTGGGAAAATTCATGTTCATCCTGGGTGCGCTCGATACCGGCAGCAGTTTTGAAGGAATGGGAGCCAACCGTGAGGCATTGTATTCCATGCTGGCCGAACCGGCTTTTTTCATTCTTTTTGGCACCCTGGCATTGCTCACCGGCCATACATCCATGCAACAAATATTTGAATCATTTCAGTTCGCCGGGCATAACTCCTTTATCATCGGGTTTATTGCAGTATATCTGCTGATACAGATCGCCATGATCGAAAACAGCCGCATGCCGGTGGATGATCCGAAAACCCACCTGGAACTGACGATGATCCACGAGGTGATGATCCTTGACCATAGCGGGTTCGACCTGGCACTGGTTCATATCGGCACTGCCTTGAAATTTGCCATGTACGGCTTGCTTATCGCCAATTTCCTGGTACCGGTGAATGCCGGGGAGATTATAATTAACAGTGAGCAATGGTTAATGAACAATAAAAATGGGGAGATCAGGCATGCTGCTACATTGCTCAATAACCTTGGCCATGGATGGATGGTGATTATTCAGATGGGTGTGTATTTTTTTATCCAGGTCGTGTTTGCCGGTTTGATAGGTATGATGGAATCGTTCAGGGCGCGAAAAAAACTGGTCAGAAATCCGCAATTCATTGTTACCCTGAGTTCAATTGCCCTGGTGGCTTTTATCCTGGTGTTGTTGATTACCTTTAAAATGATCGGTTAAATGAATGTACTGCTCATCATCGTTTTCGCAATTACCCTGATATATCTCAGCATGACCGAACGTTTCCCGATCTATGCAGGACTGATCGGTTTCCAGGGGGTACTTCTGTTTGTGCTGTCATTTCTTGAACTGCATGCGATCACCCTGGCAACTTTAATCTTTGTTGCATTGGAAACACTGGTGTTTAAAGTGATTGTAGTTCCGTATCTCCTGTTCCGCATTATTGGTAAAACCGGTGAAGCAAGGGTACACGACAAGGCGATGCCAGGGTTTTATTCGCTGATATTCATCACATTGGGACTTTTACTCAGCATTGTAATCTCCTTCTCAATGAATACAACACCGGAAAACATGATCTATTTCATTGTAGCTTTTTTTGCAGTGTACACCGGGATGTTTATGATCATTTCACATAAAAAAATATTTTCGCATCTTGTTGGATTCCTGGTGATTGAAAATGCCGTTTTATTGCTTTCCCTCGCGATTGGCAGCGAAATGCCCATGCTGATCAACATTGGTATCCTGCTCGATATTTTTGTGAGTGTGCTGATACTGGGGATATTTGTGATGCGGCTTAAACAGAGTGCGCACGAGTTGACGATGCTGAAGGATGATTAGAAGGTAGCGA
>CAZVNF010000180.1:3931-7077 GCA_964628215.1 uncultured Draconibacterium sp.
AGGTAGCGAGGTAGTGAGGTAGCGAAGTAGCGAAACTTCCCCTTCTCCGTGTCGGAGAAGGGGTTAGGGGATGAGGTATGAATATGCTGGAGAAAGAGTACATATTAATTGCTTTTTTTGCGATTTCGCTTCTTACGGGAGCGGTTGTCGGGTTGGTGCATTCCAAGCCCCTGGCAAGGGTTTTGACTGTTTTATATACGATTTTGCACCTGCTTTTTTCTCTTTATGGCTGGCTCCATTTGGGTGAAACCGTGCTTGACTATTTTACATTCGACCCGCTGGGGGTTTTATTGTTGTCGATCCTGTCGGTATTGACCATTACCACTGTATATCATGGTTTTATTTATGTGAAGGCAGCGGAGCCAAGGGTATATTCCATTTATCATGCTGCGCTCATCGGTCTTATTGCAGCCATGTCGGGGGCATACCTGGCCAACGGGATGACTACGGTATGGATATTTGTGGAGGCCACAACCCTGGCTGTGGCGGCCCTGATATACCACGACCGCACTCCCATGGCGCTGGAGGCTACCTGGAAATATGTGTTCGTTTGCTCCGTTGGAATTGCACTTGCATACCTGGGAATCCTGTTTCTTGGCTTTACCGTGCATGATGCGCGACTGCTGCACCTTTCATTCGACAGCATTTCCGAAATCGCCCGGATGGCCAATCCGTTGTATCTTAAAATTGCATTTGTTTTTGTACTGGTTGGCTATAGTACCAAGATGGGGCTTTTCCCGATGCATACGGTTACGGTGGATGCCCATACTGTATCTCCGCCACCCATCAGCGCTTTCATCTCCACCACCCTGATGAATGTGGGGTTCCTGGCCATTTTTCGCATCTATGCTCTTTTCTCGGCAACGACCATTCTTCCCTTTATGAACCATGTACTGATCCTTTCAGGCGTGTTGTCGCTACTGGTATCAGCAGGATATATGCTCAAGGCAAAACACAACAAGCGGATGCTGGCTTATTCCAGTCTCGAAAATATGGGTATTGTAGCCATTGCACTGGGGGTTGGTGGTATAGGTTACTATGCGGCCATTCTTCATATCGTGCTCCATTCATTTACCAAGGCCGGCCTGTTTTACCAGATGGGGCAGTCATATAAGGTAATGGGAACTTATAAACTGGATGAATCCGGAAATTACATGGCCCTCTACCCGGCCGGCGCTACCGCCTTGCTGCTTGGTTTTCTCTGCATCACAGCCATACCTCCCTCGGGCATGTTCATCTCCGAACTTTACCTGATGAAGGCCATGGTCGGTTCCCGCGATTACCTGCTGCTCGCAGTCACCGCCTTGTTGTTGTGCTTTGTGCTTTATGCATTGCTTACCAGGGTATTACACATAGTGTATTCGCAGCCCAGGGAAAAACCCCTGCATGAACTTCAAAAGGTAAATCCCTGGCAATCTGTTAGTCAGTATATTTTATTCGGCCTGGTTATTTTCATCTGTTTTGTCCAGCCCGAACCATTTCGCCTGCTTATCGAATCGATCATAAACGCCTTGCCGAAGTAATGAACGACCACAGGTATATCGAACTTCTCTCCAACCCGGGAACCGTACGTTTAGAAGATATTCCGGTGTTGGAATTTGCTGATTTTGCCACCTTTGTCGATTTGCTGATGGGAGAGGAGGGAACCCATTGTGTGGCCTATTTCGTATTTCCCCGTCCTGACAGGTACAAATTCATTTGTTGCATGGCTGCTGATGAAAATCATGCCCTCCTGTTGTTTTCACATGAACAGCCACCCGATCAGGCGCTTACAATCCCTTCTCTTGCTGCCCGGCATTTCCAGTTTCATATTTTCGAACGGGAGATACATGAACAGCTCGGGATCGGTTTCAAAGATCATCCCTGGCTTAAGCCGGTACGTTTCCCCTTTCATGGCGCCGGTCAGGATAATAAGATGGATTCATATCCCTTTTATTCCATAGATGGTGATGAATTGCATGAGGTGGGTGTAGGGCCGGTACATGCGGGAATTATTGAGCCCGGCCATTTTCGTTTCATCTGCCATGGTGAACAGGTTTTACACCTGGAGATACATTTGGGTTACCAGCACAGGGGTTTGGAGCAGCTTTTTGTCAAAAAACAAAATCTTCTGCAACAATCTGTTCTTGCTGAAAGCATTGCAGGTGATACCGCGGTCGGACATTCGCTGGCGCATGCTGCTTTGATTGAATCGCTGGCAGGGGTGAGTGTTTCACGCCGGATATCTGTTCAAAGAACCATTGCCCTCGAGCTCGAAAGGATTGCGGTGCATATCGGCGATACGGCGGCTCTTTGTACTGACGTTGCCTACCAGTTCGGACAGGTGGTGAACGAAGCCCTGCGCACCATCATCATCAACACGACCCAGTTGTGGTGCGGCAACCGGTTCGGCAAAGGTCTGGTTCGTCCGGGTGGCAGCAATTATCCGTTAACTGGCAGCATCATTGCAGAAATACTTGCCAACCTGAAAGATGTAGAGGAACGTTATTTACAGGTAACCGGCAGAATATTTTCACTTCCAAGTGTTCTCAGCCGTTTTGAAGGAACAGGAAAAGTAACCACCATGCAGGCTTCGTTGATTGGTGCCGTGGGCATGGCGGCGAAAAGCAGCGGCATGTACCGCGACATCCGGTGGTCACACCCGTTTTCTGCTTACGTGGGTTCTTTGTTTGAACCGGTTATGTTGCACAAGGGGGATGTTTGGTCACGGGCTATGTTGCGTAAAATGGAGGTGGAACAGTCGATTGCGGTTATCCGTGGATTGCTGAATGAATATGGGAATGACGAATATGGGAATGACGAATATGCGAATTATGAGCTTAGCCTGGCGCCGGGATCACTGGGGGTTTCATTGACAGAGGGATGGCGTGGGGAGATTTGTCATATTGCCATTACAGATGATGCCGGGAAAATTATTCTATATAAGGCAAAAGACCCTTCGCTCCATAACTGGATGGCATTGGCCCTTGCCGTCAGAAACCAGGAAATTTCAGATTTTCCTCTGTGCAATAAGAGTTTTAACCTTTCTTATTGCGGGAATGATCTGTAACTCAAGTTTCGGGGTAGAATAATTAACAGAAATACTTACCAATAGCCCTGAAAGGGCTTAATCTATTAACACAGGGTGAAGCCCTGTGCATGTAGCA
>CAZVNF010000181.1:0-7068 GCA_964628215.1 uncultured Draconibacterium sp.
TCAGTTTGTTTTAAATTGGGAAGGGATTATTATAAACAGTATATAATAAAAAACATTAACAAACAGTATCAAACAGTAAAAAATGTTGTATCTTTGAAAAAACTTCACAGGTATGAAAACTTTTACAGGAATCAGGGAAGTATTTCAAATCTTCCAGAACAAAGAATCCTATTTCAGCGACATCAACAGGCAGCAATCGAACATGCTGATATTTAACCAGATACTGCTGATCTGCGTTTTTGCTTTTTTTTATGGCATGGTCATGGGCAGTTACCACAGTTTTCTGCAATCGGTGGTTACCGGGCTGAAGGTGATCATCCTGTTTATCTCGACAGTGATCATCTGTTTTCCCTCCTTTTTTATCATTCAGCAGGTGCTGGGGTCGAAAATGAGTTTCAGGCAGATGATTGTGATCGTGTTAAGTGGTGTGGTTCTTACAGCGACCATCGCATTGTCGTTTGCCCCCATTGTCATAGTTTTCCAGGTTACCGGCGGAAATTACCACTTCCTGCAGCTGCTTCATGTGGCAATTTTTATCTTTGCGGGCATTTTCGGAATGCGCCTGATGGTGGATGCCCTGAAATATGCCTGTGAAAATAAAAGTATTTATCCGCAGATCGGGGTTTCCGTGTTCAGGATATGGATCATCATCCTGGCGTTTGTCGGCATTCAACTGGCATGGAATTTAAGGCCTTTTCTCTGTGAGAAACAGGAGGAATTCAAAATGTTCCGGAAATATGAAGGTAATTTTTACACAGCCATTGTTTATTCGTTTGAACAACTTATTTCCCCGAAACAATCTCAAAAACAGGAGATGACCGGGAATTCCGGGAGTATTCAGGATACCGTTAAAAAGGAGACAACAGGCGCGGATAAAATTTTAAAACAGATAGGGAAATAGGGATGGACGATATCATGACACTGGAGGAGGTTGCGGGCTACCTGAAACTTAAACCTCAAACAATTTACACCTGGGCCCAGGATGGTAAAATCCCTGCAGCCAAACTTGGAAAGGAATGGCGTTTCAGAAAGTCAGTTATCGACAGGTGGTTTAATCAGCACATCGATGAGAAATTTTCAGTATTTTTGGAGCCTTTGCCAATGGATAAACCCGCTACGCAGATGCTGTATTCCGAGCCCGCACAGTAACCGGTACTGAATGAATGCAGGCTTTTCGGGGCACACTCAATTCAGAACCAACAGAAATGGACCAAACCGAAAAAATCACTACCTGGAGTAACGAACACTCAACGTGGACCGACATCACCGATCCGACCCCGGAGGAGTTGAAGGAGTATTCGAAGCAGTACAACCTTGATTATTATTCGCTGGCCGATTGCCTTGAACCTGCGCATCTGCCCAAAAAAGAGACGTTACAGGATTTTACATTTATCATCCTCCGGGTATATGATGACACGGCAAAAAACCCATCCTCCATCCAGCAGATGAGTCATAAGATCGCCATCTTTTACAACGAAAAGGTAATCCTTACCGTTCACAGGGTTCATGCGGCCATTATCGAGGAAATCAGGACAAAGTACCTGAAAACAAACATTATCAGCAGGCCGTCGGAAATAGTGACAAAGATCATGTATTATACGATCAGGTCTTATGAAGCCAATGCATTGCATCTTTCACAGAAGATCGACCGGATGGAAAAACTGGTGTTTGTGGGCAGGCAAACGAAGGTTTCGCTGGAAGAGTTGTACTATCTGAAAAACACCTGCCGTTTGAACCGGCGGATTATCAGTTTGTCGAAAGAGGTGATACTGCAGCATACGACCACCGAAAAGGATACCAATGCCTTGCAGGATGTAAAAGACCTGTTACAGAAGCTCAGCCTGAGTTTCGACGAAACGCATGACGATGCGGCCAACCTGTCGTCCATTTACCTCTCTATTGTGTCGTTGAAGACCAATGATGTGATGAAACTGCTGACCATTTTTTCGGTCTTTTTCATGCCCCTTACCTTTATTGCCGGAATATATGGCATGAACTTCGAATTTATGCCCGAACTCCGGTGGAAACTGGGCTATCCGCTTATCCTGCTGGTGATGCTGGTTATCTGTGCAGTCATATTCTGGTGGTTCAAACGGCGGAAGATTTTATAACGATACGCATTACCTGCCAGGTTTTCAAAACCAATACCCCAAACTAAGAAACCACATCAGCCCGGGATTGATATTTGAACCCATTACCGAAACTTCGAGCGGGCCGATAAAACTATCGTAGCCTGCCGTCAAACCATATCCGACCAGTAAATTCCGGGATGCGAAAAGGTCATCAAAATACGTTTCGTTGCCACCGGCATCGGCACGAAGGGTTGCGTATACCTTGTTGAAAACATTGTACTGCAGTTTAAGCCTGCCAACCATTGAGTAATATCCGAATTGCTGGATGAAGTGCATCCCTGTAAATGGCACAAAGGATTGAATATAATTATCCGTTGTAAGCCCCCCCAGCCCGAACATATGCTGAATGGGGGGAGATGCGGTATTGTTGAGTATGGCTCCGGCAAAAAGCCCCGGCTGCAGCACAAATTTGCGGGAAAGAGGGATGTTCTGGTCAAATTTCATGCTGAAGATCGCCGAATTTGAAAAGAGTGACTGGGACCAGTCCTTTGAAAAGGGCATCACATATTCGAGTCTCATGGCTGCGGTTAGTCCGGTTGTAGGGTAATAGGCCCGGTTTCGGGTGTCGGCATTAAGCGATATAAAAACATTTCCATAACTCGAAAAATTCTCAAAAGGAATGAAGGAGCTGTCGATGTCAATCTCTTGCCTGAACCGGAAATACTCATAGTCAAACCCTGCTTTCAGGTTCACCATGTTGCGGAAGTTGTAATTGAAAAACAGGGAGCCTTTGTAATTGGTTAAATCGAACTTGTTGGTTTTTAAATTCTTATCGTAGATATCGATCTTGAATGTATAAAATTCCCCGCCAGCCCCCAGGGATGCTTTCCCTCCCAGCCCGAGGAGGTAAACGGCCCTGATCCGGGGATTTAATGCCACATTCACATCTGCAAACAATTTGGAATTCGGGCCGAGGATATTCCGGAAAGCCCCTGCAAACGTAAAAGTGATGCCATAATCGCTGTCATAGTGTACTCCTGCGGAAAACTCCCCGGGGCCACTTTCTATCGCATTGATTATCAGAAATGTTTTTTTATTCTTGTATTCCAGTTCGTAGGTTACCCTGTCAAAATACCCTGAACCATACGTAAGCCGGATATCCTTTTCCAATTCATCTATCGACATGCTCCGGTTTTTATAATTTCCGAAGATGCTGGTAAAATACGTATTCCTCATTTTTACATTGCCCCGGATAATCAGGCTGTCGATCGGGATGGAGGGGAGGGGAGCGGTTGTGTATTTTTTCAGGGGCATGTAGCTGATGGCATTCAATGAATCGGCCAGCGCCTTGATCTCTTTAAAATGGCTGCGGGCAACCCTTTCACCAACGGCAATGATGGAGTCGTACATCTCGAAATCCATCATGCCATATTCCATTTTAATCCTTACTTTCAGATTGGTCAGACTGTCGCCGATCTCATTGGCGTTGATTCTTGAAAAAGAGGTGATCTGATCGAGAATGGCTGTAATCGAGCCAAGCTCTTCCCGGGTGGAATACAAGCCCGATTGAACATCTCCCCCGATGATGATTTGCGCGCCCATCTCTTTCACCTCCTTTGCAGGATAGTTGTTCACCACACCTCCATCAACCAGGTAATACCCCATATAATCCGTGGGCTCAAAATACCCGGGAATCGACATGCTGGCGCGGATCGCCATGGGGAGGTAGCCTTTGTTGAGAACAACCTGGTCGCCGGTGAACAGGTTGGTGCCGATACATAAAAACGGTGTCTGGAATTTGCTGAAGTCCCTGGTTTTATAGGCAGGTGAAAAAAATCTGTTCAACAGCAGGTTGATTTCCTGTCCTTTATACATAGAGGTGATTCCCAGTTTCTTGTTTTTCAGGGGTAGCCGTACAATGGTTTTTTCTCCGATCCCTTTTTCTTCATAGGCCACATACTTGCGCTCGGAGATGTCCTTGAGTAAATTATCCCAATGTTGTCCCCTGATCAGTTTTTCGATGGTATCGGGATGGTAACCAATGGCATAGAGCCCGCCGATAATGCTTCCGATACTCGAGCCGCCAATGTAATCGATGCGAAGACCCGCCTCCTGGATCACCCGGAGCAAACCAACATAGGCAAAGCCTTTTGCACCACCTCCACTGAGAACCAGGCCCACAGAAGGACGTTTCCGGAGTGAGTCAGGCTGATTGGGATTGGCATGCAGGAATGGGGCCGGTATAAACAGAAGCAGCAGTGCGACCCATTTTAAACGGATAAAGCACGGGTTCGAAATTAATGACAGGTGTTTCATCTGGAAAAATTTTGTGTGAAAATACAAATTAATTGGTTTAAATTTTGCCGGTGACTTCAGGAAAATAGTTACACGAAGAGACACGAAGAAATCACGAAGAGACACGAAGGGTAAGGTATTTTATCAGGGAAACTGAAATTTGATTAGTTTTGTTTTTCTTGGATCAGGAACAAAATCTTTTTCAATTGCCCTGAAGGGGCTCAATATATTAACACAGGGTGAAGCCCTGTGTGTTTGGCAAATGAATCCCATGAAGCCCTGAAAGGGCGAGATCTGACTATGCAGAGTGAAGAGATGTATGATAAAATATTGATCTCGCCCTTTCAGGGCTTTTGGTTATGCTTATGCAATACCCGATGGGCTATGCCCATCGCTATTATATTACGCCCCATTCGGGGCTGTGATCTGATTTACATAAACCCCGGAACTTGCGTTATTAATATATCATGGAAAACAGACAGGCCGCCATATTTTTCGAAAAACTTGAAATCGCAATCAGTGGTAAAGCACTGATCAAACTGGTGTTAAGCAGTCAGCGGGAGCACTCCTCCGAGCTGAAAAGCATCATTATCACCCTGCTTGAGATTAAAAAAGGAACCAGGCTGAATTTTGTATACCGGTATAAAACCAGGGATATCACGAAAAACTTTGAGGCAGCAGAGGCAATGACCCTGATTAAGAAATCGCTGGAGGAGGATTTTTTAAATGCCGATTTGTTTTCGAACGATGAAACGCTCCGGTTGCTGACCACAGACCGGGGGAAGGTGAAAATCAGGTCGAACCAGCCGCTTTTGAAACCGGTCGAGTCCTTCGGTCATGATCGTTCGAAGGACCGGATTATTCCGACCCGAAACAACGTTTATCTCAGGGAACTCGGTGTTCTCAATGTCAATTTTGAGCTACGGTATGAGATGACAGACAAGTATCTGCAGATCAACAGGTACATTGAATTGCTGGAACCGTTTATCAGGGAGCTGGATCTTCCTGCAGGATTTCACGTTGCCGACATGGGATCCGGCAAAGGGTACCTTACATTTGCCTTGTATGATTATCTTGTAAATATACTTGGTAAAACCCCGGTGATAACCGGAGTGGAGGAAAGAAAAGAGCTGGTTGATTTGTCGAATGGGATAGCAGAAAAAGCAGTGTTCAGCAACCTGAAGTTTATCTGTGGAACCATTCAGGATGCGGAGCTGGATAAAATCGACCTGTTAATTGCCCTGCATGCCTGCGACACGGCCACCGATGATGCCATTTTCAGGGGAATCACCTCCGGCGCCTCGCTGATTGTTTGCGCACCCTGCTGTCACAAGCAGGTACGAAAGGAGTTCAATGTTGTCAACGAGCTGAAATCCATTACAAAACACGGCATCCTGGAAGAGAGGCAGGCGGAGATCATCACCGACGCAATCCGTGCGCTCATCCTGGAGGCGTATGGATATAAAACCAAAGTTTTTGAATTTATTTCCACGGAACACACCCCGAAAAACCTAATGATCGTGGGGAGGAAGACCGGCGAAAAACCGGGTACGAAAAAAAAATGCATGGAAAACATCCGTGCCATCCGGGAACTCTTTGGAATTAAAAGTCATTACCTGGAAGATTTATTCGAAACAGTATGAACAAACTGATAAAACGGTACAGCAGCGGCAGAAATGTATTGCTGTTCCTGATCGCTGCCAATCTTTTGTACCTGCTGATGCTGTTTGTCACTATTCCGCAGATAATGGCATGTTCCGGGGGAATGAAATTGTTTGACCTGATGCCTGCCGGCTATGATCTTGCGTATGCAAAATCACTTTTAACACAGCTGGGTGAGGAGGGGCGTAATGTCTATCTCACCCGGCAGATTCCGGTTGATTTATTTTATCCGTTGCTTTCGGCTATTGCCTACTCGCTGCTGATGGCCTGGCTGTTTAAAAGGCTTAACATCGCCAATACTCCTGCCATCTTTCTTTGCCTGATCCCTTTTGCGGCCGGACTTTTTGATTACCTTGAAAACATCAGCATCATCATGATGATCACTTCGTATCCGGAAATCAGCGGGTTGCTCGCTGGTTTTGCCAATGCATTCACGGTTATCAAAAGCATGCTTTCCATTCTTTTTTTTGGGATACTGACCATTGCACTGCCTGTATTTCTCATAAAACAAATATTCGCCCGGATAAAAACCAAATGAATAGAATTACCATTCTTACCTGTTTCGTGTTTTTCCTCATTCCCGGGATCCATTCCGGGAAAGCACAGGGTTTATATTTTCCCCCTTTGAACCCATCTTCAGCCTGGGATACCCTTTCACCGGAATCCCTGGGCTGGTGCACCGAAAAAATAGCTCCATTGTATGATTTTCTGGAGCAGGAAAATACCAAAGGATTCGTGGTGTTGAAAGATGGAAAAATTGTTCTGGAGAAGTACTTTGGCACATTTACGAATGATAGTCTCTGGTATTGGGCCTCGGCAGGGAAGACCCTTACCGCTTTCCTGGCAGGCCGGGCTCAGGAGGACGGAAACTTGTCCATTTACGATCGCTCCTCAAAATTCCAGGGAAACGGCTGGACGAATTGCACCCCGGAACAGGAGGATAAAATTACTATCCGGCATCAGCTCACCATGACCACAGGGCTCGACGACGGGGTTCCCGATAACCACTGCACCCTCGACACCTGCCTGAATTACCTGG
>CAZVNF010000182.1:0-6946 GCA_964628215.1 uncultured Draconibacterium sp.
CACCGGAACCTGATCAAATACAATCTTGAAAGCAACAAACTTACCCGTGTTCAGGCTTTTCCGTCGGGAGAAGAGTGTTTAATCCAGCTGAAGAAAAATATCCTGCCCGATTTTATCATTGCCAGCTATTTCACAGGGAGCAATTCAGGTTTTGATTTTTTACGTTGTGTTCTGGAAATTTCACCCTCCGTCAGGGTTATCTTTTTTGACACTTTTGAAGACCCCGGTTTAGCAGAAAAGCTGCTGGATGCCGGCGCCTGTGATTATGTGGTAAAGACCGGAAACCCGGATGCGGGCATTTCGGCACTGCTGAAAAATGTACGCTACCTTGTAAGGGAAAATGTACTTGCGGGTGAACAATAATTTTTCCTAATTTAGGAGCTTCAATTATGACACGGACACTCCAGGTTATATTGCTCCCCGTTTCGCTATGTTATGGTTTGGCCATGATGGTCAGGAATTGGTTGTTCAACCTTCGCCTGCTACCCTCAAAAACTTTCGGCAAGCCGGTAATTTCCGTGGGGAATCTCACCTATGGCGGAACCGGCAAAACACCTCATATTGAATACCTGATCAGATTGCTTACTCCTGCGATGCTCGTGGCCACCCTTAGCCGGGGATACGGTCGCAAGAGTAAAGGGTATATCCTCGCCTCCAAACGATCGAATGTGAAGTATATCGGCGACGAGCCGATGCAGTTCCTGAAAAAATTCGAGCAGGTAAAAGTCGCGGTGGATGAAAAACGAAGCCGCGGTATCCAGCTGCTGCTTGAAAAACATCCCGGCCTCGATGTGATCCTGCTCGATGATGCCTTTCAGCACAGGTATGTAAAACCCGGATTGTCCATCCTGCTCACCGATTATCACCGGCTCTATTCCGAGGATATGATCCTCCCATCGGGAACCCTGCGTGAATTCAGGGGAGGCGCCGGTCGGGCCGACATTATCGTGGTGACCAAAACGCCCAAGATCTTCTCCCCTATCACCCGCCGCAGGATCATTGAAGAGTTAAAACCGGGAAACCTGCAGCACGTCTATTTTTCCTACATCAAATATTCAGATCCGACACCCGTTTTTGATAACATAACGCATACGCTGCCGATAAAACTGACCAATATCCTGCTTTTCACCGGAATTGCCAGCGACGATCCGCTCAGGGAGCACCTCGAACGGATGTGCAGCGAGCTGGTAGTTATGAAATTTGCTGATCATCACGCATATACAGTAAACGACATTGAGTTGATCACCCGTAAATACCATGACCTTCCCACCCAGAAGAAAATCATGGTGACCACCGAAAAAGATATGATGCGGCTGAAAACTCCGGAACTTAGCACTTATTTGAAAAATTTACCGTTATTTTGCGTTCCCATGGAGATCGACTTCCATGGTACTGATAAGGAACAATTCGATAACGAGATTTTACGCTATGTTAAAAAAAATCAAAGAAACCATTGATTACCTGGAAAGCAAGATTTCACAGAAACCTGAAGTTGGCATCATCCTTGGCACCGGTTTGGGTGGCCTGGTAAATGAAATCAACATCCTGCATACCATCCCTTACGAACTCATCCCCAATTTCCCCGTATCTACCGTGGCGGGGCACAAGGGGCAGCTGATCTTCGGCACCATGGGCGGGAAAAACATTGTGGCCATGCAGGGCCGGTTCCATTATTACGAAGGGTATACCATGCAGGAGATCACCTTTCCGGTAGCGGTCATGAAGTTTCTGGGTATTGAGTTGCTGGTGCTCTCCAACGCGAGCGGCGGGGTGAACCCCGATTTTGAAGTCGGCGACATCATGGTGATCAGCGACCATATCAACCTGATGAAAGACAACCCGCTGATCGGCAAGAATGACGATGCCGTGGGCACCCGGTTCCCGGATATGGGCAATGCCTACGACGCTGAACTGGTGGGCAAAGCCTTTGAAATTGCCGGGAAACACGGCATTAAACTGCAACGGGGGGTATATGCTGCTGTTTCCGGCCCTACCTACGAAACCCCTGCAGAATACCACTATATCCGCACCATCGGGGCCGATGCCGTAGGCATGTCGACGGTTCCGGAGGTGATTGCCGCCCGTCATATGGGATTGAAGTGTTTTGCGGTGTCGATCATTTCCGACCTGGGCGTTCCCGGGAAGATTGTGGAAATCACCCACAAGCATGTCATTGATGCCGCCAGCAAGGTGGAACCCATTATGACGAAGATCATCCGGGAGATGATTGCCGGTTAGGATGAGTTTAAAAATCTGACTTTTCGTTTTTAATTTAACTCCACATCCAGCACCTTGATTTTCCATCGGGTTGTGGTTCTGCATCGCTTTTCGCTGAGGGAAACCGACAGCAGGCCTGCACCCAGCATGGAACCTGTAAGTATAAACATGTCGGGGGTAAATACCTGTTCGTTGTTGATGAGATGATTGAAGGAAATGATGGCAAACAACGCCACACCGCCGATTCCGAGAAACTTGCCGAATTTCTTCGGGAAAGCAAACTGCTTGTAAACGGAACCGATGTCACCGATGCGCACATCAAAGGGACGAAGTTCTGACACCGAGATCATGCTGTCGTGAATGGACCACAATTTCCCCTTCAGTAGTGTGTCCATTTTGGAAACCCTGAGTTTTACATAGTCACCGGTATGGTAAAAATACCTTCTGGAGGTGCCAATTTTCTCAACCATCATGGTTTTTTGTGCAAAAACCCCGTTCGTAACAAAATAAAAGACAAGCAGTACAAGTATTTTTTTCATCGTTCGATCTGACACGTAAAGTTACGAAAAAAAACAGTAATTGATTACCTTTGTGCCCACATGAAAAGAAGCCTCGCATTCTTTTTTTTTCTCCTGCTGTTCAGCCATTGTGATAATTTCGAAAACAGGCATCTTACGATCATGCCCGGGAAGGAAGGAATTAATGGAACCGCTTCAATCCAGGGAAAAGGGCCGTCAGATGTCAGCAACAATCTCCCGGTAACAGAAAAAAAGGAAATCAGGCAGAAGAAAAAGCCCAGGAAAAAAGAGGGAAAGAAGCCGGTACAAGTAACTTTCATAAGAAAAAGTGACTCCTTATTTATCAGCCACCTGCGAAATCTGCAGTCGAAAGGAGTTGAACCCGACCTGAACGAGCCGGTGAGCAGGGAGTATCTTTTTTCGCCTGTGGGCAACCAGAAGTTTCCCTCGCTGATCACCCTGAGCCGTGAATCCTTTATTCGGGTTAATTTCGACAATGATATCCTGGACTATACCGACCGGTTTTACACCAACGGGATCAAGATTGAGATCATTTCACCCGGATTGCAGATGAATCCGCTGCGCAAATTAATGGTTCCCTATTGGGGTTCGGGAACCAATTATTACGGGTTATCCCTGGTACAGAACATGTTCACCCCTTCCACAACGAAAACCGGGGGAATTTTGTACGGCGACCGGCCCTACGCCGCCTATCTTTATGTGGGCACCTTTAAAATTACCAATGATCCGGATCACAGGTTCAGGCAAACCAGCGAACTGGATGCAGGGATTATCGGGCCAACCTCCTACGGAGAATGGGTTCAGCGGAAATTTCACAATGCGGTTCCCACCAACAACGAACCCCTCGGATGGGAATTCCAGGTACAAAACGACCTTGTGCTGAACTACACCCTGACCTATGAAAAAGGTGTGTTTCCCGCCAGGAATTTTGATTTTCTACTCTCCTCTTCAGCCAGTGCCGGAACGCTTTATACCAACATTACCGGGGGCGCCCAGGTCAGGGCAGGGTGGTTCAACCCTTATTTTGCCAACCTGGGAGTTGCAAAAAAGCAATTCCTGCGCGAGGCGGGTCTGAAAAAAATACAGTTTTTCTTTTTTATCAAAGGATCGGGAAAACTCGTGGGGTATGATGCAACCCTGCAGGGAGGGCTTTTCAATCAATCGAGCCATTACACCCTTGCTGCCGGCAATATTTCAAGAGTGGTATTTCAGAGCAGCGGCGGTCTCTCATTTTCCTGGAACGGAATCAGGCTTGATGTCGAACAATTTATGTTAAGTCCTGAATTTCAAGGTGGTTTGTGGCATAAATGGGTCCATGTCGCACTGACCTTCTGCCTGTAATTGTTGAAAACTATAATCGGACCGGAGCGGAAAACCAAACCGGAATAGCACTAATTTTGCTCCCATGGAAGATAAGAATTTCAAGAAGCGTACCCGCAAAACCGGGTTAAATGAAATGGTTTTTGAACATGGCAAGATTCCGCCGCAGGCCCTCGACCTTGAAGAAGCCGTGCTTGGAGCCATGATGCTTGAAAGCAACCGGCTGGCGGAAGTCATCGAAGTACTCAAACCGGATGCATTTTACAAGGAGAGCCACCAGATCATCTTTTCGGCCATCATGCGCCTTTTTGCACAAAATGAACCTGTCGACATCCTCACCGTAACAGAAGAACTGAGAAAAACCGGGGAACTGGAAGTAGCCGGCGGCCCCTATTTCATCACCATGCTTACCAACCGTATCGCATCTACGGCCAATATTGAATTTCATGCCCGGATCATCCTTCAGAAATTCATCCAGCGTGAACTGATCCGGGTATCTTCAGAAATCATCAAAGATGCCTACGAGGACACCACAGATGTGTTTGATTTGCTTGACAAAGCCGAAAACGGGTTATTCTCCATCAGTGAAGGCAGCATCGGGAAATCGTATATGAATATGCAGTCCATTATTGCGGAAGCCATCAAGGAGATCAATGCCGGCAGAAACCAGGAGGGAAAACTGAGGGGGGTCGGCTCCGGCTTTACCGAACTGGACCGGATCACCTCCGGCTGGCAGAAATCGGACCTGATCATTATTGCCTCCCGCCCCGGCATGGGAAAGACGGCATTCGCCCTCACGATGGCGCGCAATGCCGCCATTGATTTCAAAAAGCCGGTTGCGGTTTTCTCTCTCGAAATGTCATCTATTCAGCTGGTCACCAGGCTTATGTCGAGCGAGACCGAAATTCCGCAGGAAAAACTCCGCAAGGGAACCATGGAAGACCATGAATGGGCCCAGCTAAATGCCAGGATCACCCCGCTGATTGAAGCACCACTCTACATTGACGATACCGCTGCCCTCTCCATCTTCGACCTCCGAGCCAAATGCCGCCGGTTAAAAGCGCATCATGATATTCAGATGATCATTGTCGATTACCTTCAGCTTATGCAGGGCAGCCAGGATACCAGGGGAAACCGCGAACAGGAGATCAGCAGCATCTCGAGAGCCCTGAAAACCCTGGCCAAGGAGCTGGATGTTCCGGTTATTGCCTTGTCGCAGCTGAGCCGTGCCTCTGAGAAAAGATCTGCCGCAGCCAAGCCGATTCTTTCCGACCTGCGTGAATCCGGATCCATTGAGCAGGATGCCGACATGGTCATGTTCATCTACCGGCCTGAGTATTATAAAATCGATGTGGATGAAAACGGTGATTCCATGGCAGGGGTGGCCGATATCATCATTGCCAAAAACCGCAACGGCCCGCTGAAAGATGTGAGAATAAAATTTGTGTCAAAGTATGCAAAATTCGTGGATGCTGAAATGGAGTATCAGCCTGCCAATAATATTCAGCCCAATTCGTCGTTTGATGGTTCCATGCGAACACGAACCGTGATGTCAAAAATGAATGATGAGCCTCACCATGATCCGTTTTAAATTTTCAGGTTTCCTGATCGTTTTCTTCCTGCTTTTCCTGGTCCGGCCGGCACAGGGAGCTTACCTTCTCGTGCCCATGGATGAAACACAGAAAAACCATCTGAAAGCCTATGGAATTGCCTACTGGGTGCTTAAAAAAGATGTGGAGGTGAGCTGGCTCCTCAACTACCGGGGAGGAAGCTTCATGTTTCAATACGCCAAACCCATCGAGGAAGAGTGTACGATACGCGGAGTTACCTGCCAGACCATTGCAGATGCCCAGGCAAGTGCAATCCTGGAGGAGATATCTGATCCCCAGGTGAATATGGAAACCATCAAACTCCATAAGCCCCCCAGGATCGCCGTTTATTCTCCTAAAAACAAACTTCCCTGGGATGATGCCGTAACCCTGGTATTAACCTATGCCGAAATACCTTACGATGTTTTATATGATGAGGAGATCATTGGGGGCGTACTCCCCATGTATGACTGGCTGCATCTTCATCACGAGGACTTTACCGGGCAATTTGGAAAATTCTGGGCAGCCTACAAAGGATTTCCCTGGTACCAGGAAGATGTGAATTATCAGGAGGAGAGTGCAAAAAAACTGGGATTTTCAAAGGTGTCCCAGATGAAACTGGCTGTTACGAAGAAAATAAGGGATTTTGTAGCCGGCGGAGGGTACCTGTTTGCCATGTGCTCGGCACCCGACAGTTACGACGTTTCACTTGCCTCCGATGGCATCGACATTTGTGATGTGATGTTCGATGATGACCCGCCCGATCCCGCCGCACAAACCAAGCTTAATTTCGGAAACTGCTTTGCCTTTGAAAATTTCAACCTGGTCACCAATCCCTACCAGTATGAAATTTCGTCGATTGATGTAACCGAGACCCGGTCGAGGACCATTAAAAAGGAGAATGATTTTTTCTCCCTGTTTGATTTTTCCGCCAAGTGGGATCCAATACCCAGCATGCTGTGCCAGGACCATGAAAGTCTGATCCACGGGTTTATGGGACAAACCACGGCTTTCAATAAAAAATTCGTCAAATCAAATGTGATCCTTCTCGGAGAGGCCAAATCACTGGATGAAGCCAGGTACATTCACGGGGATTTTGGCAAAGGCACCTGGACATTCCTGGGGGGACACGACCCGGAAGATTACCAGCACCTGGTAGGCGACCCTCCCACCGACCTGAACCTCCATCCCAATTCACCTGGTTACAGGCTGATCCTGAATAACATCCTGTTTCCGGCCGCAAAAAAACAAAAGCGGAAAACCTGATCAGCCAATCCGGTC
>CAZVNF010000183.1:0-6941 GCA_964628215.1 uncultured Draconibacterium sp.
CACCATGTTCCGTTGGTGACGGTTACATAATAAACCGTGGTTGCGGTTGGCGAAACGGTTATGGAGGCCGTAGTCATTCCGTTGCTCCATATATAGCCGGTTCCGCCGGATGCGGAAATGGTGGTATTTGTCCCGCTGCAAATCGTTGCAGCCGGAGAAACAACGGCATTCATGGCACTAACATAGACAGTAAATGTTGAATCAAGCATGGTGAAACAACTGGTGGTGGTGTTGGTGGCAAGCATCGTGAATGATTCGGTTTGCATCAATCCGTTGATGGGGAATGTAAGTGTATCCCCATTCCCGATCTGGTAAGCACCATAATTCACCCCATTGCTGAGCATCTGGTATTTTATTCCGGTTTGGGAATTCAGGATACTCAGGGAGGTATTGTTGCCTGTGCAAATTGAATCGGAATAAAGACTTGCAGTAAGATTAAGACAATTCCCAGAATACAGGCAGGTAATTTCAGGGACAGATAAAGCCCTGTTATAGAGACGGATATCATCAAGCAATCCGTTGTACCAATAACCTTGCAGCGAATCACCCCAATAGATTATATTGTTTAATTCCCTTCCGAATTCCAATGGTAATGCAGAATAAATATCTCCTGAGCTGCCAGCGTTAAAAGAATTTGCCAGTAACCCGTCATAATATATTTTCCAGGTACTGTTTTCCCTCTCTCCTACAACGAAATGCCATGTGTTGCCTAATTGGTCTGTTACACCACTGGACAAATAGGTATTGGAGTGATCTCTGCCATCAAATTGAATCCTGTTATTATAGGTATTAAGTTCCCATCCGGCATCTGTTGACGGGCCACCATATTTTGCAATTATAACAGCCGTGGATGATGAACTTGATTTAACCCATGCACATACGGAAATATCACCATGAATCGCCAGCGAACCGGCATCTCCGCAGCCTATATAATCATTAATTCCATCGAAACTATATGCATTAGCTGAATTCCCGTAACGGTCTGATGCCAGACTGGCGCCATGCACCACACCATTATTTCCATTTCCGCTTTCATCATTGGCATTTCCGCTGAATGGATAGGAGGCCACCAAACCCTGGCTCAGGCTTGAGGTTGCCTGTCCCAGGTTGGCGGGTAAAGGATGTACGATCATGGTGATGGCATTTGAGGTATCCGGGTTATTCAATAAACAGGGTCCGGTTGCAGTTGCAACGCAGGTAACTATATCTCCGTTCTGAGGTACATAGGAAAAGGTTGAATCGAATCCCTGGTATAACATCAGAACTTCGGCATTGGATAAGGCCCGGTTGTAAAACCTGATATCGTCGAGTTTACCGTTCAGCGGGTACCAGAAAGAGCTAAGCCGGCCGAAATAAAGGTCTTTGCTGTTGGAATTTGCAAAAGTTGTTGTTCCTGATTTCGTAGCAATCAACTGCCCGTTTGAAAACATTTTGGCTTCAGTCGGGGTAAAAACATAGGTAATATTGTACCATTGGCCCAGAGAAGATCCCGGCACCGTGTCAACGCTTAGCAGGATCCCTGAATACCAACCGTTGGAATAGCAATTGGATGAAAACTTGCCGTTACTAAATCCACCTAATCCTTCATTAAGGCAGCAGCGGTCAAAGTCTTTAGAAAACAACATATGGTATCCATTGGCTGTGGCACTCCCCCATCCATTCATTCCATAATAACTGTTCATGTGTACCCATAGAGAGAATGAACCCTGGTTGCCAAACTGTAGCGTCGGACTGTTTGGCACCTTAATAATCTGGGGATTGCTCAGCCCGGCAAAATTATAGGCGGAATTTTGATTTCCAAACCTGTCGGTGGTGGGTGTGGCAGTTATTTCGGTGGCATTGTTCCCGTTTCCGCTGGCATCGTTTGCATTGCCGTTGAAAGGATAATAGGCGATGAGGCCTGTGGTAATATCCCCGCTGGAAACAGGTATTCCGTTGACAAACCATTGCAAGACGGTACTGAATCCCGGGCTTACTACGTGTGCCGTATAATGAACCGTATCGCCCTGACAAACAGGGTTAGCCGAAGCAGTCACAGTTACCGAAACAGGTAATGATGGCATAAATGTTACCAATACCGTATCCCTGGCGATGCATCCAACTGTATCCGTGGCTTTCAGCCAAACCAATCCGGAAGTGGTCACAACATTCACATTGGTTCCGGGCTGGTTGTTCCAGAGGTAGGAAGCAAATCCGGAGGGGGCTGTAAGGGTATAACCTGTACCTTCGCAGGAGGTGGTATCGTTTCCAAGATCTACTACCGGAAGTGACTGTATCCCAATCTGTATGGTATCGCTGAACATGCACAATCCACTGCCAGCCTGCACCCAGTATTGACCAGCCGTATTTACCATAATGGTTTGGGTGGTAGCTCCTGTACTCCACAGATAAGATGCTTTCCCAAACCCGGCATCCAGCAGTGCAGTGTCGCCGGAACAAATTTGTCTGTCGGCCCCAAGATAAAGACTGCTGAAATCGGAGAAGTAACCATAGCGGCAACCCCCGCCGGCACTGCCATTGATCAGGCCCATATGAAAAACATCGCCTGTGTTTGAGACTATCTGGCCCTGATTAACAGGGATTTGAGCGGTAGTGAATGACACCTGGGCACATACCCATTGGTTGGAGGTGCCGGGAACAGGCTGAAATTGAGAGGGAGTGATAATATTGGATATGCCATTTAACATGAACTTATCCTGGTTCCCGTTTTTAACGATGAGGGTCAGCGCAAAAAGTTCATTGGTTGATCTGGTAAAGCCGATCTGAGTTGATCCGGTACATTCAATCGAAGGAAGCAGGGCAATCCCTATTTCACAGCCATAACCCGATGTATGAAGCACGTACACAGGATGGGAAGCAGAAATGTAAACAGATGGGTTGGATAAGGTAAATTCATAGGTTTGACCCAGTGCGATTGTTGTTACAGGGGTCGAACTGCCATCAAGAAAAACAGATGTACCGTTCTGGGTACCCAATATCGAAACCCGTTCAAGGTTCAATGCCCCTTTGGTAACGATATATTTTGAACCAACAACCGCCACGGGAACTATCTGATCACCTGCCAAATCAGCACATCCTCCCGGTCCGTATAGCAAGTCGTCACTATAGGTAATGGCGATGGGCTTGCTGGAATTGACCACCGAGCCTTGCAGATGCTGACCGGCTGCCTGGCTTGTAGCCGTAGCACAATAGGTCTGTCCTGCATTAAGATTGATTACAAAAGGGATCGCGGCTGCATGTCCGACAATAGACTGTGCCGGGGTGATCGTAATGGCTGTATTGTCGTTTGTGGCCACAATGATAAAAGAAGAATATGGTGTGGGATAATAATTAGAACTATTGTGGAAATAGGTTTGTGCAGGAATCAGAAAATAGTTCCCCAACGCATTTTGACCTTTGAGTGCATAAATTTCAGGGTTGCACAGACATTGACTGCTCACAACCTCATAATACGCATTTACGGGTTGTGTGGATGTGATTTTCAACCCATAATTCAGTGGGGTATCCGGCGGTTTATTTTCAATTTCATTGAGATGAGAACTCAGGTCCACGTTTGCAGATGAATTAGCAGCTATTGTGACAGTTACCGGTATGAATGCCGGGTTTGCCGGTTGTGAAACCACCACAGTACTTGCAGCGTTCAGGGTGGATATCCTGAATACAATGGGAATGTCAAAATTACTGCTGCTGGTTGAGACTTCCGGTGCAGCGAACCAGAATTCAGTGTCAATCTGAGCGATACCTGGCAATGCGATCAGGGTCCACAAACATGCTAATACAATCAGTTTCGGGGTTCTCATAGGAATTAAGTTTAAGATACTATTTAGTGTTGTTTTTGAGGTTCATGTGGTGTAATACTATACTGAAATCCTGATGGGATGATCACGGTTACCTTTGTTCCGGCAGGCTCATTATGTTCATCATACATATCCGTGACTTCATGAAGGATCTTCTGGTCGTTATACCGGTCGAAAAAGTCATAATAAAAATTCAGGATCATCATGCCCTTGCCGGTAGATTCCTTTCCCAGCAACCGGGCTTCCTTCCTTCCTATTCCGTTATCTTCTATTACTATGTAGAGTTTTTTTTCTTCTTCCCAAACTTTGATGGAAAGTTGGCCTATGCCATCCTTTTTATTAAGAAGGCCATGTTTAAGGGCATTCTCGGTATATGTTTGCACCACCATTTTGGGTACCTCCTGTTCGAGATTTACAGAATTGGCTACATCTATCCTGAATTGAAATGATTCACGAAACCTCAACTTTTCAATCTCCAGGTAGTTCTGTACAAATACCATTTCCTCAGCCAGTGTACGGGTTACTTTATCACCGGATGTCAAAACCTGCCTGATCAGACTCGAAAGTTTGACAAAGAAGCTGTATGCCTTTTCTTTTTCTTCCTTTAGAATCACCGAAGCGATCGAATTCATTGCATTAAAAGTAAAATGAGGATCTATCTGGTTTCGGATGGAGATCAATTGCAATTCTGCAATCTTTTTTTCGGATTCAAGTTTCTCCTGTATCAGCCGTTTCCGGTGATTCATCACAATATAACCCAGGAAGAAAAAAGAACAAGCCAGAACAATCAGGACCAGCATCCAGAACCACCATGTTTGCCTGAATGACGGAATGATCATGAACGGGTAAGTCATCTCTTTTTCAGACTGGTTCCCATCATCATCGAACGCCATCAAACGAAACTGGTATTGTCCGGGAGGCAGGTTGGTGTATACCGCTTCCCTTCGCATATCGGATTTCGACCAGCCTTTATCATAGCCCTCAAGTATGTACGAATACCTTACTCTTTCAGGCACTGCCATATCAATCCCAATAAACCGGAACCGGAGGTTTTTTTGATCATGTGTTAACTCAATTTGCCCTGAATCAACGATGGCATCGAAGGGATAAGGCACCCACTCCATTTTATCGGTGAGAATATCAAAACTGCTAAGGTAACAGGGTATGTCATGACGATTAAACTGAATTTTTTCAGGATCGAAACGAACAACGCGGTCAGAAGTTGGTATCCAGTAAAATCCTTTGGAATCGCGGAAAAACCCATTTTGTCCAATTTCAACCCCCTGGAAACCATTATCTTTATCAAAATAATGCAACAAAAAGCCCTTATTGCTGTAAAAACATTTGAGGTCAAGCCAGGCAAGTCCCTTCGCCGTACCTACCAGCAACCCCGAATCGCCGATAAGCGTCAGCGCCAATATCATGGTTTCGAACTGGTTTCCTTCAATTTTCCTGAACTTATTGCCGTTATAATGATAGAGTCCTTTTTTATTCCCAATCCATAAATTTCCCCGGTGATCTGTTATCATTGCATTTCCTCCATAATCAAATGGATGTGTAGCAGAAGGCAGATGCTCAATTTTCCCATGGTCATAAATGCTGATCCCGTCAAATCCTCCAAGCCAGTATGAGCCATGCCTGTCCTTTGCAACAGATACGATGGACCGGTTTTTATTCCCACCAGGTTTCAGCGCGATAAAATCCGGTTTCCCAGATGACGGAATAATCACAAGCCCTCCTACCGCACCCCCGAGAATGATACGGCTGACCGGGTCCTGGTATAAAAAGAGGATGGTACGCCCCTCCTTTTCCGGGAACAATGGTGTAAACTGTTTACCATCATATTTCAATGCACCTACCATGGATTTGGGAAACAGAATATTTCCTTCATGGTCAACCAGGCTGCCCATGTAGAAAAAGTCATTTTCATGCATTCCACGTTTCTTCTGGCGGTTTTCTACCTGAAATTCAGAACCATCCCAGCATCTGAGACCATCGAGATAAGAGGCAAACCATAATTTCCCTGACCTGTCACCGGCAATGGTCCATACATTCTGATTGATGCCGCATTTTCCAGGGATGAAATTTGTGAAAGCAAGCGACTGAATTCGAAACAACCCTGTTTCAGTACCTATCCAGCAATTATCCTGGTGGTCGATGAAACACAGGCTTACCGTCGAAAACCGGAAATTGTCACGAAATGTGCCCTTGTCATCGCTTACCCTGACGTATGGATGGATTTCGGAATCGTAAATACGGCCTTTGCTGTCAACTGCCAGAACATTGTTTAATCCGGATTGGGTCTTATTGATTGTATGGACCTTTTCAAACGACTTTCCGTTGAATTTCAATACATCGTTGTCAGCCCATGCATAGATCGCCCCATTTCGTCCTTCTGCCAGCGCTTTGACGGGACTGGCATGAAAGCGTAACGTATCAGTAACGCCATTTTTCATTCTGAAAATTCCTCCATCCTGCCCAGCAACATAGGTTGTATTTGTTCTGCTTATGTGGAGAATACTAAAAAACTGCAGTTTATTATCGAGTTTGAAAAAAGAATACCCTTTAAAAATCTCAGTGTATATTCCTGATTTCAAAATAAAACAGTGAAGTTTCTGATCATTGTCACTAGAAAAAATGGTTACCTCGTCATTGCCTGAAGGGAAAAAACATTCACAACCGGAATTAGCTGCAAACAAATCCGTTTTATAGGAAGTGAATTGTTTTCCATCCCATTTACTCACTCCTTTTTCAGTCAAAAACCAGATTTTTCCTGTAGAATCCTCCTGTATTTGCTTGATATGATTGTTGATCAGTCCGTCATTTTCGGTAAAATTCCGGAAATCGATTCCATCGAACCTGCTTGCACCACCTTTGGTTCCAATCCAGAGGAATCCTTTGCTGTCCTGGAACATGTTAAGCACCTGCGATTGAACCAATCCTTCCGGAACACCATAGAATTTATAACTCAACTCCTGGGCGGAGAGAAGATTTGCTGAAAACAGAAAAACAAGAAGATACCTCATCCCACAACTTCGTAAAATACTACATCCCACAACCCATTCAATAAAAATACCTCATCCCCCGGTCCCTTCATTAAAAATACCTCATCCCCCGGCCCCTTCATTAAAAATACCTCATCCC
>CAZVNF010000184.1:0-6813 GCA_964628215.1 uncultured Draconibacterium sp.
ACAAATATTTTATACCCCAGAACCCCTCCCCGGGTTTTGCCTTCCCACGACGACATGTTCGGTTAATTAGGGTTGATCCGTTTGATAATGTAACTGTAAAAATCGGACAATGATTTGACGTCGGCCATCTCTTCTGCCTTCATTTTAAAGCCAAAATTATTTTCAATAATCACAAACAGATCTACAAAGTCAAGGCTGTCGATTCCGAGATCCTTTTTTAAATCGGCGGCAGGGTTTATCTGGGTTTCTTCTATTTCAATTTCATCGACCAGGAGCTGGTTTATTTTCCTGATTATTTCATCCTGTTGCATCATAGTTTTACGTTAACCGATGCAAAAATAAGGATTTTTCCTGAAGAATAATGGATTAAACTTTTCTCACAATTAAAGATGAGTTCGTTCCGCCAAAACCAAAGGAATTAGATAGAAACGCCCTGATCTCATGAGGCAGCGTTTTTGTTACGATGTTAAGTTTCGCCGTAACGTCATCAGGATTTTCGAAATTGATATTAGGTGCTACAAAACCATGATTCATCATCAATGTGGAATAGATAACCTCACTTGCGCCACCCATCCACATTTCATGTCCGGTCATCGATTTGGTGCTGCTCACCAGGGGTTTGGAGGAACCAAAGATAAGGTCGATTGAATTTGCCTCATTCCGGTCGCCGGCAGGGGTAGAAGTAGCATGGGCATTGATATAATCGATCTCCGACGATTTAATTCCCGCATCCCTGATCGCCTTCTCCATGGCCCGAACCGGCCCTTCTACGTTGGGCATTGAAATATGTTCACCGTTGGATGAAAATCCATATCCGATCAATTCTCCATAGATATGGGCGCCGCGTTTCATGGCTGATTCGTAACTTTCAATGATTACCGTGGCAGCTCCGCCGCTGGGAACCAGCCCGTCGCGGTCGCGGTCAAAAGGCCGGGAAGCTTTTTGAGGTTCAGATTCTCTGATCGAAAATGCGTTGAGGGCGTCAAAACTGGCAGTCGATTCAGGGTTTATCTCCTGGGCGCCCCCGCAAATGATCATCTCCTGCAAACCCTGCTTGATCAGAAGGTAACCGATTCCGATGGCATGGGACCCGCTGGCACAGGCTCCGCTAACGGTGAAATTGACCCCCTTCAGTCTGAAAATAACTGATAGGTTCATCGAAACGGTTGAATTCATTGACTGAAAGATGTACCCTGAACCGATCATCATGGTGTCTTTTTTCTGGCGCAGGATATCTACTGATTCAACTACAGGAACTGCTGAACTATCGTTGCCAAACAGGATGCCTACCTCATGGGCGTCGAGGTATGATTGTTCAATTCCGGCGTGTTTCAACGCTTCGAGGGTGGATATATAGGCATATTCTCCCTGTACCGGCAACCCGATCCGCATCCTGCGGTCGAGCACCCCTTTCAGATGCGGTCGGTCAACCATCCCGGTAAGGGCAGAGCGGAATCCCATCTCTTTCCTGGCCGGATCAAAAATAATTCCCGACCGGCCCTTGCGCAATGAGTCTTCCACCTCTGCAAGATTCTTGCCGATGACGGAATAAATGCCCATGCCGGTGATCACAACCCTTGTCATAATAAATAGCGAAATAGTGAAATGGCGAAATAGCGAAATTAGGTATATAAACCGCCGTTAATATTGATAACGGCACCCGTGATATAGGATGCTTCTTCGGATGCAAGAAAACCAACGATGGCAGCAACTTCTTCAGGTTTGCCAAATCTGCCCATGGGGATCATGGCTTTCAGTTGTGTTTCATCCAGGTCTTTGGTCATGTCGGTTTGAATAAAACCAGGTGCAACCGCATTAACGGTAACTTTTTTCTTGGCAATTTCCTGCGCCAGCGCTTTGGTAGCGCCAATTACCCCTGCTTTGGCAGCAGAATAATTGGCCTGCCCCGGCAACCCCTTTAACCCTGAGAGGGAAACTACGTTGATAATTCTTCCGAATTTATTGATAATCATGTCCTTGATAAGGAAACGGGTCACATACAGAAAACTATGAAGGTTGGTATTCAGAACATCATGCCACTCTTCGTTTTTCATCCACATCACCAGGGCATCCTTGCGGATACCTGCATTGTTCACTAAAACTTCTATATAGGCACCATTATGGGCGGATTGCCATTCTCCCAAAGCCGTTTCAATTTCATCCTGGGAAGCAACATCGAATCTGATAAGTTCCCCATCGCTGCCCTTTTCACGCACCTGCTGCAGGGTAATACCTGCCTCCTCAGTATTTGAGTGGTAGTTGATCAGGACAAAATACCCCATCTCCGCCAGTTTTAACGATACAGCCCTGCCAATGCCACGTGATCCCCCGGTTACCAATGCATACTTCATCAAATTCAGTTATTTGTTATTCGTCATTCCTCCATTCATCATTCCCATATTCGTCATTCCCATATTCGTCATTTCCATATTCGTCATTTCCCCTCAACCAGCTCAAACTTGGGTTTATTATCTATCAAATACCCTATAATCTGCTGAATTTCTTTGTATTTGGTAGTATCCTCAGTAAATTTCGGCACAATTTTACGCAAATCCTCAAATTTTTTCCGCGAATATGCCGAAAGTTTTGGCTTAAATTTCATATAATCAATAGCCTGCAGAATGGTAATCATGTGAATGGCCATCACAATATACGTATGATCGATCACCCGCTTGGTCATCATGGCGGCATTGGTTCCCATGCTTACAATATCCTGGTTATCATTGTTATTGGTGATGCTGTGGATAGACATCGGAAAGCAGAGGGTCATGTTTTCGGCTACCGTGGAAACGGCAGTGAACTGTACGCCCTGCATGCCAAGGTTGAATCCAAGTTTACCCAGGTTGACAAACGGAGGTAGTTTCTGGTTCAGCTTGTCATTCATCAGGTAATTGAGCTGACGTTCGGCGAGCATCGACAGTTTAGTGACTGCGATCTTGAGTTTATCCATTTCCAGGGCAACATAATCGCCATGGAAATTACCCCCGTGAAAAACGTTTTTGGCATCACTGTCGATGATGGGGTTGTCGTTTGTGGAATTAACCTCATTGATGAGTACTTTCTCCGCATACAAAATCGTATCAAGGATTGGCCCAAGCACCTGGGGGACACAGCGAAGCGAATAATATTCCTGCACTTTATGCGTGAATACTTCCACCTGTTCGGTTTTCCCGTTGTACAAATGGTCGGCCCGGTGACGGATCAGTTTGCTGTCCTGTAAAATCGAACGCATGATCCGCGCAACCTGGTTCTGCCCGTAGTGTGATTTTACCTTGTTGAGCCCGTCGGAGAAATGATCGTCATACGACTCCACAATCTCATTGATCATGGAAGATGCCAGCACCGCCCAGTCGAGCAGGTTCTTGGCATGTACGATGTTGACCATACCGATGCCTGTCATTGCCGAAGTTCCGTTTATCAGCGACAGCCCTTCCCGGATATGCATTTTAACAGGTGTCAGCTTTTCGGTTTGAAAAACATCTTTGGTAGGCTGAAGTTTACCTTCGTACCAGATCTCCCCTTCCCCGATCAGGTTCAGCGCCAGGTGGGCCAGCTGAACAAGGTCGCCACTCGCACCAACACCTCCGTGTTCGGGAATGTGCGGATTGATATTCCGGTTGATGAGTTCTTTCAGCAAAACAACTACCTCAACATGGATTCCCGATTTGGCCTGCATAAACGTATTAAGCCTGGCCAGCATGGTGGCTTTGGCGTAAATTTCAGGTAAGGGGCTTCCGCAACCGGCACTGTGGCTGCGGATCAGGTTATACTGAAGCTGAAGTTCGTTGTTTCCGGTAATTTTATATTGAGCCATCGGCCCGAGGCCGGTGTTGATTCCATAGATTACCTTTCCTTTTGCGAATTCCTTGAGGAACTGATAGTTAGCTTTCACCTTGGCTACGGCTTTCGGGTCGAGTTCGATCTTTTCGGATAGGAAAAGTATTTTGTAGAAATCGTCGGGTGTAAGTTTCTGTATTCCTACGCTGATCATCGTTTCGTTTGGTTTTACCTGCCCGGAAATCAATTCCGGAAATCAAATTTGCAAAGTTATAATTTTTTTTGAAAAAAATGTTATCTTTGCACCCCGAAATGGCCCCATAGCTCAACTGAATAGAGTAGCTGACTACGGATCAGCAGGTTGGGGGTTTGAATCCCTCTGGGGTCACTGAGAAAGTTCTGAACATGTTGATTTTACTGGTGTTTCAGAAACTGACCGTCGAAAACTGACAAGTTTTTTGTCAACAATTAAAACCAATCGTTAAGCCATTAAGGTTAAAGCGGTTGGTTTTTTTGTTATAATGGAATCAGGGAAGTACCGGATCAAGAGATATTTCCGGGGAGAAGGGAATTTGATGGTATCGGCTATGACTGGAAATACTATGATTTTGATGCAGGGGTTTACATAAAAAAGCTCATTTGAAATCGTTGATCAGTTTTTGCGCTTCCAGAATTGTATTGAATATGAGGGTGGTAATTTCATCAAGTTTTGATTTGTAAGACGGATTCCAGCCTGTTCGTAAATCAGATTCCAGCTTGCCGGCAAGAGTTCTCGCTGCTTCACCGGAAAAAATTTTCAAATGCGGGATAATTTTATGGAGCGACAGTGCCAGCATTTCAGAATTTCCGGTTTCCTTCCATGTCTCCCATTTATTAAGTTCTTTGCCTGTCTCGGCTGTGAAAAGTTTCAGATAGTTGAAAAAACGGTCTTGCCTGCCATTGCAGATTTCAAACAAGTTGTGAACCCAGGATGGTTTTCCGGTGAGATCACCCAGGAATGATATATCGCGTTGATTTTCAGTAATAAGAATATTCGATTCGTTGATTCTCAGATGCTCTCTGATTGTTTTCGCCAGCACTCCCCGGCTGACAGGCTTGGGTACGTAGCCATTCATGCCCGCATCGATGCAGCGTTGAATATCGGACATGATAACGCTCGCTGTAAGTGCAATTACCGGAACCCTGGCATTTTCATTTGGCAGTTCACGCAAACGTTTTGTAGTCTCGTATCCATCCATTCCCGGCAACCTCACATCCATCAGCACCAGATCGAAAAGATCCCTGCCAAGCAGCTCCAGGGATTTGTTACCGCTATCTGTCATGATGATGACAGACTCTGGCAAAATTCGCTCAAGGATTCCTTCTGTAACAATCTGATTCGACAGGTTGTCTTCCACCACCAGGATTCGAAAGTTTCCCTTTATGGCAGCAACACTATCCTCCTTTGCTGATTGAATCGCCTGAAAGGCAAATTCGGAGGAGATTTCCAGTGGAATTGAGAAACTGAATACTGACCCTCTTCCGGATTCGCTCTCCATCGTGATCGTGCCGCCCATTCTTTCAACGAGTTTTTTTGATATTGACAAACCGAGTCCTGTGCCGGCCATTTTCTGTTCTCCGCTTTTTACCTGTATAAACTCCTGGAATATGAAAGACTGTTCCTCCGTTGGTATCCCGGATCCCGTATCTTCAACAATGAACTGCACCCAGCGTCTTTCACCTTCGGCTTTTCCTTCCATGATCTTTATCTGTACGATCCCGCGATCGGTGAACTTGATAGCATTGCCTGTCAGGTTCAGCAGCACCTGCCTGATCCGGCCGATGTCGCCCAATACCCAGTCGGGAACGCCTTCCGCTTCATGGATGATCAGTTGCAAATCCTTTTCTTTCGCCCTTGCCCCGAAAAGGTTCTGCATCTCTTCGAGGAGCTTATGCAAACTAAATGGAGTTTTATGAAGTTCCAGTTTGCCAGCCTCTATTTTCGACAAGTCGAGGATATCGTTGATGATCCCGGTGAGGTGTTCACCGGCCTGTCTGATGATTTTGAGGTAGTTCTCTGTCTTTGGAACCTGCTTCTCTTCAAGCAGCAAACCGGTTATGCCAATTACTGCATTCAGCGGGGTCCGGATTTCATGGCTCATGCTGGCCAGGAAGCGCTCTTTGAACTTCTCGCCCTGTTCGGCCCTGTTTCGTGCTTTTTCAATTTCATGGTTCTGATGCTCCAGAAGTTTTGCCGCTTTCTGTTTCTGGCGAAGAAAATATAATACAATAAATGCCAGGATCAGGATCAATGCCGATATAGCTATAAACAGATAAGTTATATAGCGGTTATTCTTTAGTTGCTGTTCTTTCTGGCTTAGTTGACCTTCCATCTGTTCAATTTCAAAACTCTCGGTCAGCAAGCTTACCTTTTCAGCCATTTTTACCCTTTCAAGGGAATCGCTGAATTTTATCCGGAGAGATGCAAACGAAAAAGCCTTGCTATAATCCCCGAGATTTTCGTATACCATTGAAAATCCCTTTGTATAATCCAGCAAAAGTTCCAGGTGCATTATATAGCTGCGGAAGCGCCACCCCTCGGACAGATACTTCAGGGCTGCATTATAATCCTTCAAGCGAATGTAAAACTTGCCTAATGTTAAAAGTGAACCTGCCATCGAAGCAGTATCCCTTTCCTGTCGTGCTTTTTCCTGGTATTCTTTCAGGAATCCAAGACCGATTTCATGACTTGGCCGGTTATCTCCGATTAAAGGCCCGAGCATATTGAGTGAATCTTCTGCAAATAAATTACCCAATCCTTCCAGGCAGGCTCCCAGATACTCAGAATTACCCGAACGCTTATTAAGTTCATAAGCTTCCAGGAAATTTTTAAGCGAATTCCTTACATCTCCGGTTTTTTTCTGCATTTGGGCCAGGTTACATAAAGGTCCTGCCCGGTCAACCATAAATTGCTCTTTCTCAGGCAGGCTGTCGATCATCCTGATAATTTCAAGGTTTAAGTCTATCGCTTTCCTGAGATTACCTGCATGAAAATAG
>CAZVNF010000185.1:0-6775 GCA_964628215.1 uncultured Draconibacterium sp.
ATCCTCATGACTTTCCCTCATAAACGAAAGGTACCCGTGGCGACGGGGAAACAAATTGACTACCGGCGAAAATTTCAGCGGGCTTCGCAGTGTGCCAAAAATATCCTTAAGGATCCCGAAGTACTGAAGGCCTACCGTGCCCTTGCTCGCAAGGGCCAGACGGCTTACAACCTCGCTTTGCGGGATTATCTGTCAAACCGGCTTGAAGGATTAACGAGTCTTCAGGATCTTCCGTGTTTCGATTCCGGCGCAGTGCACAATCATCAGAAAACAGATCCCCGTGGGAAATCCGGAAAAAGAACTATCCTGTTTTCTGTCCCCGGTGATCTCAGGGTGCCTGACGGTCCGGCCGTGTATGCCGGACATCGCAGCATTCACTGGTCCTTCCAGTTCACCCGTTTGTTCAAGCGTAAACGTTCCCGTGCCGGCTAAGACTAGCAATGTGAGATCAACTCTGCTCCCGCAGCAAATATGAAGCAGGCGGTAATGTTTAATCTTCGGATAAAAGAGGAACCGGAGGAAATTGGTCTTGACTGGAAAGTCATAATTGTCTTTGTTGCATCTCTGTTGTATTTTCACGGCGGTTCCGCACCGTTGGGGCTTGTTTTTCGGAGGTAGACAACTGGTGAAATTGTTCAATTCGATAAAATCAAAGTTGAAGATGAAAATTGGGGGTGATATGTGAAATCTGAAATCTGAAATGTGAATTTTATGCTTAGCTGTTTTCCCTCCAGATTTATCACTTGATCCACTTTCTTGAATATGTTTGAGCAGCACCCAAAGCGAGGTAAGCTTGGTTACTCTTCATTTCCGCTATCCAACAAAGAGCCATTATGTTGCTTGGCATTTAATTTCGTAACAACTTTTTTCCCTGTCGTTTGTTCCAGTTTTTGACGTGCTGCTTTTGCAACATTTCCCCCTTTCCTGGCCACTTCCTTATTCTCGTCGAAAGTTGTAGGGGTTCTTTATCCTTAGATATTTCGGTCGTGGAGGCTTCAGCTAACATATTCAACACCAATTCCAGGTTGGTCATATGGTCCCTGAGATTTTCCTTTTTCAAATCTTTTTAAGACTTGTACTGTTTCGTTGTGATACCGCTCCACGCTTTCGTTACTTCATCAGTTAAGATGGCATATTCCTGCCCTTTTTTCACACCACGAAATTCCCACTCATCAGTAAGCTCCTTGCGGATTTCAATACTTTTAAGCCGCTGGTTTATCCATTCTTTGGTGTACCCTTTGCGAAGATACGTTTCCATCAACCGGTCGATGCCAATTTCAGGATCGTCAATCTCGTCAATACGCTCTCTCCCGACTTTTGCCAACCACATTTTAAAAGGTTCAGCTTTGGGGGATGGAATAGTTTGAATCAGGCGGAAAAGTTATTCGGTATCAGCAACATCTGTGATATAATATTTGCCATCTGAGGATTGCATTTTCAGTTGGTTACAATTTGTAACCAACTCACTGCCTTCTTTTTTAAGCCTGTTTTTCAATACTTTCCATAATTATTGGGATTCTTGCTTTCAGTAAACACTCCAACAATATCTACAATAGAAAAATACCATTTCTCTGCTTTTTCATCCCATTGAGTCCGTATTTGGTACTCGTTGAATAGTTTTATTGCAGTTTCTTTTGCCATATATCAAATAATTATCCAACAATAACTATAACTCATTTTCACTCCCGGGTCAATCCCGCAAACACCTCACTGGAAACGCATTCGACCTGCTTGATGGATACAATGAAACAGAAAAATTATAGGAATTTACTCCATGTGAAATACTCTTAAATTGTCCATCCGGGGTGGATGTCCAGAATAACGTGGCAAATCCCTCAAAACTCATGCTTGAATTCAAATAGAAAACCCCGCTTCGAACTGCGCTGAAACCATAGAAAACAGAATCCTGTAATGGCTTTCCGGCCAGAGCATTGCCCTGGTAATTATTCATTAATATGGTCCATTCAGTATCGGTTGGCACATGCCAGCCCGGCGGACACAAACCCTGTGCGGCAGGGGTATCTTCGTACTTCATCATCTCATCCCATTGGTAAAGGCCGCCATAGTTGTTGCAATTTCCAGCCAGGTCGTAATAACAATGCTTTTCTGAAATACAATTATCCGACTGAACCCGGGATGATTGAACAGTTGTGCCGTAGTTCAGATTGGAAGCCATCCAACATTGCGATCCGATTAAAACTGTCGGATAAATTTTATTATCCCGGATATCCTTTAACGCACTTCCACACACAAACGCGGGTGTGGGTTGAACAAGGATGGTCCTTGATTTAAAGTCACTGCATAACAAAACGTTGGTATAGCTGTAGCTGATTGTTTTCAGTCCTGAGCCTGCAAAGGTGGGTGTAAAAATCCCCGTTGCCTGGTCAACCCCGGGACCGGAATACGATCCGCCGTAGGGCAGGCCTCCTTTTAATTTAAAGGGTTTGGCATTCTCCGTTGTAACGGTATCAAAGCAGGATGCGAACGACACAACGGGAGACAATTTTCCGATCATGAGTACATTCGGAGAAATTGCCGGGTTACCGGTAACACAATTCAGGTTCGAAATTATTTCACAATGAACGACATCATTATTTGCCGGCGTGTAGCTGAAAACCGCATTGCTTGCATTGCTTGCATTGATTCCATTGACCTTCCATTGATATATGGGGTTGGTTCCTCCATTGACAGGCGTTGCTGTATACGTAACCTGGGATCCCTGGCAAAATGGATTTGGCTCAGCCATTATATTTATGCCAGCAGGAAGTGTCGCCGTCCCTGTCAAGTTAAGGGTATTCGATGTTGCAGGGTTTCCGGCAACACAAACATCGGAAGAAGACAAAACGCATGTCACTGCATCGCCATTGACCGGCATATAGGTGAAAACTGCATTGTTTGCATTGTTTACATTGATTGCATTGACGCTCCATTGGTAATTCGGGGAAGTGCCTCCATTGACCGAAGTTGCTGTAATTGTAACAGGGCTCCCGGTACAGAAAGTAGTTGACGGTGTTGAGATTGAAATGCTTACCGGAAGATTCGGAGTAACCGTCATCACAGCCTGATTGCTGGTAGAAGGATTACCTGACGCACATGCCTCTGATGAAGTGACGATGCAGGTAACGATATCATTGTTATCGGGGATATAGATAAAAGTCGGACTGTTGGTCCCGGAAAAAACCCCATTCACGTTCCATTGATACGCAGGGGTCAACCCTCCATTGACAGGGGCAGCAGTGTATGTTACCGTGGTACCAGAACAAACGGGATTGGAGTATGCAGCAACCGAGACGGATACCGGCAGGTTCGGATTCACATGGACTGCGATTGTATTGCTGTTGGCCGGATTCCCGATGGCACAAGCCTCCGACGAGGTGAGATGGCAACTCACCATATCGTTATCCATTGGAACATATGTGAAAACAGGACTGTTTGTCCCCGCATTGCTGCCATTGACATACCATTGGTAACCAGGGGATGACCCTTCATTCAAGGGGGAAGCCGTAAAAGAAACCGATGTTCCGTTGCAAACAGTATTTGATGGGGTGGAAACGGATACACTGACGGGCAACGATTGAATGACCGACATGGTTATTGGGTTGCTCTCCGCCGGGCTTCCCGTAACACATACCTGTGAAGAAGTGATGGTACAGGAGATAACATCGTTGTTATTGGGTGTGAAAGTAAATAGCGGACTGTCCGGACCTGAATTTGTGCCATTTACCTTCCATTGATAGTGCGGGGTTGCTCCTCCGTTGGTTGGTGTGGCTGTAAAAGTAACGGAAGTGCCGGTGCATACGGGATTGGAGGAAACTGCGATGGAAACGCCGGTGGACAGGTATGGGTTTACGATTACGTAAAAATCAGTTTCAGTGCCATAGCAAGGTGTTGCAAAGGGAACCACATGATAAATTACGGTCTCAGGATCTGTGCCCACATTGACGAGCGTTTGATGGATGGGATTGACATTGTCAGGGAAAAACCCGCTGACCAGCGGAGAGGTCGAACTGGCGGTATAGTCGAACGATGTCGTCGGACTGGAAGCCTCAAGCAAAATATCAGTTTGTTCGCCACTGCAAATTGAGAATGTGGTAACCGTGTTAATAACCTGGGTTGGTTGAATACTGTTAATTAAAATACCATTGGGTGCAGGTCCGAATTGTCCGAAACCACAAGCAGTTGAATTGCCACGGACCTTTAACCACTTTTGACCTGGTGGATAATTCGAAAAGTCAATGTTGATGGTTGTTCCCATGTTCAATACATCCATAAGGACGTTACCCGTACCGGCATCGGTAAGCACCCAGTTGTACTTGTTCTGATCTGCTCCCGGAAGGGGATCCGGCTGAACGGTATAGGTTTCCGTACTATATAAACAGGGTTGAAGGGAACCAAAGATATTCACAGCGGCCACGGGTGTACGCACTATCGTGAAATTCCCGAGATTCAGATTGCTGCTGGCGGAATACCACCAGCTGTTAATTGTTTTGGCCCACCCGAGTCCCCAGGTTTTGCCGCCATCCCAGGCATGGCAACCGGTGGAGGGTAAGACGCTGTAACAACCATCGAGTTGGGTTACTCCACCCCAAAATGACAATTTGATATCATCCCAGTACATGGCAATAGGTGGCCCGGGTGGTCTGACCAGTTGGACAATAAAACCGTTAAGGTTGCTCTGAACACTGTACAAAGCAACATTTGTCAGGCCATTCACATAGGAGATATTGATCCCGATGACGGCACCGGATGGAACGGCGACCCCCAACCCGTTCATGCCATTCCAAATAATCGTGTTGGGCCCTGTTGCGACAGGCTCGGTCAGGGTGACGTCTTCAGGCTGGTGACCCGGTAATGGGTTAATTTCTATTTCGATGTTAACGACCCCGGGTTTACTGGCCGAAAAATTGAGCATGACCGATCCGTCACATTGGGGTGTGACCACCACGCCATTTTGGATTAAACCATTGGTACCCGTCGGGAATTGATTCACATCCGGATTGCATAAGAAAATTTTGTATTGCGGGTAAAAATATGGGCCACTTCGCGACATGCGGCTGGTGTCAAAAAGTGCAGGAGGGGGAAATAATCCGTTCCTGTTTGCAGTTAAATGAACCCCACCCGCTAACATGTTGTTAAAATTGATCGATGTTACAACAGAATCATCGGAATAAATGAACATGGTTGCAGGGAAAGGATTGGGAGGGGTGACCGGACCGGTCGCGGTTTCAATTGGCCAGTACTTAGCCGAGAGCCGGCCGTCAATGGCTGCCAGCGGAGCAGTGGCCGTATCAATGACCGTAATGTCAAACTTTTTTATTTCAGGTCCCGGATCGAACTCAATGCTGTAATCACCCGGGCTGCCCGGCGCGAACTGGATCGCATTATAGCCATGCACATTCACCACATTCGGCCCGGCAATGGCCTGGCTGTAATATTTTATATACCCTTGTGCATTGATGGTGATGACCTTAGGTCCGAAAACGACCGTCCCGTTTTTCGTTATTCTGAAGACCAGGCTGGTGGTCCCGAATCCCAGATAGATCTTCTCGGATGCACTTGCAACCCTGACGAATAACTTATGATCGTCATCACAGGCCGGGGAGGCAAAACACGGGTTCCATGCCGGATCAGGTATCCAAATACTGGCCGTATGGACCGTATCCGGACTCAGTTGCTTTGAGCCTTCACCAAAAACGGCAACGAACGGAAAGAAAAAAATGGTGACAAGGAAAATGATAACATGCCTGAAATTCATTCCATGAGAATTTATCAATTCGAAATCCTCAAAATGAAGAATTGTCGTATTGATAGGTTGACCTGACTATATTTTCATATCAAAGATAGGCAATAAATCAAGGAATGATGATAAGATGTGACATACTGCTATTTCCTGATGAATTGACCACGGTATTGCTGCGAGTGAAACAGGATCACTGCAAAAAATACTCCCGGGCAGAGATCAGCGACCGGGATGCTGCCATCCTCTCCGGTAACCCCAGACATCACGATCTGTCCGTAAATGTTAGTGACAATAAAGGGTGCGTAAGGGCAGGCTTCGTGTTCTGCAGAAATAAAAATCCGTGCGAAAGCCGGGTTCGGACGAAACGGCGGTTCCGCACCGTTGGGGCTTGTTTTTCGGAGGTAGACAAATGGTGAAATTGTTCAATTCGATAAAATCGAAGATGAAGATGAAAATTGGGGGTGATATGTGAAATCTGAAATGTGAAATGTGAATTTTATGCTTAGCCTGCATTATTCACAAACCCAAAATTCGACAAAAAATTGATGCCTTTGGCCTCGGGGTGGAGAAAATTGTTTTTGGTGAGGGGGATATTACAGAGGTCTATCATGCATGATCTTGAAAAATCATTTTTCGTTGACCGTCGTTTTTGTAAATCCAGCCGTTGCTAAAAGGTTTCCGGGGTTATTAAAAGTGCTTTTGCTGTCCGGTATGGGTTTTCGGAGTGTGGTTTGTGAAACAGGTTGATTTGTCTGGTATTTACAGTGGTTATCAACAGGCGGCTAACAACGTAACCCGTCGAATTTTCCCAGGCAATTTGCAATTACTACCATATCCGGAAATTGTTTTGGGAGTTCAATTTTATCCGTGTTTTTATTTCCTTTACATAAGCTGCAACCTTGATCAGACGTAATCGAATGGTTTTCATTGTAGCATTTGCATATTCGGTTCCTTGTAACATTTTTTCACGCAGGGCATGTAACAAAATGTATGCGGCAGAATGCATGAACAACCGGAACTGGTTGGCTTCAAAAC
>CAZVNF010000186.1:0-6744 GCA_964628215.1 uncultured Draconibacterium sp.
TAGTTATTATGTCGGTAAACGCCAACCGCCATTACCGTAAATGCGGCAAAATAGGGGGGATAATAACCATAATAATAGGGCGGGACATACGGTACATATACGGGTGAATATACATACTGAACAATGGGTGCCGATTGCACTACTACCGTGGTTGTGGATGCCGGAACATTGACCGTAACAGGGTCTGCGCCGGTATATGCAGGATTTGCAGTAACGGCAGGAGTGGTAGTAGATTTGGGTTCAACAATATAATCTTTACCGTACAAATCCTTGTCCCCGACAATTTGAATGGTCACTTTTTTATCTTTATCTTTTGATACTAAAATAACAGCAACATCCTGTTTTTCGCTTTTGCTGACATCAACCTGAAGGATAAATGTAAAATCGTCCCCGTTTTTCTTTGTTACAACCTTGATGAAATCGACTTTACCATCTAAATCGAGATCGAGATTATTGATCCCCGTTTTTTCTGAATTTAACGATGTTTCAAAATCTTCGATGGTCTTTGACTTTTGAAAAAGATCCAGCACGGCATAAAGGTCGAGGTTGTCGCCGGGCATACCCAACAATGTTGTATCCGGTTTGGCTTGATTTCCTGATTGAGAAAATAATGGAACTCCTTGCAGGCTCAATGCGCATACAAAGAGTAATAACAGTTTTATATTCATGATATTATGTTTTAAACATCCAATGAATTTTTATTTCCACCCTCCTCCAAGTGAGCTGTAAAGGGTGATTACCGAGGTCAGTTCATCGCTCTGTGACTGAGAAAGAGCAATTTGTGCGGAAAAAAGCAATTGCTGTGCCTGTATCACATCGAGATAACTTGCATATCCTGCATTGTACAACTGGTTTGAAAGGTCAAACGCTGTTTGTGCTGCATTGACCGTGGTTTGCTGACTTTTGACAATTTCACCCAGCTTTCCGTATTGAAGCAGGGCATTGGAAACCTCCTGGAGCGCATTCAGAATTGAAAGCTGGTATGCATAGAGCATTTGCTCTTTTTGAGCCTCAGCTTTTTTAACTCCCTGCCGCAACTGGCCTCCCCCGAAAATAGGTGCAACCAGGTTTCCAAGTGCGCTGTAAATGAGGTTTGTAGGATTGAATGCGGCGCCTATGCTGCCCGATATGCCCAATGAAGGCAGCATCAGGGCACGTGCAACGCCAATATTTGCATTGGCTGCAACCAGTGTTTGTTCCGACATAATTATATCAGGCCTGCGAAAAATCAATTGAGCAGGAACACCCGGGGTCAGAACTGCCGGAATAGTGAGTTGGTCGAGCATGGCATTGCCGCGGCGGATGCCGTGAGGCGCTTCGCCAAGCAGAATACTGAGGTAATTTTCATTTTGCCCGATTTGCATTTCGAGCATCGGAACCTTGGTCATGGCCTGTGCAAGTTCTGCCTCCGCCTGTGCAACAACAAGTCCTGAAGCGGTACCTGCAATCATTTTATTGCGGACAAGTTCAAGAGATATCTGGCGGATCTGGATGTTCTCGCGAGTGATTCTCAGCTCATTGTCGAATTCAAGGAGGTTGAAATAATTGCTGACAATCTCATTGATCAGGTTTATTCTTACTGCCTGCTGATAGGCCACCTGCCCAAACAGATTTGCACGGGCTGCCTCTTTCGAACGCCTGAGTTTCCCCCACAGGTCAATTTCCCAACTGATCTGGGCTGTGGCTTGCAAACTGCTGTAATCAACCGTATTCCCCCCCGGAAGGGTTTGCTGCTGCCAGCCGCCGCCGGCCTGGGCCGAAATTTGCGGCCATTGCTGCCCCCTGGCCACTTTAAATGCTGCCCGGGCTTCTTCGATCCTGGCGAAGGCGGTTCTGATATCATAATTGTTTCTCAGGCCGGTTTGTACCAGGCGGTGCAAAACGGTATCCTTGAATAATCTGATCCATTCAACATCGGCGAAGCTGGTTGTATCCCGGCTTGCTGAAAATCTGAAGAGGCTGTCCGTTTTCACTGTCGGCCTTACGTATTTGGGCCCGACCTTGCAACCTTCTATGGCTAGAAAAGCGGAGAAAAGGACAATCAGGATGCAAATATTTGAATATCTGGGTACCATAATAAATAGTTAATTATGATTTATGATTTTTTCTTCATACTGTTTTCAAGCCGCTGAAATGCCACATACAGTGAAGGAACGACCAGTACGCCGCAAATGGTGGCCAATAGCATTCCTCCGAAAACAGAAGTTCCCAGGGCGTGGCGGCTTGCGGCCCCAGCACCGGATGAGATAACAAGTGGCACCACCCCCAGGATGAAGGCAAAGGAGGTCATCAGGATTGGGCGAAATCTTAGTTTTGCACCTTCCCTGGCTGCCGCCATCAGTTCCATCCCCTCATCATGTTTAAGTTTGGCAAATTCCACGATCAGGATGGCGTTTTTGGCAACCAGTCCAATCAGCATGATGAGTCCGATTTGAGCATAAATGTTGTTTTGAAGGCCCGTGGCCCACTGCAGACCAAATGCTCCTAACACGCCGAAAGGAATAGCCAGTAAAACAGGGATAGGAAGCAACCAGCTTTCATATTTGGCAGCAAGAAGGAAATAGACGAATATAAAACAAAGGGCAAAGATAAAGGGAGCCTGTCCGCCGGATATCAGCTCTTCACGGGTCATTCCTGAGTATTCATATCCAAAGCCGTAGGGTAGGGCAGTAGCGCTTATCTCCTTAACAACCTCGATGGCCTGTCCGGAGGAGATTCCCGGAGCCGGGGCGATCGTAAAATCGGCGGAACTGAACAGATTAAACCGTTTGACAATATCCGGACCCTGGATGGGAAGAATTTCCACCAGTGTTCCCAGCGGGACCATCTTCCCGGAATTGCTTTTTACATATACGCTGTTGATATCCTCTTTGTTCGCACGATAAATGTCCTCAGCCTGTATGATTACCCGGTAGGATTTTCCGAATTTATTGAAATCATTGACATAATAACTTCCGAAAAGAGATTGGAGGGTTGTGTAGATTGTGTTGACAGGCACCCCGAGCACTTTTGCTTTTTCTTTATCCACGATCAGCCGAAGTTGCGGGACGTCGTTTCTGAAAGGGGTGAAAACACTGGCAAATTCCTTTCTTTTCATCGCTTCTGACTGAAAAGCCAGGGCTACTTCGGAGAGTTTTTCAATGCCTGCACCGGTTTTATCTTCCAACTGGAATTCAAGTCCGCCTGTTTTGCCCAATCCCGAAATAGCAGGCGGGTTGAACGCCATGCAAACCCCACCGGGGATTTTGTTGAATTTTGCCTGTACTTCCCTTATTATAACGCCAACATTTCTTGCAGTTCCCCTTATTTTCCAGTCTTTCAGTTTCACGAAAGCCATGCCATTGGTGGTACTTACTGAATTATCAAGAATACTGAATCCCGGAACTGTGGTATACGATTCAACCCCTTCAGTTTTGGAGAGGATTTTCTCAACCTCAACCATCACCGCATCCGTTTTATGAAGGGCATAGCCCTTTGGTGTTGAAACATTGATAAAGAAATACCCCTGGTCTTCAGCAGGCAAAAAACCTGATGGTAAAAACTTCATGACAACCACTGCCATCACACAAACAATGGCAAGAAACATGATTGGCCGGGATAGGTGGTGGGAAAAACCGTCTGAGATTTTGAGATACTTGTTGGTGGTTTTCTCAAATCCCCTGTCAAATGATTTAAAAAACTTCCCAAGAAGGCCCTTTTTGTCCTTTTTCGGCTTTAACAGCATGACGCAGAGAGGGGGGGAAAGGGTCAGTGCGAGCAACGCAGATATCAGGATTGACGAGATCAGAGTCAGTGCAAACTGTTTGTACATAACACCGGTGGTGCCTCCGAGGAAGGAAACCGGAATGAAAACAGCACACAGCACCATGGTGATGGTGGCAATTGCCGGGGTGATCTCTTTCATGGTATGTTTGGCAGCTTCAAGCGGGGAGAGTCCTTCCGCATCCATTTTCTCCTGTATGGCTTCGAGAACCACAATTGCATCATCCACCACGATACCAATGGCAAGTACAAGCGCAAACAGGGTTAGCATGTTGATAGTGAAACCCAGCAGGGCAAAAGCAGCAAGTGCACCTACAAGGGAGATTGGAACAGTAATGGCCGGAATCAGGGTTGCCCGCCAGTCCTGCAGAAAAACGAATACCACGATAAAAACCAGGATAAACGCTTCTAACAGGGTGCGGAGGACTTCCTCAACCGAAGCGTTAACAAACTCAACAGTATCAAGCCCTTTGGTATAAGAAATTCCAAGGGGGAATTCTTTCGCAAGGTCCTCCATGGTAGCATCCAGGGTCTTTTGCAGTTGCACGGCATTGGAACCTGGTGACTGGTAAATGGCAATTGCCGGGGCGGGTTTGCCATTATATCTGCCATAGGCATCGTAGGTTTTTAGTCCCATTTCAGTTCTGGCAATGTCACTCATTCGTACCAGTGAACCATCCGGGTTGGCTTTTATGATGATTGCTCCGAATTCCTTTTCATCCAGTAATCTCCCCTGAACGCGGATTACGAGCGACAATTCCTGATCTTTCGCGGATGGGTTTTTCCCAATTTGTCCGGCCGCAGCCTGCACGTTCTGATCCTTAATGGCACTCTGAACATCCTGAACGCTGATTCCCAGACCAGCCATTTTTTCCGGATTCAGCCAGATCCGCATGGCATAGTCATCCCCACCGAACAAGGTTACATCTCCAACGCCCTTGATTCTTTTAAGTACATTTACAATATTGATATTCAGGTAGTTTGCAAGGAATTTGGTGTCGTAAGCCGTATCGTTTGAAACGAGTGAATACAGCATAAGTATACTGGGGTTCTTTTTCATTACGATGACCCCGCTCTGGATTACCTCCTGCGGCAGTACATTCATGGCACGCTGTGTGCGGTTCTGAACATTCACTGTGGCCATGTCAGGATCGGTACCCACCGAAAAATAGACCGTAATTGTGCACGACCCGTCATTCGCACATTGTGAGGTCATATATGTCATGTTGTCAACCCCGTTGATCTGCTCTTCCAATGGCACGGCAACTGTTTTTTGCACATCCTCTGCGCTGGCACCAGGATAAAAGGCGGTAACTGCAATAGTAGGTGGCACAACATCAGGGTATTGCGAAATTGGCAAGGTGAAAAGGCTCAAGACCCCAACCAGTGCTATGAGAATAGCGATTACGGAGGCAAGAATCGGACGGGTTATGAATTGCTGTAACATCTTTATAGAATTAATTTCACTATTTCGCTATTTCGCTATTTCGCTATTTGATTATGGTCTGGCCGGAACCGTTATTGTATCGTTAACCATTTCAGGCTTGATCTGCATTCCCTCTTTGAATTTCTGGAAACCTTCCAGCATGATCTTGTCACCGGGTTTTAATCCGTTCATTATCACGAAATTCTGGCCAATGCTCCTGCCTGGAATGACCGGGACACGGTTTACTTTATTCTCATTGTCAACCAGGAACACAAATGTCTTTCCCTGGATTTGCGTGGTGACGCCTTGCGGTATGACTATCCCGTTGTCGAGTTCCATCAGGATGATATTAACCGTTGTAAAAGTCCCTGGCTTTATAAGCCCTTGCGGGTTAGGAATGATCGCTCTCATCGCAATAGTTCCTGTGGTGGAATTAACCTGCCTGTCAACGAAATCTATTTTCCCTGCATGATCGTATTCCTGCTTGTCTGACAGAGTCAGGTAGATTGTCAAAGAGTTCAGGCTGCCTTTCAGATCAGGATGAGATTCCATGTACCGCATGATTTTAAGATAATCGGTTTCATTCATCTGGAAATTAATATACATCGGGTCAACAGCAGAAACAGTGGTGAGCAGGGTTGATTCGCCCTTGCCAACAAGATTTCCCGGATTGATATTGCACGCACCTACCGCACCGGTGATGGGTGAAGCCATCGATGTATAGGAGAGATTCAGTTTGGCCTGGTCAAGATTCGCTTTGGCATTGGCAACAGCTGCCCGGTCCTGTTGTTCGGTGGTAACTGCTTTGTCATAGTCATTCTGACTGATCGCATTGGTTGAGAGCAATGGTTTGAGCCTGGCCACGTCCAGCTTAGCTTTTTCCCAGGCTGCTGTTTTATTATCAAGGTCAGCTTTTGCCGAGGCAAGATTGTTGATATACTCATCCGGTTCTATCGTAAACAGGGTTTGACCTTTCCGGACAACAGACCCTTCCTCGAAATCCCATGTTTTCAGGTAACCTGCCACACGTGCCCTGATCTCCACAGTGGGTATACCTACTGCCTGCCCGACTGTTTGAATAAATAAAGGAACTTTGGATGCCTTTATCTCCATTACTTTAAATGGAGGGGGGGCAGTTTCTTCCTGTTTTTTTGATTTACAGGAGGTTAAGAAACAGCCGGCTGTGAATACTCCAATTAAAACCAGGAGTTTTGTACTAGTTAGGAGACGGTTCATAGGTGAACTTGTTTAATGAAAAGGTTTTTCTCAGCAAATATAATAAGTAATTCGCATGATTGTATCCATTTGAATAATTCGGGTTACTTTAGTCAGGAATTCAACAAACACTGTGTTTGAGTAACCTAAACGCTCTGAATGACACTTGAAGAATTTCCTTACTTTTGTACACCCAATTCTCCCCGATGATTTCTCTCAAGGCCCCGTTTTTTTTTATCCTTTCTTTGCTTTTTCCCATTATTTTGAATGCCCAGCACCTGATTTCATATACAACTCAAAAGGTTGAGTACAGGATTCCATACAATAAATACGGCGGGGAA
>CAZVNF010000187.1:0-2618 GCA_964628215.1 uncultured Draconibacterium sp.
GGCTCCCATTTTTCCTTACCTTTGCACCGTTTTATTTGGAGAGGTGGATTTATGATGAATTTGCATGACGGAATAACAAAATGCCTGTTGGTACAGACAAAATTTTCCGCATATAGTTTCTGGAATTACCAGGAAGTTTGCGAAATGGTTGGGAAAAAATACCCGGCAGCCCCACTTGGACTCCTTACTGTAGCAGCTCTTCTCCCCCAGCACTGGCAATTCCGGCTTATTGATGAAAATGTTGAACCCTTGCTGGACGAACACATGCAGTGGGCCGATCTTGTTTGCATCGGGGGTATGCTTCCCCAGCAAAACAGCATGCTCGACCTGATTACCCGGGCCCACCGGCTGGGAGCAGTAGTGGTTGTTGGCGGCCCCGATCCCACTTCACAGCCGGATCTTTACCATGAGGCTGATTTTCTTGTTCTGGGGGAGGGAGAAATTACGATTCCCCTGTTCCTCGAGGATCTGAAAAAGGGTGCAAAGGGGGGAAAATATGTGTCTCCCGACCGGGCCGACATGCTCAAGGCCGTAATCCCGCGATATGATCTGATCCGGTTCAACGATTATATCATGATCGGGCTTCAGTTCATCCGCGGATGTCCATTCAACTGCGAATTCTGTGATGTGATCGAACTGTACGGCCGCATTCCGAGGTTTAAAACCAATGAGCAAATAATCAAGGAACTGCAATCTCTGTATGACCTGGGATATCGTGGTCATATCGACATGGTTGACGACAACTTTATCGGCAACAAGAAAAAGGTCAAAGATCTCCTGCGCGAAATCATCGCCTGGACCAAAGCGCGGAAATACCCGTTTTATTTCACCACAGAGGCCTCTGTAAACCTCGCCGATGACGATGAGTTGCTTCAGCTTATGAAAGACGCCGATTTCCGGTATGTCTTCCTTGGAATTGAGACTCCCGACAGTGAAACCCTCGCGCTGAACAATAAGAACCAGAACGTGAACAAGTCGATTGAGGACGCTGTGATGAAGATCATGTCGTACGGGATGGTAAGCAACGGTGGTTATATCCTGGGATTTGACAGCGACCGCCCCCATATCGCCGACCTGATGATCAACTCCATCCAGGATTCGGGGATCTGCATGGCCATGATCGGATTGCTATATGCTTTGCCAAACACGCAGCTTACCCGCAGGCTCGAACTGGAACAACGTTTATTCCACCACTCTTCAAAATCGGTGACAGACGGGGATATTGACCAGATGACCAGCGGGCTGAACTTTCTCACAGTCACCCCGAGGGTAGGCATACTTAAGAACTACATCAAGATCATTGATGCCATTTTCAACCCTTCTAACTACTACAAAAGGGTGGTTTACACCGGATTAAATGTAAAAACTAATTACAAACACAAACCTGACTTTAAAACCTGGCTGGTATATATGCGTTCCTTTTTACGTGTTTGCAAAAAAGCAGGTTTTTCACAGGCTACCGGAACATATTACTGGAAAATGTTCTTTACCGTGCTTTTCCGGAACCCCAAAGGCATTGAACCCGCAGTAAACCTTGCGGCCATGTTCATCCATTTCCAGAAACAGAAAGAATACATCGTTTCGGTTACGCAGCAGATGATCACCCAAATTGAAACCATCGGGGAAGATGCGTTTAACCGGAAGATGATGGGGAAATCGTGACGACTGCAGGTTAAAAAGACATCTTACTATTGAAAAGTACATATTATGGCAGAAATGATCATTGAGCCGATTGAGAAGTATGGGCTCAGCAAGGAATCGAGACCGAAAATCCTTTTCTCGAAGATTGGCATTGTCGGGTGCGGCAGTGTTGGGCAGGAGTTGGCGATTACCGCATCAAAACACGGGATTGAAGTGATTTTTCTTGAACTCAGTGAGGATTTGATACTTCACTCATTTGTGGAGATCAAAAAAGAGCTCGACCATGAAATAAATCACTGGGGGCTTACACCCGGTGAAAAAACCGCCATTCTTTCCAGGATAAAAGGAAGCGTTTTATACGAGGATTTCCACGATTGCGACCTGGTTATTGAAACCATTAAATCAAAACAGGGGCAATCGAGCTTTGAACTGAGGAAAGAAGTTTTTCTCAAAATTGAGAAAGTAGTAAGCAAGGAGTGTATTATTGCAACAAACAGTTCTACCATCGTCGTTACAGAATTATCCTCGGAGCTTGAACACAAAGAGCGGTGTGTCAGTCTTCACATTTCCACCACTGCACCCGGTGCCAGTGTGGTGGAACTGGCCAAAGGACTTCATACCACCAATGAAGCCTATGAAAAGGTAATCAAGTTTGTGAAGTTACTCGAAAAAATATCGATCCCCGTGATGGAATCTCCCGGACTGGTAAGTGTTCGATTGTTCGTGGTATTGCTGAACGAGGCTTGTGAAACATTGATGGAAGGGGTGAGTTCCATGGAAAATATCGACCTCGCCATGCGTTCCAGTTTCAACATGCCGCTCGGGCCGTTTGAATTTGCGGATAAAGTCGGACTTGACAAGGTCGGACGCTGGATGGAAAACCTTTACAGCGAATTCGGGTCATCAAGGTACATTGCTTCCCCCATGATCAAGAAACTGGTGCGGGCCAACCGGCTTGGACGGATCAGCGGGATCGG
>CAZVNF010000187.1:2718-3860 GCA_964628215.1 uncultured Draconibacterium sp.
ATCATGAATATTCTCGTTTTAAATTGTGGAAGTTCTTCCATCAAGTACCAGCTGTTCAACATTGAAAAAAAACGGCTCTATGCCAAAGGGATCGTGGAAAAAGTGGGGTTAAAGGGATCATTTCTGAAACATGAAAAGGAAAACGGCGACAAGGTAAAACTCGAAGGCGAAGTAATCGACCACCAAACCGGTATCGAATATGTTCTGGGGGTTTTAATCAGTAAGGAACATGGCTGCATCAGCGATTTAGCCGAGATCAACGCCATCGGGCACCGGATGGTGCATGGCGGCGAACGTTTCCAGGAAAGCAGCCTGATCACCGAAGAGACCATTAAAGACTTCAAAGCCTGCATTCCGCTTGCGCCCCTGCACAATCCGGCCAACCTGAAAGGAGTTGCCGCCATGCAGCATCTGCTGCCCAGTGTGCCGCAGGTAGCCGTGTTCGATACGGCATTTCACCAGACAATGCCTGCCCGGGCGTACATGTATGCCATTCCCTACTCTCTTTATAAAAAACACGGTATCCGCCGGTATGGTTTTCATGGTACCAGCCATTATTATGTGGCCCGGCGGGCATGCGAAATACTGGGTGTGAGCATGGAATCCATGAAGATCATCACCTGCCACCTCGGAAACGGTACCTCCATGGCTGCCATTAAAAACGGCAAATCGATCGATACCTCCATGGGGCTGACCCCCGTTGAAGGATTGATTATGGGAACCCGTTCAGGAGATATGGACCTGGGAGTGCTTACCTTTGTAATGGAAAAGGAGGAACTGAATATCGCAGTTGCCAATACCCTTGTGAACAAACACAGCGGGATGCTGGGAATCACCGGGGTTTCGTCAGACATGCGTGAGATTGAAAAAGAAGCTGAAGCCGGAAATAAACGAGCCATCCTCGGGCTTGATATGTTCCGGTATCGCATAAAAAAATATATCGGGGCGTATACTGCCGCACTGGGTGGCCTTGATTTACTTATTTTTACCGGGGGAATCGGTGAAAATGACCCGGTAACACGTGAATTATGCTGTGCCGACATGGAATATATGGGACTTGAATTTGACCAGGAAAAAAATGCCGGAGTCAGGAGTAAGGAGGTTCTTCTGAGCAAACCGGGATCCAGGGTGAAGGTAATGAC
>CAZVNF010000187.1:3960-6731 GCA_964628215.1 uncultured Draconibacterium sp.
GCAGGGAAGCTGGCAGAGGATTAATGTTCCGACAAACCAGTATTTGAAATCGGTTTGCTTTGTTGACAGCTTGTATGGCTGGATTGCCGGGGATTCGGGGATTATACTGCATACCACGGACGGGGGAGTTTCGTGGTTATTGCAGGATACCCATTCAACGAATGAAGTGGAGGATGTTTTTTTTCTGGACCGCAACCAGGGATGGGCTTCCACATACAATTTCACCACCCCGCCCTTTGGAACCATTTTGCTTAAGACCACCAACGGCGGCAGCACCTGGATAAGCCATCCATATCCCACAGAAAACATATTTATCACCTGCATTCTTTTCAGGGATTCCCTGAACGGGTGGATGGGAGGCCAGCCTCATGCCCTGGTAAAAACCACCGACGGGGGAACCAGCTGGACCCAGGCTGCAATTGATACCAGCACCCTGGCATTTTTCCCGGTGCTGAGCATCAAATTTTACAACGATCAGATTGGTTTTGCCAGTGGCGGAAGGTTCGACATTGCCGGAGTGGTATGGCACACTTCAAACGGAGGGGATATGTGGTATGCCATTGATCCTTCGCAGGCTCCAGCCGATGAAGTTCACGGGTTGCATATATTTGATTCCCTGAATGTAATGGGGTCAGGCGGAGATCCCGATTTCGGGTATGGGGTAGGTATGATCCGAACCTCTGACGGGGGCCTTAACTGGAATTATGATGAGCTCGACATACAGGGAAATGCCTACGACCTGGATTTCAGAAACAATTATGAAGCATGGGCCCCGCTCGGACCTAGGCGATTGCTGATATACAGCATGGATGCAGGCAATACATGGACGTCTGTTTTGCCGCCAGACAATGCTGCCATGTACGACATGACCTTCCCCGATTCGCTGCATGGATTTGCAGTTGGAAAGGAGGGCGTGGTGCTGAAATACTATCCCCCGGTCATTCCATTTACGGGAACCGTCAGGTCTGCACAACCGGGATACACGTTGCAACAGAACAGCCCTAACCCGGTACAAACAATTGCCACAATCCGGTATTCTGTCCCGCCCGGCGGGGAAACTGAACTGCACGCCAATGGCAAGGTATCTGCCCTGCAGTTGAAGGTGTATGATCTTTTTGGGCAGGAAGTGGGATGCCTGGAAGCTGAGGCTCCTTTTCCCGGCAATCATGCGTTTTCCTTCGATGCATCCGGTTTGCCCGGCGGAGTATACTTTTATCTTTTGCAGCACAGCTCAAACGGGCAAACCCTTACGGTTGCAGGTCCGGGGCGGATGTGCGTTGTTCGGTAAACGATGATACTATGTGCATCCCGGGTTAATTCTCGGAGGAATGACGAATATGCGTCAATAACTCAAGTTTCGGGGTTAATAATAATCGTGACACAGCCCCGAATGGGGCGTAATCTATCAGCGATGGGTGTAGCCCATCGGTATTAGAAATCAAATGCGGAATTATCAGCCCTGAAAGGGCGCAATTAATATTCATCAGACATCCATAGTTCATCCTATTTTAGCAGATATCGCCCTTTCAGGGCTTGATGGGACTTAGAGTTGCTATATGCACAGGGCTTCACCCTGTGTTAATAGATTGAGCCCTTTCAGGGCTAGTGGTATTTAGTTCTGTTGATTATTCAACCCCGAAACTTGAGTCAATAATAAAACCGGATATTAAGAATCAGCATAATCCCCCCGGCATTGTTGATTTCCTGTATCTGCACAAAAACCATTGAAATTCGGGTTAACTTTTATATTTTCGTAAAATCTTCGGCAAAGTCCTGCATCTTGCATAATTGCAGTTTGTCAAATAATATTTTTGTTTGATCATGGGGGAAAAAATCAAGAAAAAAAGTGTAAAGAAGCAGAGCAACCCTGCCCTTTCCATTCAGCCGGGAAAGTTCAGCTACGTATGGATAGCCGGGGTACTGGCCATTACTTTCATTGTTTTCTTTCCGACCATCAGGAACCAGTTTGTCTCTTTTGACGATCCGCATTATATCACTGATAATCCTTTTATTAAAGGTTTTTCCGGAGAAAACCTGAAAACGATTTTTTTCACGGATGCAAATAACCTTGGCAATTACCATCCCATTACCCTTTTATCGTTTGCCGTTAACTATTCCACCTCCGGACTTGACCCTGCCGGTTATCATCTTGTCAATGTGCTGTTGCACCTCCTCAACACATTGCTGGTTTTTCAGCTGGCAATGCACTTGTTTATCCGGCTCGGTTCGGGCCGTACTCAACTGCTCAGTTCGATAACCGCCCTGCTATTCGGTATTCATCCGTTGCATGTTGAATCTGTTGCCTGGGTATCCGGAAGAAAAGATTTGATTTATACCTGCTTTTATCTGCTTTCACTCCTTGTATATATAAGGTATCTGGATAAAAAGGCAGTCAAATACTATTTGTTATCTCTTCTCTTCTTCTTATTATCCCTGTTGTCCAAAGGCATGGCCGTTACCCTTACATTTTCGGTTATTGCCCTTGACTACTTTTTTAAAAGAGACCTTTTTACAAAGAAGGTAATACTTGAAAAAATTCCATTTTTTCTCCTGTCCCTTGTTTTCGGGATTATTTCTATTTACGTCCAGCAAGCCCAGGGAGCCACTGAGATCATCAAGTTCGGGGTATTTGACAGGGCTGTTTTCGCCTGCTACGGATTTACCCAATACCTGATCAAGTTTATTTTTCCGTACAAACTGTGCGGGTACTATCCCTACCCTGATTTAAAGGCCGCCAACATCCCCGGAGCATATTATTTATCGATTATCCC
>CAZVNF010000188.1:0-6654 GCA_964628215.1 uncultured Draconibacterium sp.
TCCCTGCCATTCGAAAGCACGGCTTTGTACGGGGCTCTCGCCGAACAGTTTGCCGGACAGGAATTCCTTTCATCCGGAAGAGACAAGCTGTATTATTGGACAAGGGAGGCAAAAAGCAGTTCGGCCGAGGTAGATTTTATCTTATCGAAGAAGAATAAAATCTTCCCCAATGATACCTTGAAAACCTCACGTAGATAGGCGAAACAGTGAAATCGTCCAAGCCCCAGAAAGATTATCGTGGAAGAGGCTACGGCTTATATTTAGGAGAATCAATAAGACTGTTAAAATCAAGGAGTAACTATGGGGAACCGCGAAAAAAGCCAAGGTTTCTCCAGGCTTCGGCAAAATGTTCAAAAATGTTATAGCCCGTTTAATTTCTATTATGCTAATAATATTTCTGCCGGAATTTTTAAACCCTTATATAAGGATTTAACCATTTTTAAGGTTAATTGTCTCTTTCGACCTAATATCTCGCTCACTCTGCTTTGGCTACCAATATATTTTGCCATATCAGATTTGGTCATATTCATTTGCTCCATTCTGAAAATAATGGCGTCAACCGGGTCTGGGGGAAGAATCGGAAAATGTTTTATTTCGTATGCTTCAACTATCGTACAAAGTAAATCTAACTCGTCTCCATTTGGGCTGTTTTTTTCAGCTCCCCACAGCTTCTCAATTCTTTGAATTGCCAGGTTGTAATCATTTTCTGTTTTTATTGGTCTTATTTCCATCTTCAGATCGCTTTAGCATCAATATTATCATATTGTCTGTGTGTACCGATAAATCGGATAAATATTATTTGAAATTCATAGTCGATTAAAACAACAAGTCGGTAGGAATTACCTTTGATATTAAACACTATTCGTCCTTCTCCTACTATACTTGCATTTGTGTATTGCTGTTTAAGTTCGTTTGAATTTCTCCAGTTTGAGCCTTTTACATCATGATACCATGCTCGTAATGACACTTCCGAATCAGAATATTCAGGTCGTTCCCAAAATTCCCGAAGTGATTTGAATGCAATAATTCTCATTCAACAAAAATACAATAAATCATTCCATTTACCAAATTGGGAAGTCGATTGTAGGGGAAGTCATCGGTCAGGATCGCAAACTCCTGGCCTTTTTAAGCACCCTCCAATCTGTTTGTGGATTTTCGCAATCCGAAAGTACTGTTTCTTTGGTCATCAGATTTCCTTTTCGCTGATTGATACAAATCAATGTCTGAACTACAAATATATCAATTATACGACAGTGTAATAATGGAGTAAAGAGTAAAAATCAAGATGACGATTAAGATAACGCTAATCTGATACAGTGAAAAATTGACACCTTGGAAACCCTACGTACATAGGCGAAACAGTAAAACAGTCCAAGCCCCAGGCTGATCACTTAAAGCCATGATAATCAGTGCTTTATTTCATATCACAAACTACCGTAAGAGCTATAAACGGAGGATCATCATTTTTGTGTAGGGAAATATTTGCAGGTTATTACTAGATTAGCAAAAGAGAAGATGATCTTGTCCTCCCTTGTTCCCTGAGGGTGTGCGCCCTTCGTTGCTATGCTCTCTTGGCGCAACTAGTCTCTAATGCATCGGACAGGATAGCCGGTTGCCTTGTCGCCGAAGTTGCCAATATTGCTGCCAAAACTGCTGAAGACCAGAAGCCAGCCGTAGGCCAAATCGCCGGCCTGCTGATTACTCCAGTAGTAGCCTCTTACGCCGCGCTCTATCAGTGAACCATTGCCGGGAGCCAGGTACCCGGCTGCATGCAGTTTCAAACCTGAGGCATACGGTTCGGTCCACGTATTCCAGTTGCCTGTATTGTCAACATTGGACCACTCAGTAATGGTTGGGATACGCCAGCCAGCGCCAAGTTCGATGGCACAGGGGTCGTTGGCAGATATCCAGTCTGAATATTCAAAGATGAAGGATATCCAGGTTGTATTTGGCGTCCGGGTCGTTCCGTCATGTTTAAAACCCTGTTTACGGTTAAATTGCCAGTACCAGCCGGCAGAAGCCTCGGTGGCATCGTTCACGGCAGTAGCCTGGTGATCAGCGCCAAGGTTTCTTGTAATCCAGCATTTAGAAGCCTCTCCGGGGATCCCGGTCACCGTGCCATATGCAACTGTTTTATTAACAGGAGCAACCCCGCCGGATGTCACGTGGTTTATGCTGATTGTTAAGCCACAGCCAAAAGGTTGGGGAGGGGTCATTGACTTCCATGCAATTCCATTATAAACATTCAGAGCTTTTTCTTCAGTATTGTAGATGACCAATCCTTCGGCTGGTGATGTAATCGCATCTCGCTGGGCTGTGGTCATCCGGGGTGGCAGGAAACCCATGGTTGTGGATTTCACATCCAGCATCGCCGAATTTTCTGCCGGGCTGTTGTCGGTATTGATGCTTACCTGGGCATTTATTGTGCTGTTGAAAAACAGAACAGCAAAGATTAAAAAGGAGATAGTTTTCATAATAATCTGATTTTGTAAGCATAATGGATCTTCACACTTAAAAACACAAAAACTGATACCAAAATAAATGACACCTTAGAAACCCTACGTACATAGGCGAAACAGTGAAACCGTCCAAGCTCCAGGCTGATCACAAGACATTTGGTATTTAAGGCCAAACCCCAACTATTACCTCCTTGCGTTTGCTGCCGACATAACACTGTCAACATATTTACGTGCATCACCTTTCGTTTTTAAAGAGGCCAGGTTTGCAAGTATTGCATCCTTTTCAGCTTCAGTTCCGCCCGACATTTCAATTTCCATTTTTGCAGCTATCAGGATAAAACCAATCGTATTTCCCGATTCGGGTAATGGCTCCAGGTCGGCGGCGGCTTGTATGGCGGGGTCCGTGCGAACCATCCTTGTTGACAAAGGAGTAGCTGTTAGTTCCAAAGGACAATCTTCATCTGGCCTTATTTTTTGCGGATCCAATAAATGAAGTAAACTTTGGGCTGCAAGATCCCTTGCTGTTAGTGGTTGCATATAAAAGATATCTTCCAGTGTTCTTAACATAGAGGTATGATCATACAATGAATGATCAATCACATTCTTTTTTACCATTGGCGACACCACAACAGCAGGAACCCTGACACCATACTGGTTGAAACTGAATCCGAAACGATTGTAATCAGGTTGTCCAATTCCATCACCGGGTATTGGTGCAGGAGGAGGTGCCACATGATCGTAGAACCCACCGTGTTCATCATATGTAATGATGAGCAAACTGGATTTCCACAAGGGAGACTGCCGGATGCTGTTGTATACATAGGCAATGAGCCGTTCCCCTGCCTCAAGGCCATCCATGGGATGCTGTGATGAACCACCTTTAAACGTATCGCTAAATGCATCGCCGTAATTGGGTTCAATAAAAGTAAACTCCTCCTGGTAAGTACTTTTTAAATCTGCAGCAAAAGATTTGAGACTATACGGTCTTTTGAACATACTCATCCCTTTAATAAACCATGAAATGGCCAGGCTGCCTGCCCAGGTAGAACGTACGTTGCTGAACATGTTGTCGTAATCATTATACAATCGCCAGCTCTTTGAATATTTTTCCAATTGTTGAAAAATGGAACCTTTCGGATAAACAAATCCGCTTAAGAAAAAATCTTTTTTTAACCCAAACCCGGGCGATTGGTCAAGGCCGGCCGCGGAGCCCCCTGTAGCAAACATACGGTTAGGCCAGGTAGGTCCAGGTACTGATGAGAACCACGAATCGCATACAGCATACTCATTTGCCAGTTGTACCAAAATGGGAACTTGTGATGGTGCACAAAGTTTCAGTACATCTCCAATTGCATCAGATGCCGGATGACCAGTATCTTCGGTAACAGAAGCAGCATAATTTGCTGCAAAACCACTGTTGCTGATGGGCGGATATTTTGCCGGAAAAGGCTTCTTCCCATTGTACTGTTTTTCAGAATCCTGTCCGCACAATTGTTCAAGTGTATCCATCAATTCGTGCCCGGGATCAGTTGTCATTGGATCAACCGCCGGAGTTGACACGCAATAATTTTTTATGTCAGGCGAATTCGCAGATTTGTAGGGATTGCAATAGGTACTGCCCACTTCCACGCCATTAATTTTAGTGGGCTGGCCAGTGCAGGCATCGGTGCCACTGATATTTGATAAACCAAGCAAATGATCAAAGGAATGATTTTCCAGCATCAGCACAAATACATGTTTGATTGCGGGTGCAGGGTCCAGTATGCCGTCGGTGATGGTGACATTACTGAGATCAAAAGAAAGACTGTCGCCTTTATTCAAACATTGCATATCGAAACGAGGCATCACAATGGCTGCCATGGCCGGAACAGGATGTGTAAACATCAACTTGCCATCTTCATACAAAGTAATTTGCTGAGGTTCTATAATCATTACGATGGAGTGCCATTTACCATCGCCACGGATAGCGCTTTTGGCCAGGGAAACTCCGTCGGAGGCCCTTATGTATTCAGGTACAGGCACTCCATACTTCTTTGCTGAACGAAGTATTAAACCAGCATCAGGAATATCTATTGGTGATATAGTGAATTTCATTTCCTCGCAATCAATCTTATTTGCACGTACCCGATAAGAAATCCTGCAGCCACTTCGAACCACAAAAGAATCAGCAATATTAAGCATCAACCATTGGTTATAACCAGTTTGATTGTTTACCTGGTAATGGAGATACCCATCCATTGGAACAACAGACGGGCCTGTGGGGTTCGGGATTAAGTGCCAGTCACTTCCTAAAGGCAGTCCGGCATAAAATGGAAAGAATTTTGAAATTGTCTGCATATCATTTTCATCTGCCTTCACGGGGACGCCGCTAATCCGTAAAAGCCAAATACCGGGGTCTTGCCGGATTGTAAAAGCACCGCCATTCAACTTGTACGCTGTAGTCAAGTTCGGGCCATCGGCAAAACCCCACATGCCCAGCGCATTCGGACCAGCCATACCAGCGCTGACCCAATATCGCTTACCAGAGGTTAGAAGGATGTTATTGACCGACTTAACATGAATGGAATGTGGATTTGACTTCAGATCGTTTACACAAGTCCAGGATTCCAAGACAGTGTCTCCGGGAAGACCATTATTATCAGCGTATAAATTGAGTATTACTTGCTGACCGTCTGTACCTTCTAAAGGAGCTTCAATGTCGCTTAAAATAAAGTTCCCTCCTGTGATGTCAAAAGCACTGGCTATCACATAGATTTTTGGAACATTGGGTATTTTACCAAATTGATTACTTCCGCGTCCATTTATCAGGGAAGTAGTGTCGAATATTATTTGTGGATATGTTGGTCCTGCGTTTTGATTATTCATTTTAGCTCCTTTTTTTTTGAATATTTTTTTTTAAAAGATGATTTCAATACTTTAACAAAAATGAAAATTTGCATAAATGTAAAACAAAAACATTATTTTTAATCATTCTAAATATGTATTTAACAATATTTAACATGATACTGATTGTTAGATCATTAACAACAAATTGGATACAGTGAAATTGCAGCATCAATCTGTTGGCTGAAGCCAACGGCAATAAATCAAAAAAGCATTTCTTAGCCAACGGAAATAAATCAAAATCAATGCTGAAGCCAACTGCTATATATATGAAAGCGGAAGTGAAGTTTAAAATATTCACTGCAGTTTCCTCATTATTTCATTGTGTTTTCACAATGAAATATCATATATTCACATTGAATTAACCTAAAAACTCAGGGATATCTTAGGAATGTCTTAGGGGCTTCTTAGGAATGGCTTAAAAGAAACGGGCAGGGAAAAGAGTTTTAATGTTAATCAAAAAAGCAAAAATCTTTTTCGATAATATTGCCGGGAAAATCGTGGACACATATCCGGCAGATGACTCCCGCTTTTAAGGATGCGGACGTGTTGAGTGCATATATATAAAACCCAAGTGTGTTCTGTTGGTAAATTTCCCCGGTTTCCAGTATCTTTCCGTCAGGTGCAATCATGCTCACGCTTACATGGGATATTTCAAATTTCCCCCTAACCTTTACCAGAATTAATTTTTCACTATTTCCAAACTCTTCATTTACCCGCGCTTCATGGATAGCGGGAGGATTCATAAAATCCATTATGGCCAGCTGGTAAATGCCTGTATGCTTTAATTTGCGCTTCCATTTTTTACGGTATATCATGTAGTGCGCTGTTTTCACAGGATCGGCCACAACCTGGCGGCCATATTCCTTGGCCTTTTCAAACTTTGACAGGTGGCCACACTGTTTTTCAGACCTTTTTTTCTTTTTGACACAAACAACTTCACCGATCCCGGTACCACACTGTAAATTCCGTTTATCAGGCTTTCCATTAAATGTGAAGGTGATCGTCATCTTCCTGTTGGATGGCATAGGCTTTTTAATGCTTAATCGGATTTTCAGCAAAAGGTGATACAGAAAAGGTGATTTTTTAATAAGATTGCGAAAATCATAACGTTTCGTCAAAGATCAGACAAACGATCGGATTTTTTTCCTAAAAGGTTATTGTTTGGGTATCGTAAACATAAAGGCACTTCCCGCCCCGGGTGCGGATTCTACCCATATCCTGCCGCCATGCATTTCTACAACTTTTTTGCAGTGAGCCAAACCAATTCCTGTTCCTTCATATTCATTGCGGTTATGCAATCGCTGGAAGA
>CAZVNF010000189.1:0-6617 GCA_964628215.1 uncultured Draconibacterium sp.
GCGGTCCAGACCGCCAGCATTTTAATACTTTTCATGTCATTATTTGTTTGAAGGGTGGAATTTTTCAAGGGAAGCGTATCTGCCAGCTCCAGGGCATAATCAAAGGATCCGATCTCATCTACAAGGCCCATGGCAATAGCATCTGAGGCAAAATAGGTTTTTCCTGTAAGTGCTGCAGGATTCAATGAAGGCCTGTTTGCCTTTATTGTTGCGTGAAATTTTGAATTGATGCGATCGAGCAGATCTTTTCTGAGAGGTTCGTAATTGCCAGCTCTCAGATCCGCAAGCATCTGGTTCTTTTCAGTGCTGAGCGTGGCATATACTTCATGGATAACGACACCGGCCTTTTCAAAGTACGGTTTCATATCCATGTACTCAAGCATGGTTCCGATGGAACCGACGATATCCAGGTCTGAAGAGCAGATGATTTTATCAGCTCCGGAGACGATCCAGTAAGCGGCGCTGGCTGCAGTTCCTTCAACGAAAGCTACGACCGGTTTCTGGCAATTCTTAACGGCATCCGACAGGATGTCCGTGTAGGAAGTCGTCCCACCGGGAGAGCTGACTACCAGCAGAATTGATTTTATATTTGGATTGGCATCGGCAGACCTTATATCCTTGGAAATGGAAACACTCCCCCGGGGACCGCACTCAACATCATCCTTCATGATGATTCCGCGAACAGGGATAACGGCAACTGATCCCTGTGAGAGGTTGGTTGCGTTCAGGGGTTTTGTTTCTGCGCTTGCCCGGTCAGAATAACTCAACACATAAGGCCGGTTCTTTTCCCTGGCCAGCGAAAAGTCTTCTGCATTGATGCGATCACCCCGAAGCAGGGAAACAAGCATGGCACCATACGCATCTGTATTTTCAGCGTGCAGGAGCCATGTTGAAGTGAGAATATCAAGCAGAAAAGGATTCATTGTACCGACGTTAATGTTAACCCATTAATCAAGGTACAATATTAGAGCTGTGAAATGCCCTGGTAAAGGACTGAAAAACTATTCTTCGCTGACAGGGGGAGGTTCGACAGGAATGTAAGTTCCTGCGGGAGCATAAGCGGCCGGTTGCGGAAAATCTCCACTAAAAACGATTTCCCATCCCTGGTAACTCTCAATGTTTGCAGGCTTTAGCAGTTTGCCTAGTTTTTTCATTGGCTGATCCAGGGTACCATAGTACCTGGAAATGCCATTTTTATCAATGGCGTTGATGATCAGGTGACGCTGGTTTAACTGCATGAGCTTAATTTCAACATCCTTGCGATCCTTGGGGATCAGCATTTTGAAATTGTACGAATACCTGGTGCCTGCAGGCATGTCTTCTTCTTTTCCTTCGAGCTGAATTGATTCGGGAGAGCCGTACAGATAGTTCCAGCCTTTACCAGGCTTGAATGTGATGGCACCGGCCAGCGTATCGGGATTGATCACCAGGGAGGCGATATCTTCTTTGAAAGCATATTGAACCGGATTGATCCCGCCAACATTTCCACCTGTGTGTCTGAGAACTGTCATATGTAAAATTGTCTATATAATGTGAAATAGGTATCCAATCGTCATCCGTTTACTGGCAAGACTTGTATACTTTAAACTCTTTTGCCGGGACCGGTAGTAACCTTTTGAAACCATATCGAAGGTGATTTCATCAAAGAGGATATTCGTGTCCTCACAAAACTGGATGATGATTTTCTTAATGCTTCCTTTCATAGGTCCATTTTCCTGAATATACCTGACCTTATCATCTGCATACAATCTGAAATGAAGCCGGAAGTGATATTCAAGAATCTTCTGGATATGCACCTGGTTCTTTTCTGAAATCCATGCGGTGTTCCTGCGGGTCTCCATATCGTCGTACAGCGGAAGCCCGAATGTGAAGCAGTCGGGAAACTTCCCGGGTAGCAATGGATTTTCAGTACAAGGCCGGTAATCCAAAAATGGAGTGATGAGCCTGCCCAGGTACGAATTTTTAGAAGCAACCAAGGGCTGATCTATCGGGGTGTCCCATTCGAGGCCCATGACATAACGAAGGTAGTCCTGAAGTGGTCTTTTCAATCGAATGGTAAGTGTCGGCCGGATTAATGCCTGTTTCATAGGTGCGAAAGTAGTTTAGTGGTTAACTTTTGTAAAGGTCAATTGAATCAGATGCATATAAAAAAGGCTCTGGTAACGGGTCCGGAGCGCCAGCGGAGTTTTCTTTGCTTCCCCCGGTCCCGGCCAAAGCGAATTGAGTATTCATGAGTTTTCGCATACAAATACACGTTTTGACTCAAGATGCGGGTTCAAGATAGCCCTGGTTAGATTGACGGATACATAGCAAATCTGGTAGAAGAAAGCATTGTCAACCCATTGAATAAGGAACATCATTCCTAATTTGCGCCTGCCATCGACAATGAAATCTTCAATGGTCGCAGGGCGGTAGTCTTGTGGAAGCTCACTGTAATACTCGAACCCGTTATCATTGATGAGAATCTTTAATTTTTCCAAGGTAGTTTCAATTGACATGTTTCAATAAAAAAAAATAAACTGCTTTACTGGCTCCACTTTCCCAAACCTACATACCTACAAGACCTACAACAACCTACATTGACCTACATTGACCTACAATCATTTTCCCTACTTAATTTAATATGAATCAATAAAATATAATATATGTAGGTGTGCAGGTATTGAATGAACAGGGAAAAACAAGAAATTCTGACTATAATTTATTTTTTCATTCATTTCAGAAAGGTGGTTCGGGTTCAAAATCGACACTTTGCTGCGTAGGTTCGGGCTTTGGAAGCGGCTCTGCTTCGCTGCTTGCTGCTTCTTTTGCTGCTGAAAAAGAATCCCTGACGGTACGTTCAAGATTAATGTTCAACTCATTGGGGCCATACTTGAAAACAAAGGCAGAAGTGTTGCTGGTATCAAACCGGACCTGGGATGCATTGCCGATATATGATTTATGGTTTTTGAGGTAATGCAGGATGGAAACAAGATCCACCCCGTTCTTTCCGGTTTGCTGCCGGTGCTTCTCCATGTACAGGGGATGCACCCGGGAAAAGCGGATATAAAGATGCTTTTCAGGAGGGCTGAAAGCCTTGTTGAGCACTTCGGCGCCGTTCTTATCCGTAAAGGAGAGTTTGACGGTATCATGAATCTTGAAATCAACACCGGCCTGTATTTTTCCTTCATCCAGCAGAAAGGCAACCGTATTCCAGAATCCTGAAATAGATTCTGAACTGCTGATCTGCTTTGACATTTGAGAAATATCATGTTTGACCAGGGAGTACATTTCAGCATAGGTGAAATTAACCTCCAGTGGATTTGCGCTGTCAAGGATGATCTTGACCGGTGCAAGCAGACAGCAATAGTTTCGCACGAGCCTTTCATCAAAAGGAAGTTTCTCATAAATCATTTCATTTTTCAGCTTCTCCTGGATTTCGGAAAATACGACCGCAAAATGATCTTCCATTACTTTCCGATGGTCAAGGATGTCACACACCAGGGAACTGATCCCTAAAACTTCCAGTCTCTTCAGTTCTTCATACTGCGCCATCTCTTCAGCTGTATATTTTTTCCTTACGAAAGAAAGCAGGCAGGCCCGGGTCAGCAGCGCGTTGTCATCAAGCGTTGGGAGATACTGACCGGATATGACAAAACCACCATTTACTTTCGTGGTTTTGGTCCGGCTGTCCTGGGTCATGGTGCCTTTTTCATGGCCGACTCCGTCATAGGCAGCTTTCACCAACTGGAAGCGCCGGGGGTCAATGTCATTCGTGTATTCATCCAGCCATACAATACAATTTTTCCCCCTTGAGCCTTTGCGGGAAAGGCCGACATGAGTTCCTGAATTGAGGTTAAAGGCTGGGAGGTTATGGAAGAATAAGTTTGACAGTGACCAGGCTAACTGGCTTTTTCCGGATTGCTTTTCACCGAACAGGAACAGGTGAGGAAAGATCTTGTATTTCTCATAGATCAGGTCCCGGAATGTAGTAGCGATCGCAAAGGCCATGGCGATAATGGCATTGGTGCCATAAACATTGATCATGAGCTTTGACCATTGGCCGAAGGTGCACTGGGCTTTGTTGTAAACGAAATAACGGTCATTTTCATACTCATCGTCATCCTCCCGTACATCGCTGTAAACTATTGAGAAAGCCGGGGAGAAGTATTTCTTACCGTTATGGGTCGTGATGCCATATTCATCCACCGGCTGCCAGGTGCCATCATAGATACCATTGGCGAACGCATAGAATCCTTCGCGCTGCCAGCCTAAAGTTTTAAGTTCTTGACACATTGGGAAATTTTTAGAGATAAATTTTAAGATTTTGAGATACTGGGCTTTACCGGCAGACCATAGGAAGTTTCCTTCATTGTAAACATAGGCCTGGAACTGCTCAACGGAAATAATGTTTTTGGATGGGATATCAATGATCTTGGTTTCGCCATCTTCATTGATGATACGCACCAGGCGCTTGTTATCAGTTTTCGAATTTATGTGGAACAGGGGCTCAATGATGAAATTGGAACCGTATACCGGACCTCCCTCCTTCTGGTAAAAGTAGTAGCAGTTTTTCCGGATGAACCAGCCTTGCTTGTTTTCAGGATCATCATCATCTTCGATGTAATCCTGTTTTACTGCAAATTTTGGTTTCTTGGCAGCATCGTAAAGGGCTTTCAGTCCATCGGAGAATATCTTCTTAGTGATCTTGAATTTCTTTGAAACATATTTGAAGAACATATCTGCCGATGCCGGATTATTGAACTCAAAAAAACTTTTACAAATAACTTCAATGGCCATGGATTGAGCAAAGAAATCCCCTTTGGCTTCGGTGAGCATGCTTTCGGCATCCGCACAGATTTTTTCAAGCAGGCCGGCATCTGTTGGAATGATATCAAGGTCTTCGGGAAGTTCCGTCATTTGTGCACATCGTTTAACGCTTTTTCTAACTTTTCAACCCCCCATTCCATCAGGTCATCAACAAAGGCAACTGTTTCCTCAAAGTTGCCCTGAAGTTTTGCCCGGCGAAGGATGGTGATGGAAAGATTTATTTGCTCCAGGTGTTGATTGCGGGCTCTCAAATATTGATTCTCCTGGCGGAGCTGTACATTCTGCTGAAGAATCCAGTCAAGGCTGCGCATGTAATCCCAGGCATACTTCATGATGTCGCTGGTTTTCTTCCAGAATAGCCAGGATTCAGTTTTCCCTGATTTCAATTCAGATTTGCCCAGGAGGGTGTTTACCTCGTGAATTCGGTCAATGAGCATTTTTGCAGCACCGGTATAGATGGTATGACCATCAATATCAACATATGCCATCTTGGACTATTTAAGAACTGTAAAAATGAGCATAGAGATTATACCGAAATCCGATCAAGCATTTCTTGACGAATTGCATCAATAAGCTCACGGATGCGGCTAACGAGTGGGATTACTTCCTCAGTCTTTATGGAAATGCCATATGGCATGCCGTCAGTGCCAGGAGGCGATGTTACAGGAAAGATGAAATCTTCGGTAATGGCTAATCTTTCGGTGAAAACGCAAAGAGCAATCTCAACAATAGAAAGGTCCTTGTCACACATGTTCGTGAATGTTTTCATTCGGCGACAGCCTGAGTCTTCATTGGAATAAAAGACATCATGATCTCCCGCGCCTTTAGTTGATCTATTCTGGCTTCTGCAAAGTGGGCCAGAGCTTCATTCATGATTTTCTTGTTGAACCTGGGATTATCCGGATCAAGAACCATATTGATATAGTTCAGCGAATATGTTTCAGCTTTTCCGTGTTTGGCAATCAGGCGTTCGCATAGAATTCTGGAGGTACCATATGGGATTTTTTGGAAAAACGAAATAAATTCTTTGTTGCGCTCAAAATAATTTTGCTTTTTACTTGCTTTTGTTCGTTTTTTGTTTGTTCTTTGTTCGGTCTTAGTAGAGTTCATGTATGTTTGATGTTAGATATATGAGCCGGCAAAGTAACGGTTAATTTAGCTTGAGACGAAATATATTTTGACTAAACATACTTATTTATACTGAAAACAAACTTAATAGTGCGGTCAAATGATTAATCAAGAGGATATAGCAAAATTCGGACAAAGAATTATTCGAGAACTTGCTAACCGAAACATACATATTAAAGACTTTTTGAAGGAATTGAAGTGCAGGTACCCAGATGAACGTGGACTAACTGAGAATGGATTCAGGTACTCCTTAAAGCATGGAACTTTGAAGGTATCCTTACTAGGGAAGATATCTGATCAATTAGATTACCCCATTGAATATTGGTTTACAGAAGGGGGAAAATTTAATATGCCGGAACACCAGGAATATGTTAAAAGGATTGAAACCCGGCTAAGAGAACTGGAAACGGATAAAGAAAATCTGCAAGAATTGGTTGGGGTATTGAAAGAAAAAGTTAAAGAATTGACCAAATGAATAATAATGGCTTCATCCTGGAAGACTTTGCAACCAATTGATTAAGAGGAAGGCATTGTATGAAATATATAATGTTTCGAAGACTTATAATAATTCACGGTAACTTATATTGATTGGATTTCCATACAAACTGATAAAGTGCTGAATATTAACAAAACATAAAGCACAATATATTTTGTTTAGAAACAATTAACTTTTACAGATA
>CAZVNF010000190.1:0-6569 GCA_964628215.1 uncultured Draconibacterium sp.
ATTAACAATGCGGTCAAGTTCCGTAATGTTGACATCCGCCCTGAAATAAAAATTTCAGTAAAAGGCCGTCCACAGGACTGGCTCTTCGAAATTGAGGATAATGGCATTGGAATTGAAGAAAAATACAGGGAGAAGATCTTCACCATTTTCAAACGTCTGCATAACCGCAATGAGTTTGAAGGAACCGGTATCGGTTTGGCAAATTGCAAAAAAATAGTAGAATTGCATGGAGGAAGGATCTGGGTCGAACCGAATCCGGGAAAAGGCAGTACCTTCGTCTTTACCATCCCCAGGCGTTAATTATACATCTCTGGCCTGCAGTATTTTACTCTTTGACGATTTTCAGGGTTTCAGTTTTGGTTCCGGAGGTAACCCGCATAAAATAAAGCCCCGCTGGTGCATCCGACAAGGAATACTCCCGGGTGCGTTCTCCGGTCACCTCACTGGATTTCAAAAGTGTTCCCAACATTCCAAAGATGTCCACCTGCACTTTTTCACCGGGGGTATATTCCGGCAATTCAAGAATGAAACTTCCTTTGGTAGGATTTGGGTGGATTTTAACAGAACCATTGGCCGAAACTTCACCTGATCCGGTGATGTTTGCGGGCATTGCCGGTGGAACTACCGGAAGGCAGTAAGAACCGTCTGGTGTTATATATCCCGCTAAGTAGCCTCCCGGATGAACCGTTGTGCCCTCTTTGAACAGAATAGACATTCCCGCGATCATTTCAACTTCGTCACCCGTCAGAACATCAAAAGTAGTTCCACCTCCGGCGACGGTAATCATGTTGGTTGCATTGTAGCAGGTATACCCGGTTATGTTGCCGGAGACACTGAGATTTTCAGGTACGCCGGAGACCGTAAAAATATTGACCAGATAATCTTCGGTTTCTCCGAAAGCGCTAACCACGCAAGGGCCCGACTGTGTGGATTGTGAGCATACGATCCTCATTACCGTATTTCCCGGCGGCGCATCCCCTGGAACTAAAATACCTGCAGCAATTGTATGCGTGTTGGATGAGGCATAGGGCCAGATAATAAATTCTTCGCCCGGATCTGTGAAAAGTCCGTTCTGGTCAAAGTCAACATATACCCTTACCTCATGTTCATTGGCTGTATTGTCGCATTCAGTGATTTGAACGCTGATGGGGGAAACAAGGCCACTTTGCAGATCGGTGGCAGCGATGGATGTAAAATTGCTGTACAAATCAGCGGTGCCGGTTGCGTTACCCTGAGAACCATTTAAACTTCCGCACATGCTTGCATTATTTAAGGAGGAGCCGAACTGTACCATGGTAATGTCTTCATTTCCAGCCAGGGCTGCACCTGAAGCACAGTAACAATTTTCATATCCGTTTATGTTTACCAAAGCAGGTGTGGAGCTGCCGGTGCTGCCTGAACAGGTTACCTGGCACCGATACCAGGTACTTTCCCATTGCATGGTGGAAAAAACAGGATTTGAAGAACCTGTATTTGTCCAGGGCGACTGCCCGTCAGGGGATGACTGCCACTGGTAAGTGATATTGACGCCCGGAGTCGGATTTTGCAAAGATAAAACAAAGGGAACGCCCGGACAGACAGTATTGGCCGACGAGATTGTATTTCCGGGGGAGGGAGTGCCGGAGCACAGAATGCCAGGGGTGTAATCAAATTTGATATTCGGCTTGAACGCACTGTTTTCCACAGTAACTACATTGCAATAATTCGCCCCGTCGTTGCGGATAGACCTCGACGCACCCATTGCGGCTGACGTATATCGCAGGCCTCCGTAAGGGCTTATATAGGGATTGGAACCTGTGCAGGTATTGATAACAATGTTGGAGGTTCCGTTCCATGTAAAACTGGTCGTGAAACTGATCATGTCAAAGCTGCCTTCTGCCTGCAGCATCGGAAAGTAGGTAAAGGCGCTTTTCACGATAGTCAGCTCATCCGGAATGTAAGGGTCGGCGAGGGGTTGCGTGGTAAGCCCCATGCTGATGGTGAAGTTGGCCAGCGACACCGCCGACTGCGACACCGAGAAACCCAGGGCATTGATGCTGGCCCAGGCGGGCATGCCTGCTGCAGTAAGTTCTGCTGCGGTGTATACAATCTGGAATCGTGTGTAATTATAATATCGTTCAATCGGGTCGGCAATGTTTCCGTTGGTATTAGCAGTACCTGTTCCGATGATAACAGATTGTCCGTATGCGCTGATTCCGAATAACATCAGACCCAATAAAAGAGCATAACTTGTTTTCATATGGATAGAGTTTAGCACTATTTACTTTACGATTGTACCACTGCAAATAATAAAGCCAGGTTCCAATTTACCTTTTAATCTGAATAATTCAGAAATCAATGATATACTCAATTTTTATGAATAATTCCGGTTAAAGTTAGATAATAAAAACTTGTCTGCAACATGCATTGTTAAATACATCAGTCTCCGGATGAAAAAAATGTTATTTTATTCACAATTCAATTCAGTTTTGTTTATATATTTACCCGAGCGCAAAACTGTCTCAGTGGCACTTAGTGTCCTTGAAATATTTTGGACGTCCGCTCTCCATTTTTTGAGATCCATTCTTATTAATTCATCTGCTGCAAAAGTGATTAATCAATTTCAAAATTCCCCGATATTAAACAGCTTTATTTTCTGCTTATAATTCTCGTAATTTCAGCCTCCACAGCCATCGCCCAGGTTGGCGTCAATGCCGACGGGAGTTCACCCGACCCCTCGGCCATGCTCGATGTGAAATCTTCAACATTGGGTTTTCTGCCCCCCAGGGTTGCATTGGTCTCACTCGATCCTTCAACCCCTGTGGCGGTGCCGGTGGCGATTGGCCTGCTGGTTTACAATACGGCAACAGCCGGGATCTCTCCGAATAATGTTGTTCCGGGATATTATTGCTGGAGCGGAGCGCAGTGGATGCCTGTTTCATCTCCGGGAGGAACAAATGCCGGAGACATGCTCTTCAGTTGCATTTTCACAGGATGTTAATCGGTGGCTATGAGAATGAGTATTACTGGACTTCAACGGAAGAAAGCGGCTGTACCGCCTGGCATCAGTATTTTGCCGATGGCAATCACTACACTAACGGGAAGTACAATACGCATTATGTTGTTGCAGTAAGGGCCTTTTAACTAAGGTATTCCCTTACAATCTGCTGGATATCTCTTTTTACGCCCGTCCAGGTTTGATTTTTTAAACTTACCGGTTCTTCAGTTTCGTCGGCATCTGCAAAGTATGTAATGGCATGTGGAATGCTGATTGCAAGCATTTGACCAGGGAATTTTTGTTTGTGCCAATCCATGATTTTTTGCAGTGAATAATGTTTTAGCAGTTCTGATAAATCCCAGAAGTCCTTTTTCTTACCTCTTCCCAGGATCGCCTGAATCTTCATTGCAGAAATATCCAGGGTGCTGTAAAACCTGATTTCATCGATTACTTCAATCTCCCTGATAAGGTGGTGGGGATAATAAACAAAATCGACCTTTACGTTTTCAAGGAAACAAAAAATGCCAATCTGTGTCTGATCTGGCATATAGTCAAATTTTTCATTAAAAGCAGTTTCTAATTCACTGATTATTTTTGCGTGGTCGAATTTTTCATGACAGAATAGATCTAAATCGATCGAACTGCGATGACCATACCGAAGTGCCAACGCTGTTCGGCCAACCAATGAAAAAGATTGCAGCGAAGGCAATCTCATAAGTTGTTTCAATACGGAAAAAGTCCCGGGTTCAACTGTCTCAGTATGTAGCATCTGAAATCACTTAATGGTTTATTAATGACTGCACTTGCAAAATGGATGGTGTGTAATGGAAGATATTTTGCTTTTAATAAGGCATCGGTCACTTTTTCATCCCCGTAATATCTCCTGCAATTGCGGATATCTTCCACATCGCCGCGTTCAAATACCCTTTCAATAATAAAATTGGCCCTGAGATCAAAGTCCATATTTTCAAAATTGACATCCCAGAAGATGCGCTTATTGAAATTGGGTTTTTCTTTTTTCTCCATGGAATGGATAGAACAGAGTTTTATTGTGAAAACAAATATATGGTTTTTTCTCGCAGATTTTCGCAGATAAGGCTGCAGATTTTCGCAGATTATTTGATAAAAGTCAGTAATTCATCCCCGGTACCGATACGGTATCCTTCGGAACGATAGTTTATTACGCCTTCTTTATTTACATAGAGCACCACAGGAAGGTTTTTCAATTCCCCGGTGGAGAGTTTGATGTCGGAGGTTTTTAAAGGAAAGGATGATTGTAATGTGTAGCTGATGTTTTTTGGAAGAAACAGCGATTCCGCTTTGATGAAAATTTTCATTTGTGCTTCAGACGTAAAAATCATCTTAAACTGACCTTTCCATTGTTCAAATTCGTTTTTTTTCTGTTTGAGGTCTGCAATCAGGTGCCTGGTTGGCTCTTTGTCGGGGTCAACCCATGCAAGTATCATTCCCGGGTTCAAATTATTGCTGAACAGGGCAGGGTCGATTTTACCATATTCAGGCAATGGAAGCTGGTTTTTGCGCAGGTGGATGGATTGTGTTACCGTTTCTCCGGGTTTAACCTCAAAAGCGCTGAGATTCGCCAATACCATGCCATTGGTAAGCCTGTTGCCAGTGACCAACAGACAGGGACCTGCAGGAATTTCAAGAGTGCAGGGATAGGATTGCACCAATGGGCTTCCTTCATAATCCAGGGTTCTGAAAAATCCATCCTTGTATTCCTCCAGGGTATAATTGATGATATATTCGGGGCTCTTTTCATTGGAAGGCGGGTTTAACAGCACAACCGTACCTTTAGCTCCTGACTGAAGTTTTTTGTCAAACAGGTAAACATCCTGCCATTTGCCATTCATAAGATATTGCGGAACCCTGGTGGCAGGTTCAAGCCGTGCCGGAATTCCGAAACTACGGCAGACAGCTACGAAACAAATATCAATAGAATGGCCGTCGGCGACCCTGAGTTCGTACACCCCTGAAGGAGTAATGGGTGCCCGGCTGTAATTGGCCGTGTTGTTGCGTACAATATTTGTCCTGATCCATTCGGCTACCTGCATGGGGTTTTTCCTGGCTCCGTTGATAAACTCAGGTTTGAATTCATGCTGGAAAAAATGTTTGAACGGTTTCAGGAATTCATTGTCAACCCTGGGTGATAAAATATATTTGTTGAATTCACCCCGGTTTGTTACCAATGGTGAATAAGTTTCGGAGTTGTTCACGTTATCCAGCAAAACTGCCGTGTCGATGTCGCGCAGGTCTTTTTCAGATATGTTTTGGAACAAGTCGAAGATCAGTGATTTGTGCTCAGATGGGGTAAGGGTAATGAACGAGGTTAATTCACGCCAGTTTCCCCGGCATTTGTGCAGAAAAGACCAGAGGGTATCAGGGTTTAGTTTTACAAGAGCAGCAAACCTGGCGCTTTTGGCGGAATCGATAAACGTCGCCTCATAACCTGCCCTGAGACCATCCTCGAAAGCCAGGCGATCACTGTTTTTCTTTTTGGCAGAATCACTTACTGATACCGTCAGTTCCAGTTCAGCCGGAGGAATCATGTCAAGTTCCAGTTCAAAGGCTTGTCCGGAGGTGTGGTCAAGTGTAATTGACAATGTGTCTGTTACGCGCACATCCAGTTTTTTGAATCCGTATTTCCCGCCTTTTTCCGCCCAAACCAGCAAATCGCCGTATCCCGTTTTAAATGAGCAAAATCCATCTTTTCCGGTCACAGTTCTGAACAGGGGATAGAATTCGGCATAGTTGTACAACTGGAATTCCACATTAGCACTGTCGATGGCATGATTGCTGAAATCGGTAACTCTTACGGATACCTTTTTCGATGGTGCATAGTTTTCAAGCACATTGATTTTTGTAAACAACGGATCCTTTTGAAGTACCTCTTCAGGGCCCTCATAGTCACCAAATACCGTGGTGTTCACAAGCATGGCTCGTTTGGCAGGCTTGGTAAACCAGGCAAGATCAAGCCCGGCATCCGGTTCGCAGGCCCCAATGAAATGCCATTTCCCGTCGACCCATACCTCAACCCATGCGTGGTTATCATCGCTGTGGGCCCATCGCGGGGTATAACACTGGCGGGCCGGGATCCCCACGGAACGGAGAGCGGCCACGGTAAAGGTTGACTCCTCGCCGCAACGTCCCAGGGCTGTTTTCACTGAGGCGAGGGGAGAAGAGGTGCGCCCGTCCGATCCGCGGTAGGTCACTTTTTCATGACACCAGTGGTTCACTTCCAGCACGGCATCGGTCATGGAAAGTTTTTTGATCCGGTTTTTCAGTTCATTGAAAAACACCCACCTGGAGGAGTCGAGGTTTTCATTGTTTACGCGCACCGGCAACACAAAATGGCGGAAAATGTTTTCGGGGATGGTTTTACCCCAGCTGAAAGTATCGCGTGCAGCAAAGGAGGTGCGGATGTTCTGCAGGAAAAACCCGCCGGAATAGTCGGCCAGGTCGCTGAGGGAACTGTATGCGTAAAGAAATTTCAGGGCCTCGGTCTCCTTCAGGGTCAAAGAACTGTCAAATACACCGAAGAGTTGTTCTGAACGGTTCTTCGCCAATTCTTTCT
>CAZVNF010000191.1:0-6387 GCA_964628215.1 uncultured Draconibacterium sp.
GGTCTTTATAAGTTCTGCATAGTGCATCTTACAGCTCTTTTTAATGCAAATATATAATAAAAAACGCGAGAAGTAACAAAAAGTGCATTTAGAGGCACTTTTTGACTAATAATTCTTTATGGTACATGATTTTTATTATAAAGTGCTTCATAGTGCACGATTCAGCGCTGATTTTATTGTTCGTTAAATAGGGTATTGGTTGCACAAAACAGATCGTCTGACCATCTTCCGCCGGTTTTTGTTGACCGCCTTACCTTATTATCAATCAATAAAATGGCATGGTTTGTTCACGTTCTCTTCACTTCAGGGTCAGAATCCTTTAATCCGAATCTCTTTGCAGGATTCAAAAACCTGATCGAAGATTGCCCTTGCCAACTGTATAGGGAAACCTGTCAATTCAGCCACTTTAAAAATGTCTGAAAGCGAAGGGTGCCCTGATCCGGCTATCGTGGTACTGTGAAACCCGTTAAACCCATAGCTGCTTACCAAGTCATAGGCCGGACTAAGCCACCAGCGCCCGTCATCATATAAACAAGAAAAATTTCTTGAATGATCATCACGATTTCCCGTTAACACGTTGAAAACCATTAAGCGGAACATTTTTCCTGCTTCCTGTATGTCGGAGGTAACAGCCGAGACTGCTTTTATCAATGATGTGTAATCCAGGGAAGGAAGCCTGAAACTCGCGTAAAGCAAACCGCTGGCCGAGTGCACATGGATACGGCGGCCAGCCATCCTGTCGAAACGTTTGACGCCAAAATATTTCCCTGAAAATAATCTCGTTTCCGGCATGTTAATCCCGCATTGCCGGGCAATAATCGAGAACTGGTATTCAAGGGCTCCGATGCCGGCCGGGTCGGAATAAGCGGGAAATTTGATCAGCCAATCAACATCTTCGATCCGGATCATCACTTTTGGTCTTGCCCCACCGGAGGATTCTCCCATACGGATGAGTTGTTCAAGGCCACTGTTCTCCTCTTCTTTAATTACTTTTTGAATATTTAAGGCAAGCTGATCAATATCAGGGGTTTCCTGTATGTGTTTTAGTCCCTGGTCCGGCTCATAGGAAAGCGCTCCCATGCCATTATTCCCCACCAGGGTCAACCGATCAAGCAAATTTAATGATCCCGGTTCAATTCCCTGTTTCCGCAGCCACCGGTCTATAAGCAATGTTCCCCATCCGTCGGGCAGACTGTCGTTGAACACCCCGAACAAACCATCAAAAGGCTCACGTTTTGCAGTGAACAAGCCCGACCGAAGAGGCAGATAAAAAGGGGAAATAGAAAATCCCTGCTGCAGCCACAGATCACTGTATTCGAAGACCGAAATCCCGTCGGGCCTGAGTGCAATCCGGCCCACTGGAATACCCCCTGTCGAAACATTGACGGACTTTACCTCTTCAAATTTTTTTCCTGCCACGCTTTCTTGTCGTTTTCTGTTGCTTGCTGATTACATCATCAATACTGTTATATGGTTCCTCAGGGAATAAAGTTGTGAATTCTTCACCTGCACCAAGAGTGACTGCTAGCATCAATAAATGTTTCAGGGAAATTTCACCTTTTGATTCAAACCGCTTTAAACTTCCTAATGAAACCCCCGAGCGAGATGATAGCATCTCCTGGCTGAAATTATTCTTCAACCTTCGTTCACGCATTTTTACCGACAGCATTTTTGCCAGGACAGCCGGGTTATAGAGGTCTAAAAAATCAATTTTACCGGATAACATATGATCTATTCAAAGAATAAACCAAAGATAATGATTAATATATTATCTGCAAAGTAATTTATAGAATTTTATATCCTTTCGTTTTTTCTTTTTTATCATCCGGTGGTGTTAATTGTCCCTGAATTGTCCCTGATTGTGTCCGGATTGATCCAGTTTCACCCGGTTGAATGATCAATGTCACATAAGTCCTAATGTCTTACAATTACTTTTCTTACTGTAGTTGATTTGCCGGCAATAACAACAAGCATATACATACCTTCCGGGAGGTTTTCAACCTTAATGTTGTAATGCTGGACTGGTTCGCTGCCGGCGGATTTATGGGAATAAACGACCTGTCCCGGACAATCTCTTAGCTCAATGATCTTTGGGCTGCTTCCGTCTGATCCGGTAATTGATAAATTCAACAGATCAGACACCGGGTTAGGATAAATAGTGACATTAAGGTTTTCTGCATGCTGATCTGTCCCCAATGATTTATTGGTGGCTATATTCGATCTTGAATTGCTGTAGTCATTCGATTTAAGTGTAGGATTGCAGCCATTCGGGTTGACAACTTCCACCATGTAATAAATGTAACCGGCCGGAACATTTAAGTCGGTATACGAGTTAAAACTTGCTGAAATGGAGGTAATGAGGGTCATGCTTGCCGGATTTGTACCTCTGTAAATATTGTATGAACCGACATTAAAACCAAGGTAGTCGGTCCAGATCAAATTCCAGGAATTTCCAACTCCTTGATTAATTGACAAGTGTATGGTTTGATGTAGGTTGCCGGCAGGGAAAATATGACCGGCTGCGTCGGTAAAGCCTAGTTTATACCGGTAGGATTTTATGGCAGGGTTGGAGTTGGTATCCGCGAAAGTGGAAAAATCATTGTATCCGGTGGTGCCGATCATTTCATAGTTTCCTGCTACAGCACTCTCCTTGTATATTATGAACTGGTAAATAAGTGGGGAAACGGGTTTCTCCCAAACAATGGTATTGCGATTCGAAGTACTGTCGACCGTAACCATACAAATGGGTGTGGCCGGATAGCTGAGTACACTGAAGGTATTGCTGGTGTCGCTTACAAAATCTAGGTAATAGTCACTTATACGAATCAGACACTGCTCCGATTCTGTTGCAGGGGTTGTCCAATCGTAGTTCCCGGCAATACCATTATTCAAAACATAGTCGATATAGTTCCAGTCCAGGCCGTTGTTTGAAGAATACTCCAGGTAAAGGTATTCAGTGGCAGGATTATCATAGGTCCAGCTAATCGTAAATGGTGCATTCGTATTGAGTATTTCACCCCCTGTTGGCGTATTCAGGGTTATAACAGGTGTAGCCAGGAGGGTGAATGTATCACTTAACCCGAACTTTAAAGGATCAGTAGCGTCGGACACTTTGATGATGCAGGAATTTGATGGCGTGCCGGAAACAGTCCAGGTGTAAAAACCATTAACTGCATCAATATTTGTATCGATTGGCTGCCAGGATAGACCTGCGTCGGTTGACAACTCAATGTTAACCAGGCTGACACCTGTTGCCATCCATGAGATGTAGGTCGACTCCTTAATGTAGTATTCATCACCGGGGTAAGGGGAGTAAACGATGACAGGTGGGGTGTAAATGGTAAAATCCTGATCGCTTGAGTCTGCAATGATGCCAGGGTAGAAAGGATCATAGATCTTTATCCTGGCATTGGCAGAAGAAACCAAGGGAACGCTGACTTGTGCTGTTCCTCCTGTTGAATCGCCATAGACGCTGCCCAGTTGCAACCATGTCAACCCGCTATCAACTGAATAATCCATATACAGGAAGTATGGCAGGTTGGTTCCGGTCCATGAGATTGAGGCACTTTCGTTATAATTCCAGGTTTCACCACCATTGGGTGATACCAGCAACAGGGTAGGTGTTTCAGTGATTGCCAATTGGCCGGTTACTGCAAATACAGCCGTGTCAGAGACCGATGAAATTCGCAGGATAAATTGATTTGTTGTAGTATCTGGCGCAGTCCAGGCGTAATTGTTACCTGCGAGGCTGTTGATGATACCGTTCCAGGTTGTGCCATTGTTCAGTGTATATTCAAGATTTACCGTGTCGGCACCATTAGAGTACCATATTATATCAACCGGGCTGTTGCGGTAGATTTGCTGGCCGCTGTAAGGTGAGTAGATATAAATGTAATTGGTTTGGGCATTCAGGACTAATCCCGTAAACAGGATCATGACGGATGCAATGGCCGATATCAGGGCTTGTCGTTTTGCGAAGGTGTATATTTTGTTCATCATTTTATTATTTACTATTTGATTGATTGGTTTACTTTCGAGGGTATTGAAAATTATCAGGTGTTTATTTTGAAACAACCAGTTTGCCTGTTTTTTTGTTCCTTCCGCTGACGGTTAGCGAGTAAAAATATATCCCGTCAGTCAATTCAGAACAATCCATTGACAGTGTGTGAATACCGGGTTCCATAACACCTCTGGGAATGGTTTTAATGTTAGCACCCAACATGTCACTCAATGTAATGGTTATATCTGCATTTATTGAAAGGGAGAAAGTGATGGTTGCAGATAAGTGGGCAGGATTCGGATAGATTGCAAAACTATTAATCCCTGTTTCGGTTTCATTTAGAGCAGTAAGACCGTTTCCAAGGCGCAAAACAGTCCCATTGTCGCCTACTGCAAAACCATGGCCATTGTCGAATAAATGTATGTCATTCATTTCAGATTGAGTACTTGTTAAATCAACTAACCAGGTGTTGCCGCCATCTGAAGTGTGAAAAACAGTTCCTGCTTCGCCACTGCACCAGCCATGCATCGGATCAGTAAAATGCAGCGCATTCATGCCAGGTTCAGTTGAAGGTGTTTGTTGAGCTGACCATGTATTGCCCCCGTTATCTGTAAATAATACTTCCCCATTATCGCCACAGCAGTATCCGGTGTCTGAATTTACAAACTGGATGTCTTTTATGTCGCCATTCGCCGGAATAACGCCTGTTGTGAACGTCAGTCCCTGGTTAATTGTCCGGAGGCTTGTTACATTCCTTCCTCCCCAGAAACCATCATCAATGTTCTTAAAATTGACCGTTTCCAGTCTGTCGGTAACACCTGTACCCAGTGAGTTCCATAATATACCCCCATTAAATGTACTAAATGCCAGTCCCAGGTCACATGCCACAAATCCAGTGTCTGGATTCAGGAAATGCATGGCTTTTGGATTCCCGGGTATTTCGGAAATGAGGTTCCACGTAGATCCACCGTCGGCAGTTTTCATGAAATTGTTGCCAAGGAGCATACGGCCGTTTTGAGAATTAAAAAAGCAGATGTCATGTATATCCTCAACAATTCCCAGGGGAATGGTGCTAAATGTTTGTCCATAATCAGTGCTCATGAGCAGGATTCCATTTGCACTGCCGGCTAACACTTTATCCTGACCCGGCATACATACGCTTAATAATTTCCCGGTTGTGGGCGAATTGCAGACAATCCACGTGGATTGAGCTTCGACTGATCTGTTAGCAATCATCAGCAGTATCATTAGTATCGTTGTTTTCATCATATTATGTTTTAAATTATTTTAATTTTTTGAAATTCATGGGTTCAATTGTTTATCAATTGAATCTTATTGGCATTTTTAACATCTGCAGGTGGAAGTCACATATTCAAAACTTGATGATGCAAAGTAACATCATGCACATGGCCATTCAAAGCAAACAAAGCTGAACGGGAACAAATGGTTTCCGAATAGGAATTTAAGGGGATCAAGAGATAAATCCTGATTCCATTGTGTCCCGGACTTTTTTATGGTTAATCAGGGATATGGCTTAAAAGTGAAGGATGTGCTTGATAAGTTTGGAAAAACGCTCACTTTGACCAACCTTCGCCGGAACAGCCTGCCCATCTCATTTATTTGATCGTTAATGGTATAAGGTGGTCAACCAAAACCGGTGGCAGGTGGTCAGGTGATCCGTTGTCTCCGGTAAAGGGCCGATTGTTCTTCGGTCATTTTTCATTAGTCATTTTCTTCGTAATAATATGAGTAGTCAATCCCTTTCATAAACATTTCGCGGTCGTTTATTTTTGGGGTGAGCGCATTTTCCAGAAGTGTTTTTAGAACACTACTTTTAGTTGGACTCAGCATCATTGCGTTCATGTATTCCCGCTTGCTTATTTTACTCCAGTCTACGCATTTTTTGAGGCGTTTTTTTAATATCAAATCCAACCATATTCTGGCGCTTCTGCCATTACCTTCCATAAAAGGGTGTGCAATGTTCATTTCTACATATTTGTTTACGATTTCATCAAATGTAGTTTCGGGCATTGCTTCTGTTTGCTTTAATGTGTTGCCCAAAAAGCGTGATACGGCAAATTGAAAACCCCCTTTTGAAATATTTTTTTGTCTGATTTGTCCCGCAAAATCATACAATCCGCCAAACAAATAAGCGTGTATAAACCGGTTTGCCTTTTTGCCTGGAAATTCTTTGCCTAAGGCAATAATACCGGGGTAATCAAGCATATCGGATAAATATCGTTTACCGTCACTTGCTAAAAGTTTCAGTTGGGTAGTGGCACTAACCAACTCGTTTTTTTCTTTTTTCAATTTGGCTTTAAGATATTTCCAATTGGTACTTTCGCTTAAAAATGAGGATAATGTCATTTTCTCTACAGCTTCTGACT
>CAZVNF010000192.1:0-6277 GCA_964628215.1 uncultured Draconibacterium sp.
ACCTACAAGGTTAAAGTAAATTGTATCTCCTATAAAGATAAGGAAGTTACAGTAAAAATCACCAAAGCGGAGAATGAAAAACTGAAAATATTGCTGAATCCAATCATGCCCTAATCCGGCGGGTTAGCTTACTTATAAATAAAAAGGAAAAACCGGAAGTGAGAAGTTAGTTAATTCTGACTTTTCACTTTTTGTATTTTAACCCTCCCTGATTTCTTCCAATATTAAATTTTCATTACATTCTTTTAAATTCTCCGGCACCCTGACGCAATTGCCTATTTTTGCAATACCAATGCATAAACTCATGAAAAAATCCATTATACCTTTTATCCTGTTCTTTACCCTGATTAATATACTCGCCGCGCAGGAAGTAATTCTGAAAAAAGACAAATACGTGCTCCGGGAAACCGGTAAACCCTATTCCGGTATCTATAAGGAATATGATTCAGAAAAACACCTGGTTTCCGCTACCTGCATAAAAAACGGAATGCTGGAGGACACCACCACGATATTTTACCCTTCAGGAACTAAAAAAGAGGTTCGGGCGTACAAGGAAGGCATCAAACATGGAACCTGGACAACCTGGAGTGAGAATGGAAAAAAAACCGCAGAGGCCTCATTTTTAAATGGGAAAAAAGATGGTAAATGGTACGTGTGGGATGAACAGGGGATCATGCGCTACGAGATGTTTTATGTGAAAGGTGAGAAAAAAGGCACCTGGATCATCCGTGATGAAAATGGAACGGTGATCAGCAAGGAAGAATTTAAATAGCCGGTTGTCAATTCGTTGTTTTCAGATTTTTGTCATTGTATTCTGAAAGAATGCCTTCAACAATGGTACTGACTTCAGGCATGAAATGTTGAACCAGGTTGTGATTGTAACCGATAAGTGTTTGGTTTAGCAATATTAAGGAATTTAATTCCTCCTTCGAATCAGGGTTATTTCTGCTTAAATACCGCTCCACGGCTTCCTTCAGAACAACCCTGTCGTTCCAGTCGCCGATCATCATTTCAGTTTTATTCAGTGCACTGACCACCAAATCAAGTTTATTAACAGGTTTTATAGAATAAACCAGCGTGGCAATAGCCGACATGGCCTTCAGGTGCCGCCGGATCTTATGAATATCCTTATCGTTAAGTTCGGCTGACTGGACTTCCAGAATTTTATCGGCCTTCCTTTTAATGTATTCCCCGGTTTTTGAACGAAGTTTGAAGATGGAACTGCTGTGGCAAATCTTTTGAATTACCTTGTCTGTTGCTTTCAGATCTGAATTCCTGAATTCCTTTTCCAGCTGAAGAAATTTATGTATGGCATGGCGTTCCTCCTTTTTAAGCCAATGAATAAAACCGTCAGGCGCTGCAACCGTGGTTTTCTCATCAGCCAGTAACAGGTAATTCACCTGGATATCCCGAACCTTGCCTGCCTGCCGGTACAACGGCCTGAAAAGCTTAAACCCGCCTTTTTTCTTGAATGCATCCGGATCAAGCATCTCAAAAAGACTATACAGCGCGAAGATCTTTTTAATATCCAGCCTTGCCCGCTGTATGTCCTTTGAGTCAGCAGAAATCCCTGCCTTGTATATATTTACCAGAAAGGAGGATATCCTTTTTTGATAAAAACGGTATAAAAACTCTCCGATCTCTTCTTTGTTCATAGGTAAAAAATTACACGATTCCCGATCCCTCACACACGAGGCAAACCGTTGCTTCGTAAGGCCCGATCTGCATATTCTGAAAATAGGTATATTCTTCCGCGCTTCTGTGAGTCGAAAGCAGCACTTTGCCGCTGGTATGCTCCGGCAACGAAAATGATTTTTGCCTGCCTGTGAAATTCAGGATCACCAGGATCCTTTCTTGCCCTTCAGTGCGAAAATAGGACAGGAGCCCGCTACGCCCATTGGTCACCGGCAGCCATGAGCCTCTTTCCATGGCTCCATGCGATTTGCGCAGCCTGATCAGGTTCCGGTAAAGGTTCAAAAGTGATGACGGCTCGCCTTCCTGTTGCTTCACATTGCGAAAGCCGGTATCTTTATTAGAGGGAAGCCAGGGAATGCCTGAGGTGAATCCTCCGTGTTGCCCGGGATTCCATTGCATCGGCGTTCGTGCCTTGTCCCTGCCGCTGAACAATGGCCAGAATCGTTTCCCAAGCGGATCGCGGATCTGGCTTTTGGCAATATGGGTATTGTGCATCCCGATCTCCTCTCCGTAATAAATGAACGGTGTTCCCTTAAGTGTCAGCAACAAGGTGGCGGCAACCTTTGCCTTTTCCTCCCGGCTGGTGCGCCATGGAAAACGATCGATGCTCCTGAGCAGATCGTGGTTCGACAGCACATTGCATGGCCATCCGTTTTCAGGCAGGCAATCGTACCAGGCACTGATATTTTTGAAGTAGGAGTGTGCATTCCAATTGCTGAAAATCAATGAAAAATCAAATGCCAGGTGTATGCCATTACTGCCTTTTGCAAGATATCGGGCGGCTGCTTTTACATCTCCCGGAGGATGGGTGTAAATTTCGCCAACGCTCACCCTTTCATCATAGCGGTCGAGCAATTCCCTGATATGTGTGACTATGGTGACCGAGCGTTTCCGGTTGCGCGTATACACATGTTGCTGGAGTGCAGGGATACCGAATAATACCGGGTTGTTCCTGAATTTCTTATCCTTGGCGATCAGGTTGATCACATCCAGCCGGAATCCATCCACCCCGAGATCGAGCCAGAATTTCATCTCCTCAAAAAAGACACCGGGAAGCTCCGGGTCGCGCCAGTTCAGGTCGGGCTGTTCATCGAAAAAGGAGTGCAGGTAATACTGACCGGTTGCTTCATGAAGTTTCCAGGCACTCCCTCCTACTGCCGACTTCCAGTTGTTTGGAGGGCTGCCCATGGTCCCTTCTTTCCATATATACCAGTCTCTTTTAGGATTGGTCAAAGAGGAGGATGATTCCACAAACCACGGATGCAGGTTGGAGGTATGATTCAGGATCATATCGAGAATGATGCGGATTCCTGCATCATGGGCTTTTTGTAAAAGTTCCGTAAAGTCTTCCATGGTTCCGAAAACCGGATCGATTTTACGGTAATCCGACACATCGTAACCGAAATCAACCATGGGCGACTCAAACATGGGTGAAATCCAGATGCCGTCAATTCCCAGTTCCTTCAGATAACCCAACCTGCGGATAATGCCGCGTATATCACCTATTCCGTCGCCATCTGAATCCTGAAAGCTCCTGGGATAAATATGATAGATCACCCCGTGTTTCCACCAAAGCCAGGGTTCTTTGTTTTGCTGGTTCATAACGCACAAGAGTCTGTAATCATTCCTACATCCTGAAGCAGACGGTCCATGATCTTATCTGCCTGGTAAGATTCTGCCCTCGTGAAAGCTGCCTGTTTCATCAGGGGTTGGTTATCCGGATTGAGAAAGTACCTCACCACACTCCCTGCCATTTCTTCCTCTGTATTTACGAGGAAACCATTTACCGAATCCTCTACAATATCCCTCGGACCCTTGGTATTGTATGCAATTACAGGCAATCCGCAACTCAGGGCCTCAATTACAACACAGCTGAATGTGTCGAAACGAGAGGGAAGCAGCAGAATATCTGCCGCAATGTACAGAGCCTGTAAGTACTCCTGTTCTACCCACCCGGAATAAAAAGCCTCCGGCATAGCCATTTTCAGCTCTTCCTCTGCCGGACCGGTTCCGGCAACCACCATCTGCACTTCCGGTAAAATACTCCTCACCATCCTCATGATTCCGGGAAGTTCCAGCACCCCTTTTTCTTTGCTGATCCGACCGCTGTATAACACAACCGGTTTTCGCCTGTCAAACCCGGCGGCAGGTATTACCCTGCTGATCAAAGCGCTTTCAGTACCACGCTGTACCCCCTCCGAAAAAATCCCGGCTGCCCAGTGTGCGGTAAGAAAAACCCTTGCCGGGTCAAAGCCCATTGACTTGCCGGTAAGCCATTGCTGGTGGTCGGTATTCAGTACGAATACATTCCCGAATCTTTTATAGTAAATCCGCAGCATCCTTTGCAGCCTGTTCAGACCGGCCGGCTCCATCTGAAGCACCTCCTTCGCAAAAGCCATCCAGTCGGTGTGCAGGAAAAAGAATGTTTCAACAGAATACATTTTCTTCAGCAGCAGTGCCGAAATCCCCATGGGCCCTTCTGTGGAACAGATGACCCTGTTGTACTTTCCCCGCCTGAAGACGCGCTGTACGGCCAGGTAATTAGGAATTCTGAATGGCTGCTGACGGTATAAGGGAAGGGTAAATTCCGCGACCGGCCTGAGAACGACCAGGTGGTCTTCCGGCTGCAGGGTGTTGCTGCATACAAGAAGGTCAACAGGAAGGCTGCGAAGCCTGATCTCATGAAGAATGGCCCTGAGCACGGTCGAAACTCCATTGTGATCTCCATATGTGTCGGTAAGCCAGAGCAGCCGGCCGGCCACCTTTTTTGTCTCCCCTGATAAATTGATGGTGTGCCCGGTCATTGCTATTCTCCAAGATAAAAACCCTGTTGCGGGGTCAGGAAAAGCCCGTCGTCTGAAGAGAAAGAGTAATTCGGACGTTGCTGAACTGGCTTGCGCCTCTTTACCGATTTTTCGGGACTGACAAACATGCCGCGTAAAAGAGGCAGGTTTTCGCGGGTTGAAAATGTTTTGGGTGTATGGGAACGAACTGTATCAGTTTTCATTTTCTGTTGTTTTTTGGGGCAAATTTCTGATTATAAACAACAGATTTTCCAGGTTCATGAAAACTTAATAATTTATTAATGATTAATTAATATTTTCGTAACCTCCTGTTAACATTGTAATTATACCATAGTGGTATTTTTGTATCCTGCCTATGAAACCAGGATCACTCCCCAAACGCGAAGTCGACTTAGTCATCATATCTGACCTGCATTTAGGGGCATTCGGATGTCATGCCAGGGAGTTGCTGCAATACCTGAGAAGCATCAAGCCAAAAACGCTGATACTGAACGGCGATATCATCGATATCTGGCAGTTTCGCAAAAGATACTTCCCGAAATCCCACCTGATGGTGATCCGGCACCTTACCGGCCTGATCGCGAAAAACACAAAAATTGTCTACATCACCGGAAACCATGATGAACTGATGCGAAAATTCACAAAGTTCAATATCGGATCCTTCAAATTGGTCAACAAACTGTTGCTCGACCTTAACGGGCAAAAAGCATGGATCTTTCATGGCGATGTGTTTGATATCACGATGCAGCACAGCAAATGGCTGGCGAAATTTGGCTCCATCGGGTATGACCTGCTCATCCTGCTTAACAGCTTTGCGAATTTAATGCTTACGGGCATCGGCAAACAAAAGATATCTTTTTCCCGCAGGATTAAAAACAGTGTAAAGCGTGCGGTTTGCTACATCAATAAATTTGAAGAAACCGCTGCCGGGATCGCTATTTCAAAGGGGTATGATTTTGTGATCTGTGGTCATATCCATAAGCCTGAGATGCGAAAAATCAGCAATGAACATGGTACGGTTACCTATTTGAATTCTGGCGACTGGGTGGAAAACCTATCGGCTTTGGAGTATCATCAGGGAGAATGGAAAATCTACCATTTCCGGGAAGATCTTTTCGCCCAGGTGTATGATGCCGCTTCCAAACAGGCTGAGTCGCCCAATCATAAGGAAACTTTTGAAGAGTTGATGAAAGAGTTTGAACTGAGATAACACTCCGGAAAAACGGGCAACTACTTCTCCAGCCGCTGCTTTATTCCTCTCATGATCTTCAGCGGAGTTTCGGTGATGATCATATTGTAGATCCAGTCGGGAACACTCCCGCCGGGATCTACATATCCTTCCAGTTCGAGGTGAACCATATCCTTGCCAACCGGCTCCACCAGCCAGGTTTGCCAGTAATCTTTGATGCGCACCAGCCCTGACCGCTCGGAAATGACGCCCAGCAGTGGTTTAGCATGTACCCTCCGCACTCCTGTTACCGGGTCGGTAGTAATCGTTGCATCCACGCACAGGTCGCGGTCGGCAACCGGCCAGGGTGAGTCATATACCAGGTAATACTGCGACCGGGACTCCTTTTCATAAAAAATCACCTTGATCTCCTTTACATTTTTATCCCACCAGTCAACATTCTTTACATTGCCGATGAGGTTGTACACCTTCGCCACCGGAGCATGGACGTCTGTGACCCCTCTGAACGATTTCAGGGCCATCCCCGGCACTTTGCGTGTGTAAATCTTAATCCCGTCTTTCTCCTTGATGAAATCCCATGACTGGGCAA
>CAZVNF010000193.1:0-6270 GCA_964628215.1 uncultured Draconibacterium sp.
ATTACTGCATCATTCGGCGACGGCAGACAAATCTTTCAAAACCCCCACCGCCATCCATGCCAGCACTCCCATCCCTGTTTGCAGACTTTGTTCATCTACATCAAATGTGGAAGTATGCAGATTTGACCGGATTCCTTTCTGATCATTTGCGATACCCAGGCGGAACATGCAGGAAGGCAGTTCACGGGCAAAATAGGCAAAATCTTCGGCCGTCATCCTTTGATCCAGTTCTTTAACGTGATCTTTCCCCAGATATTGGGATGCATACAAATGAAGTTTGGCAGTGAGGTCAGGATCATTATACAGATAAGGGTAACCATGGGAAATTTTCACCTCGCATGACCCACCCATGCCATCGGCCATACTTACCGCAATTTGTTCAATACGCCGGTGAACCTCTTTTCGCCACACTTCGCTGTAAGTACGCACGGTGCCTTCTATTTTTACTTCATCGGGGATGATATTGGTGCGGCCGTTTCCGGTTATCTTTCCAAACGAAACCACGGTGGGTACCAGCGGATCGGCATTCCGGCTGACGATCTGTTGCAACGCAACAATGATGTGCGCGGCAATGAGGATCGGATCGATCACCTGACTGGGGGTGGCAGCATGACCTCCCCTGCCCTTCACGGTGATGAAAATTTCATCTGTGGATGCCATATACGCCCCTGGTCTCATCCCGATATCCCCGGAATCAAGGGTATTGATAACATGCTGCGCGATTACAAAGGCTGGTTCGGGATTCTTCAACACCCCGGCTTCAATCATACGAATGGCGCCGCCGGGATAAGACTCTTCCGATGGCTGGAACAACAATTTTACAGTACCCTCAAACTGATCTTTAACCGTGTTGAGTATTTTCGCAGCTCCCAGCAGGCAGGCCATGTGCACATCGTGCCCGCAGGCATGCATTTTACCCGGTATCAATGATTTATATTCCACATTGTTTTCCTCAAAAACAGGCAGGGCATCCATGTCGGCCCGTAAGGCAATACATGATGAAAGTGCATTCCTTCCTTCAATGAGGCCAACAACGCCGGTCTCCGCCACACCTTTTTGATAGGGGATGCCATACTCATCGAGTTTCCGGCAAATAAATTCCAGGGTGAGAAACTCTTCGCACGACAATTCAGGGTTCTGGTGAAAATGCCGCCGGATTGCCACAACCTCATTAAAATATGAACCTGCCAAAGATTCGATCTGCTGCTTTATGGGTATCATGGGGTCGTGCCGGAGAATAAATGTTAATGAATAATTACTTTCCTGGTTGAAACTAATCCACCTGCGTTTACCCTGAGAAAGTACAGTCCTTTGCTCAGCCCTGAAAGCTGCAGACTTATTTGGTTTCCTTCAGAAATGGCCTGCTGAACCTCCTTAACCTTGTTGCCAGTCAAACCATATAGTGTGAGGGTGCACACCCCGCTTATGTTCCGGGTAAATTCAATGGTGACTTGCTCTGTCGCCGGGTTCGGGAAAAGTCTGAAGAGGGATGTGGAAGAAGTGAGATCGGCTGCCCCGGCGCAAGTTCCAACCTGGATATATTGCTCCTTCAGCATGCTTTGGGTGTGAATTCCGTCAGACACAGTCAGCCTTACACTGAATTTACCTGCCGTATCGTACCTGATTACCGGGTTTAACTCTGTACTTGTTGACGGAAATCCCCCCGGGAACTCCCATAATCTTGAAGTGATGTTGTCAAAGGAATCATCTGTAAAAGTGAGTGACTGCCCTTTGCAAACCGCGGTCATGCCGGCATGAAACAGCGGGAAAGGGCCGGCAATGTTCAAAGCAAAGAATTCGAGATACCGCTGCATGATCGCTGTGTTCGACGACTGGGGAGTAATTCCGTTCATGGCGCTGAAATCAAGCATGGAACCAATTGTCTTATACCCGTTGCCATCGTATACAACTTCTAAATTTTTTGCAGGATTATCCGTATTGGTGAGCGTAGAAAAGGCCGGAGCTACCGGTTCAAAATTGAAAACGGCATAATTCATTGGCGCAGCATATACATAGGACATTCCTTCGGAAAAAGTACCCTGTTTCCCAGCCACATCGGTATAAAAATAAGCCGGGATTTTTTTGCTGGTATAATTAAACATGGGATGCAACATGGTTTTATTCAGGTAATACCAGGTGTAATACCCTTCCATATAAAGGTTTCCGCCTTCCTGGAGGTATGCTGCAAGCGAAGATCCGTCGTTTTCAGTCAGAGTATAGGAACCAGACGTGGCTGTGCCGAGGATAAGGAAAATACTAGCATAACGGCGGTAATCAAAAGGCAGTGAGCTCAAGGTGTCATATCCTACATGCAGGCTGTCGAGTGCTTTGGCCATGGCATTTGCAGATGCATCTGATGCCGCCAGATTCACAAGGGCTACCGGTTTTGTGCCGATCTGACAATTGAATTCAAGTGTTTGAAGGCTGCCGGTTGTGTCGTTCAGGAAAATCTGAATGGGGGCATCACTTCCCGGCATGGCATTACGGGCCGCTTTCACCTGGAAATGGAAATCCCTTGAAGTAAAAGCTCCAAATCTGGGCACAACCACCAATGGATCAGACATGATGGCGATGTCAGGGCCGGGTGATTCGATTTTCAGCTGAAGCTGTTCGGCATCGAGTCCCCCTGTGTTTTTTATATTCACCACCAGGTCGGCCACCTCACCCGGATCGAGTCGCTCATTGTCCCCATCCATGATGATGGGATATTCCGCTTTTAACTCGGCTGCTGCAACCGGGAAAACAAGATCCTTTTCAAAGGTTTGTCCGGCTGTTCGGGCAAATAATGTCATGGAAACAGGGAAGCCGTTCTCCAGAGGATGATTCAGCCTGAACCTGAAAACTACCGGAATCGTAAGTGATTGTCCGGCATTCAGCAAAGGCACAGTAAACAAACTGTCGGTAATTTGAACAAGCGAATCTCCGGTAATTTTTAATACCAGGTTCTGAACATCCTGTGAATCCTGGTTCGTGACAATCAACCTGAGCGATGCTTCCCGGCCAGATTTCAGGCGTGAGTCTTCCCCGCATATCAGCTCATGAACCATTCCGAGCTTTCCGGAAAGCATCAGTGTTTTTGAATCGGAAATCTTACCGGCATCTGAAACACGCACATTCAATACATAGATTTTGGAAGAATCAGCCTCCTCAACCGTTAAAAGCCCGGTCTTGCTCAAAGTCATACTCTCCGGAACAGGAGGAGGCACAAAAAGAAACCCCTTCCCGGATAGTTCATTTGCATTCCACTGGGTTTGAAGTGCAAAATTCAACCCGTCTCCTTTTGAGATACCCTTGTAAAATGTATGAACAAAACCCTGGTTATCCATCATGCCATATAAAAATTCTACCCGGCCATCGGGATAGAGGATTACTGCAAAATCATCGGTAGAACTCGTAACATATCTTGAAACGGATACTTTCCAACGAATTATGGCGTGGCTGGCATCCGCCTGAAACCATATCCCGTCATTTTTATTGGCCTGATACGTGTAATTCTGGGAAAAGGATGGAGCCACCAGGGGAAACATCCTCAGCATTCCCATCTCATCTGTAATGTAAGGAGCCGGAAGGTTTTGCGGCTCAAAGGCGATAAACCCGAAGTAATTCACGTAGATCGAATCGAACTTCCGCCCAAAAAACGGAAAGCTGAATGGCAGGGCAACCGATGCAAATGTTCTTGTTTCATAATGGACCTGGATGGATGTTCCTGTGATCTGGGGCTCCGGTTTAACTAAAGGTTTTTCAAGGTATTCTTCCACAAACGACCATTCATACGGGGGTGTTCCACCTGCAGCCCCGAGCTGAACCTGAACCGGCTGCGGACTGGTTTTGGGAGGCAGGGTGGTGGTGGTAATCTGTACCAGGGGCTTTCCGAAAGAAGCAACTGCCGATACAAAAGTTGTATTATTATCCTTGATCACCACATCAGTTTCCGGAACCCGGATTTCGAGCGGAGCTCCAGGATAACTTATAAAAGAAGCGTGCTCAATTTTTCCCTGGCCGGCGTGGTCGGGATCTTTTTCCTCAATCATCAGGAAGTACTTTGCCGGCTGTCCTGAAGACACATAATTAAGCAGCGCGGTAACATCCAGCCCCAGCTCTAAAGATTTATCTTCCGGAATAGTATCATTGCCCTGCATGGCGTGGGCACCGCCCTGGAAATTGAAAATCGGAAAATCGATCACATGATCCGGCATTTGTTGCAGGGTATCGGTGCAAACCCCGGCCAGTATCCTGATTTTATTCCGGGTGTTGTAATTCAGGGTTGCCCTGAGGGTAAGGAGCGGATGGTAACTGGTATCAGCTTCAACGCCATACACCCTGTTGTTCCAGATGCCCCCTTCATCATAATTCAGGGCAAATGAGCGGTAGAGCGCGTAAGTAAACCCATTGTTCTCCCACCAGGTACCATAGGAATTGGCAATTTTAAATGCCCCTATTTCCCAGTCACGGGCATCCACCAGTCCGTCTCCAGTAATGTCGAGGTTGTTTGTGAATTGCCCATCCTTGTTCACATCATACCTGATGGAGTCATTATACCCCACTACAGTCAACCCATGATTTGGTTCAGGCTCCCATATGGTAACAATATTTTTTCCTTCCTCAGGAGTGCCGGCAGGCAGGATGTGACCCCCATACAACGATCCGCTGCTGACTGTAAAACAGACTATTCCACCTGTGGCAGAGCCATTCAGATGATCAAAAAGATAGTTCCGCAAAGTGTTAATCCCGTTTGCACTGTTCATTTCTATGGCGTATACCTCTTTCAGGCGGTTTGACATGCCCCGGTAATACTTATCATACCCGCTGATCCAGCCAAGAACGGCAGTGGCGGTATCCATGCCATAATCCACCGAGGTCATATGTCCCTGTTGTTTTATGATGTCGAAACTTTGCAGGAAATTAACACCCACAAACCTTTCTCCCTGGTTCATGAAATTCCAGGTATAATGGGTCGGAAAGCGGTTTTCAGGATTATTACCCGGAAGATTGCGCAGCCGGTTCATTTCATAACTGTATACATACGCCACGCCGGCATATTGCTGGCAGGTATAAAACAGGTACTGGTCCTGGATTATCGGCCAGAAGGCATTCTGAGAATTGTCAACTACGGCTGGAAGTTGCCGTTGATGCAGATATCGGGGAAATTCAAGAACGGGAATCTTCGAGGCTGCAACAGAGTCATGGTACCTGGCCAGCGCGGGGTAAATTTGTGTCATCTGCCTTGACTGCGTTTGTTGCCCCAGCATAATCCCCGGGCTATGACAAACCAGTAATACCAGGATAATGAAGTAACTATGTAATCTCATGTTTTTTATAAATGGTGCATAACAATCCATTGGCAAAGTGCAGCAACAATGCAATACCGTCAGAAGCAAAGTTACAAAGATTCAAGTGAACCATTATCCGGAATTTATAATTACTTTTGTAGGTATAACAGCTATTGTCTTTTAACCTAACCGAACATGAAAATCATCGTTTCCATATTTGCAATAGTTCTTCTGTCATTGACAATCAGTTGCAAACATGTTGTTCAGTATGATTGTACAGGCATCGCTCCAACCTATACAGAAAACATAAAACCGATCCTTGATGCAACCTGTGCCAACATTGATGGATGCCATGGTGATAATGGTGAAGGAGATAACCTTGCAACCTATGCCGGTGCTTCAGAGGCAAGCAGGAAAAAGAGTTTCATGGGGGCTATACAGCACAAACCCTTTTATGAGAAAATGCCGAAGGATGCCGACCGCCTGACCGACTCACAAATCCACCTGATCTCCTGCTGGATCGAAAACGGTTCACCCCAATAATCCGTCATTCCCATATTCGTCATTCCTACAACGGAATATTCCCATGCTTCTTCGGCGGATTGGTTTTACTCTTATTCTGGGTAAGTTCAAGTGCCTGAATCAACCGGGTTCTTGTTTGACTGGGAAGAATGATCTCGTCAATGTAGCCTAATTCAGCTGCTTTATAAGGATTGGCAAAGGTGTGACGATAATTGTCGACAGCCTCCGTTCGGTCAGCCTCGTTTAGCTTGCCCTTGTGAATAATATTAACCGCACCTTCCGGTCCCATTACTGCAATTTCAGCAGTGGGGTAAGCATAGTTCACATCGGCTCCGATATGCTTGCTCGACATCACATCATAGGCACCTCCATAGGCTTTACGGGTAATGAGCGTGATTTTTGGCACCGTAGCTTCGGAAAAAGCATACAGCAGTTTTGCACCATGTTTGATGATGCCCCCGAACTCCTGGTTGGTACC
>CAZVNF010000194.1:0-2843 GCA_964628215.1 uncultured Draconibacterium sp.
TGCATTGTCTGCATTGTTTGCATTGTCTGCATTTTTTTTACCAGAACATTATAGTTAAAATGGTGCCGATGGTCAAAACAAGGGCAGCGAGGGTAGTTGAGCGCTGGTACCAGGGGACATTATTTTCAACGTGTCGCGGGGTGAGGGAGTAAACAAGTCCTTTGAGTTCTTCATCCGATTTTTTCTGCCGGGTGGCCAGGGATAGTCCTACCGTAACTATTGCACTGGTGCTGAAGGCGAAGATGGCAGTCCAGAAGTTCTGGGCCATTTCAACAGGGTAAGTGTGGAGATTTGCAATCCAGCCACCTTTGACAAGAGTGGCAGCGCCTTCCGGAACAGTTAATCCATGGTGCAGCAAGGCAATAAAAAAACCGGCCAGCAACCCGGAGAAAGCAGCATGTCCGGTAGTGCGCTTCCAAAACATCCCAAGAAAAATCACCGCAAACAAGGGTGCATTGATCATGGAAAAGATGGTTTGCAGAAAATCCATGATATTACCGAACAAACTGGCAAGGTACGCCGCGGCAATGCTGATGATGACACCGAAAACCGTAGCCATGCGCCCCACAAACAGGTAATGCTTGTCATCTGCCGCTTTATCGGAAGTAACCGGACGGATATAACTCTGGTAAATATCATAGGTCCACACCGTGTTGAAAGCAGAAACATTACCAGCCATTCCCGACATAAAGGAAGCCAGCAGTGCGGTAATTCCCAAACCAAGTACCCCGGCAGGCAGGTATTGCTTTAACAAGGCAATAATAGTATAATCGTAGTTGTAGTGTCCCGGTGAAATTTCCGGCAGGGTAAAACCGGATCCCTGTTTGTTCAGCAGTACCAGGGCGGCAATGCCGGGAACGATGATGAGAAAAGGAATAAACATTTTAGGAAGCGCACCAATGAGTGGTGTGTTACGGGCCGCAGTAGACGATTCAGCCGCCATGGCTCTCTGAACAATCAGGAAGTTGGTACACCAGTAACCAAAGGACAACACGAAGCCGAGGCCGGCTGCTATTCCGTACCATTCCACACCCAGCGGATTAGAGGTGGCTGAACCGGTGTATTTCCATGTGGTGGTCCAGGTGTCTGCTGCGTAGCCTTTGGCTGTAACTATGGGCGCCAGTTGTTCCTTCATGCCCGTCCAGCCACCCAGGTCCTGCAGACTCAGAAAAACAATCGGCAACAACCCGATCACGATGATGAAGAACTGTAAAACTTCATTGTAAATGGCTGAAGAGAGGCCTCCCAGGTAAGTGTAGCCCAGAACTATCGCGGCTGAAAGGACCAGGCTGAGATGAAAGTTCCACCCCAACACTTTTTCCATAAGGATGGCCAGTGCGTACATGGATATCCCGGAGGCCAGGATGGTCATTACGGCAAAAAGAATGGCATTCAGTCCCCGGGTCTTTTCATCGAACCTCAGTTTCAGGTATTCAGGAACAGAACGGGCTTTGGAACCATAATAAAAGGGCATCATGAACAAAGCAAGGAACACCATGGCAGGAATTGCCCCGATCCAGTAGAAGTGAGTGGTCAGCATGCCATATTTGGCACCTGACCCGGTCATCCCCATTACTTCAAGTGCACCCAGGTTGGTAGAAATAAAGGCAAGCCCGGCCACCCAGGCTGGCATGGACCTCCCGGCTTCCAGGAAAGCATTGGCATCTTTCATGTAACGTTTAAGCGCCCAACCGATACCCATCACAAAGGCAAAATATACGATCATGATGGTGTAGTCGATCCAGCTCAGAACAAATCCGGTTTCAATCATATATTAATTCTTAAAAAATTGTCTCAAAAACTAATTTTTCTCTGTGATCCTTCGTGTCTTCTTCGTGTCCCTTCGTGTAATATTGTTTCAGAGTACGCAAAAGAGAACACTATCTGATATGGTTAATCAATAATATCAGCAAACAAATTTAAAGGTATATTTCAATAAACGGTAACTTTGCAGCCATAAATTCAAAAAAGGACAAAAAACATTGAAAACAAGCGCATTTATTATATTTTTCACCATCGTACTGGTCGTTTACGGACTGGTTAACAGTTACATTTTTATCCGGGGATTGCAATCCATACCGGCAGGCTCTGCCTGGAGGCCATGGTATATTGCAGGTTTCTGGCTGATCGCATCTACTTTTGTATTGGCAAGGATCATGGAGCGGGCCTACCCTTGCGGATTTACAGGTGTTATTACATGGATTGGCTCTTTTTGGCTGGCATTTATGCTCTATTTCATCCTGATCGCCCTGTTTATTGATTTTGCCAGGGTGATCAACCACTTTTTCCACATTTTTCCACAATCGTTCTATGTTGATTACCAGCATACCAAACTGATTGTGCTTTATGCAGTCATCGGACTCGTTACATTGGTTGTGACCGGTGGTTTCATCAACGCGAGGACCCCGGTGGTCAGAAAACTGGAGCTGCATGTCGGAAAAGTGGTTCCCGGCAATAAAACACTGAAGATCGTAATGGCTTCTGACATACACCTGGGAACCATTATCGCCAAAAGAAAAGCCAACAGACTTGTTGAAACCATCAATGAACTGAACCCCGACCTTGTACTTTTTGCCGGTGATGTGGTGGATGAAGACCTTGCCCCGGTAATAAAAAATAACCTCGGGGCAAACCTGGGTCAGATCAGGTCAAAACTGGGCGTGTATGCCATTACGGGCAACCATGAATATATCGGTGGAGTGGAACCTGCAGTGAAATACCTGCAGGAACACGGAATTACTGTGTTGAGGGACACTGCCATACTTGTCGACAACCGGTTTTATCTTGTAGGCCGTGAAGACCGCGACCGTTCGCGATTTATCGGGAAACCACGCAAAGAGCTG
>CAZVNF010000194.1:2943-6247 GCA_964628215.1 uncultured Draconibacterium sp.
GAGATCGTGCAGATCATTTTGAAATTCGATTAGTTATGAAGAAAACACCCCTTCGGACCTACACAATTATTGCTCTTTTTATTGTACTTATCCTCGTGGTGATCATTGGGGTTTTCATCTATTCCACCCGCGAGAAGACCATTCAACAGGTAGTCGCCGCCAGGCCCCCTGCTGTTGCTTACGGCATCGGGCTTGACAGCATGGAAATAGTCCGTGGCACTTTTTCCAACAACCAAAGCCTGTCGTCGGTACTCGCTGCTTATGTGCCGAATGGCACGGTTGACCGGATGGCGAATGAAGCAAGGGATATTTTTGACGTCAGGAAAATAAAAGCAGGAAACAGTTTCGCCAGGATCTGCGCAAAAGACAGTTCCGCCAGGACCCTGTTTTTTATCTATGAAATTAACCCGATCGATTTCGTGGTGTACGATCTCAGGGACACTCTGAAAGTTTATAAAAGCAAGAAAAAGGTAACCCGGCTGGTGAAAACAGCATCTGGTACCATTACAAGCTCGCTCTGGAACTGCTTTACGGAGAACAAACTCGATGTAAACCTTGGCCTTGCATTATCTGATGTTTATGCCTGGACAGTTGACTTTTACGGATTGCAAAAAGGAGATAATTTCAAAGTGATCTATGAAGAGATCTTTGTGGATAATAAAATGATCGGGATCGACCGCATTCTGGCCTCCGAATTCCAGACCAACGGCAAAGTTTTTCATGCCTATCATTTTGAACAGCAGGGAAAAGGAACCTATTTTGATGAAAACGGGCAAAGCCTGCAACGGTCATTTCTCAAAGCTCCGCTGAAGTTTTCGCGCATCAGCTCCCGGTTTTCACGTTCCCGCATGCACCCTATCCTGCGCATTGCCCGCCCCCATTTCGGGGTGGATTATTCAGCGCCCCGCGGTACACCCGTAGTCGCCCTGGGAGACGGAAACGCAAATGTGGTGGGGTTTCGCGGAGGTTATGGCAGGTTTATCAGCATCCGTCATAATTCTGTTTACACCACAACCTACGCCCATCTTTCGGGTTATGCCAAAGGGTTGAAACAAGGAATGCATGTGCAACAGGGCCAGGTGATCGGTTATGTGGGCAGCAGCGGTTTGTCTACCGGACCTCACCTCGATTTCAGGGTATACAGGAACGGGAGCCCCACCGATCCGCTCAAACTTGAATCCCCACCGGCAAAACCTGTTGAGGCAAAAGATCTGGCAAGGTTTAAAGAGTTGGTGGGAAAGATGAATGTTGAACTTGCCAAGTAATCTTACTTCATCCCCTGACGCTTCTCCACCGAAAATACCTCATCCCCTGACCCTTCTCCTCAAGGAGAAGGGGGAAAGTGTGTGAGAGGGATGAAAGAGAAGGATGAAACGGTGCCCTTTGGGTGGGTTAGTTTTCGCGGGTGAAGGGGTGTTCATTTTTCCACATTTTCCAGATAAGGAATATCGGAAACAGGAACCAGGGGGCGTTGGCGACGGTTACTATAAACGGGGCGTTGGTGGCATGGGGACCCCAATACTCCTCGCTCATGATGATAAAGACATTGGTAAAAAGGATGGAAGAAAAGATGATGGTTGGAATACGGATCCACTCCTTACCCTTGATAAAGGCGTAAATGGCAAAAGCATAATAGGGACCAAAAAACACCGCATCAAGCCAGATGGTTGCTTTCCACCATGTGGGCCGCGCCCATTGCAGCGGATCGAAACTGCTGCCCCACCAGTGAACCATGTCGACCAGGAAAGGTAAAGGCCATAAAGGATATTGAAAATCATCAGGATTTTGAATTACAAGTTGTTCCAGGTCAACAATGTACGTGATATAAAACAGATTCAGAAAGAAAAATGCAAGATAGATGTAATCGGTTTTGCGTTCTTTTAAGGGAATGGTTTGTCTCATTTTGGTGTCAGATTTTCTGTAAAAATAGTAAGGTTTGTTTTCTCTCTTGCATTTTTCGCAAGCTGACGGGCAATATTTAGCCGGAATCCGGGAATATTGGAAATAAATGCACCAAGTTTAACACTAAAATCAGAATACACAAGGGTTTTTGGTTTAATGATCAGCTTAACCAGCTGACGGGCTACCTGCTCCGGGGATTTTGGTTTCGTAAATATCCTGGCCACTAAATTCTGCTGTTCAGCCATCAGGAAATCCTGGTCTATGGTACCAAGTCGTGAATCTGGGGGTGAATCTGTTTTAATATACCCGGGGAAATACTCACTCACAATGATTTCTGTTCCGGCCCACTCGGCTTGAATGGTGCGTGTCCATGCAGAAAAGGCGGCTTTCGAACAAACATACGGCGCATAAAACGGAATTCCCATCATAAATCCGGGCGAACCTACATTGATGATATGGCCTCCGCCCTGTTGGCGCATAAAAAGGATGGCTTCCTGGGTTGCAGCCACTGGAGCGACGAGGTTGGTTGTGAACGCACTGACTAAATCTGCCGGTTTAACAGAATCAGACTTTGCCACAATGATGCTGGCTGCATTGTTGATCAACACATCAATTCTGCCAAAACAGGCAACCACACTGCGTACCATTTCCCGGGCTGAAGATTCGCTGCTCAGATCAGTCGTGATAACCAGCGCCCCGTTCATCCTTTTTGCAAGATCCTCCAGCTTTTCCCTTCTGCGGGCTGCCATAGCTACCTTTGCCCCTGCCGCAGCACAGGCAAGGGCTGTAGCTGCGCCAATGCCGGATGAAGCGCCGGTGATGAGGATGATTTTTTGGGATAAATTCAATACAGGATCTATTTATTTGAGGATGTAATTTTGCACCAAAAGTAAAAAGAATGTTGTTATTGTGGCATAATTTTAATAGGTTTGTCCTGATATTAAATATCTGTCCAATGAAAGATCTATTTGGTTTCATCACGGGGATCTCCCTGATCCTGACCTTGTTTTCCTGCGATGGTGGAGTCAGGATTGACACTTCTGACGGTCCTGATTCCAATAAAAAGAAAACGCATGATACCGTTGAACTAATCGATGCAAAAACTTTAATTATGAGAGAACCCTTTGGAATTGCCAATCAAAAGGAGGTTTATTTATATACACTGACCAACATCAATGGAATCACTGTAAAGATCACCAATTATGGCGCCATCATTACCTCGATCCTTGTTCCGGATAAAAATAACCGCATGGGCGATATCGTGCTGGGATATGACACCCTTGACCAGTATATTGCCAACAGCCCCTATTTTGGTGCCCTGGTTGGGCGCTACGCAAACCGCATTGCAAAGGGGAAATTCACCCTCAACGGGAAAAGCTATAAACTTGCTGTGAACAACGGG
>CAZVNF010000195.1:0-2077 GCA_964628215.1 uncultured Draconibacterium sp.
TGAGAACAAAAACCCTATTTTACCTCCTCATGGGAGGAATCATCATTTCTTCCCTTATGCTGGGAGGATGCCAATCTAAAAAACCGGTGCAGGCAAGGCAAATTCCGCTGGAGGATTTCTTTAAAAATCCGGAAAAAGCGCGTTACCAGATCTCCCCCGACGGGAAGTACTTTTCATACATGGCGCCGTATGAAAAACGCATGAATATCTTTGTCCAGGAGATCGGAACTGAAAACGCCGTTCGGCTGACTGCCGAGAAAGACCGCGATATAGCGGGTTATTTCTGGAAAAACCCCACGCGTATTGTGTTTCTTAAAGATACCGGCGGCGACGAGAACTTCAAGCTCTACGGCGTAAACATCGACGGAACGAACCTGCAGTGCTTCACCGATTTTCCGAAGGTGAGAACCGAAATCTTCGACGACCTCTATGATTTCCCTGACGAACTGATTATCGGGCTTAACAAACGCAATCCCGAGGTGTTCGATCCCTACCGGCTGAACATTGTTACGGGTAAAATGACCCAGCTGGCCGAAAATCCGGGCAACATCCAGGGATGGATCCTCGACCATGAAGGAAAACTTCGCGCAGCCACCGCCATCGTTGACGGCGTGAATACACAGCTCCTCTACCGTGAAAAGGAGACAGACCAGTTCAAGCCGGTACTCACCACCAATTTCAAAGAGAACCTGTCACCCCTCATGTTCACCTTCGACAACAAGAACCTCTATGCCACATCGAACCTGGGCCGCGATAAAAGTGCCGTGGTTGTCTTCGATATTGTGAATGGCAAGGAACTTGAAATGCTCTACGAAAACAAGGATTACGATGTGGGCGATGTGACCTGGTCGAGGTTAGAGAAAAAACTGATTTGTGCCAACTATGAATCATCGAAACAGGAGCGCTACTTTTTTGACGAGGAGAGCAAAAAGATGATGGATAAGATTCAGCAGAAACTGGGAAACTACATTTTCAACATCACCTCACTCACCAGGGCGGAAGATAAATTCATGATCCGTGCCTACAGCGACCGTTCCATGGGCGGATACTACGTGTACGACCGGGCAAAAGACAGCCTGACGAAAGTAGCCGACATCAGCCCGTGGTTGAAAGAAGATGAACTCGCTGAGATGATCCCCATCGAATATACGGCTCGCGACAGTGTAAAGATCCAGGGATACCTTACCCTTCCGAACGGATACACGATGGAAACAGCAAAGGACCTGCCGGTGATTGTGAACCCCCACGGTGGCCCATGGGCACGCGATGGCTGGTATTTCAACCCCGAGATCCAGTTCCTTGCCAACCGCGGATACGCGATCCTGCAGATGAACTTCAGGGGATCGACCGGGTATGGCAAAAGCTTCTGGGAGAAATCATTCAAGGAATGGGGAAAGACCATGCAGGATGATATCACCGACGGTACACAATGGCTCATCAGCAAAGGCATTGCCGATGCCAAAAAGATCGCCATCTATGGCGGTAGCTACGGCGGATACGCCACCCTTCAGGGGTTGGTGCGCGAACCTGATCTTTACGCTGCAGGCGTTGATTACGTAGGTGTTTCGAACCTCTTCACCTTTATGAGAACCATCCCTCCCTACTGGAAACCCATGCTCGACATGATGTATGAGATGGTAGGCAACCCAAATGGTGACAGTTTACAGTTTGTAGCTACTTCCCCGGCGTTGAATTCCGAAAAAATCAAAACCCCGTTGTTTGTTGCCCAGGGCAAGAACGACCCCCGGGTGAACATAGAGGAGTCAAACCAGATCGTGGATGCATTGAAGAAACGCAACATTACGGTGGAATACATGGTAAAAGACAATGAAGGCCATGGATTTCACAATGAAGAGAACCGGTTTGATTTTTACCGGGCGATGGAGGCGTTCCTGGGGAAACACCTTAAATAGGAGCTTATATATATCTACTTTCTTTTGCTACCACCAAAAGAAAGTAGCAAAGAAAAGTCACCGCCTTAGTGCATCGCTGACCGTTTCCTTTTACACATATTTCTCCCCCTTTTCCAGCATTACGTCGTTTACAAACTGCCGGATTTGCTGCTCGTCCGTTTTTT
>CAZVNF010000195.1:2177-3348 GCA_964628215.1 uncultured Draconibacterium sp.
AGCATTACGTCGTTTACAAACTGCCGGATTTGCTGCTCGTCCGTTTTTTTGCATATCAGCAGTACTTTGTCCGATTCCACCACGATATAGTCGTCGAGCCCCTGCAGCACGGCGACTTTATCTTTGGGCATGTGAACGATGCAATTGGTTGAATTGTACATCATCACATTTTTTCCTACCACCGTATTGCCTTTTTCGTCCCGGGTGCGGTTTTCATACAGGGAACCCCAGGTACCGAGATCGGACCAGCCGAAGTCTGCCGCCAGCACATACACACTGTCGGCATTTTCCATCACCCCATAGTCGATGGAAATACTTTTACACACTGTGTAGGTGTGGGCGATGAATGCTTTCTCCTCTCTGGTGCCATATTTCCCGATCCCTGCCTTAAACAGGTTGTCCACATCGGGCAGGTGTGTTTCAAAGGCTTTCATGATGGTTTTCAGCGACCAGATGAAAATCCCCGCATTCCATAAGAAGTCGCCGCACTGGACGAACGTTTCTGCAAGCGCCAGGTTTGGTTTTTCGGTAAAGGTCTTCACCTTTCTGATCTGGATGTCTTTCGGGTACACATGATTCTCATCGTCCACATACTGGATGTAGCCATAGCCGGTATCGGGGCGGCTGGGGCGTATGCCTAACGTGAGCAGCCAGTCGTTTTCCGTGGCTGCTTCCAGGGCCGATGCGATGTTTTGGAGGAAGACGTCTTCTTTGAGAATGATATGGTCGGAGGGGGCTACCACGATGCGGGCATCGGGGTCGCGAGCGAGGATGCAGTAGTTGGCGTAGGCCACGCAGGGGGCGGTGTTGCGGCGGGAGGGCTCCAGCAGGATTTGCCGGGGGTCGATCTCGGGGATTTGCTTTTGCACCAGCGCTTTGTAGATCTCGTTGGTGACGATATAGATATTCTCTTTGGGGCAGATGCGGCTAAACCGTTTAAACGTTTGCTGGATCAGTGTTTCTCCTGTTCCCAGGATGTCGATGAACTGTTTCGGATGGGTTGTACGGCTCATGGGCCAGAATCGGGCGCCGACGCCGCCGGCCATGATCACGCAGTAGTTGTGTTTTGACTTTGCCATGCCAGGAGGGTTTAAATTTATACAAACATAGGAAAAATAAATGATCAATGACCAATGAAGAATGAGGAATGAAATTTATCCGGAGTTGATTT
>CAZVNF010000195.1:3448-6246 GCA_964628215.1 uncultured Draconibacterium sp.
AGGAAATGAAGTATTACGTATTCCAGATCAGTATTTTTTTATTTCTGTTATTTTCAGGTTGCCGGCAGTTGAATGAAAAAGAGGCAGGTGCGGTTGATCAGCAAGTGCATGTTGCTATGGATTCCATCAACGCGATTGGTGCGCTTGTAATGGAACACCGGGTGAGTCATACCGATTCCGGCGTTTACTTAGCCAGGCGGGCCATCCGACTTGCACAGGATGCCGGTAATGATGATCTGCTGCTGAAGGCATACAATATCATGGGGAATGCATGGTCGTTATCGATGAGTGATTCAGCCTTTGTTTATTATTCGAAAGCGCTGGACCTGAAACCTGCTCAACCTGTTCATCCTGAAAAACCGATGCTGCTTTACAACATCGCCATGCTTCATGTTTCGGCGGCAAATTTTAAAACAGCAATTGTTTTACTCGATTCCGCGATAAAAGAAGCCGGAAAAGTTGATAATTTCATAGTGATATCAAACGCTTTGAATTCCCTTGGAACAATTTATACCGATCTGGGCAATGATTCCGTAGCAAAAATGATGTATGATTCCGCCTTAAGTCAGGCTGTCCGTCATCATGCACCCCTTCAAACCGCTGCAGCTTTAGGCAATCTTGCTAAAATGGAAAAGGATCCCGGCAAGGCTGAAAAGCAAGAGCGTATGGCCATACAATACCTTCAGGATTGCAAAGATGGGGCTGAGCCGATGGCTTCTCTATACGTTAATTACGGTTCCGGAATGACTAATCCTGATTCGGCAATCGCCTGCTATTCCAAAGCCATTAGCCTGATTAACAAAAGAAATGCCCCAATTACCCTGTTGGCAGCTTATAATAATCTTGTATACAGTTATCTTGAAAAAGGTGAGAATACAAGCGCAGAGCGCTATTTATTAAATTTTGCATTTCCTTTGGCGAAAGAGATACAAAGCGATGCCTGGATGGCCAATTTATATGATACTTATTCTGATGTTTTGAGCGCAGAAGGGAAGTATAAAGAAGCCATGGGTTACGAAAAAAAATCGATTGAACTTCTTGCCCGGGCAGATAAAAAAGCAGCCGATAAACAAGTACGCCTCCTTGGCGCGATGCTGGAGCTGAAAAACAAAGAGGCAATGGTGAGGGCTGCTCAGCAGGAATCTGAACAAACAAGATCAGCCTTTGTTACCGCTCGGTTTTGGTTTATCTTCATCATCCTCTTCGCTTTGTTTGTTGCTGTTACCTTATCATTTTTTCTTGTTCGCAATCATGCAATCAGCCGGGGAAAAATGATAGCCGCAGCTAAAAAGATCATCCTGGTTGATGAAAATGAAAAAACCATTCTTGGCCGTGATCTGCATGATCTGACGGGCCATAAACTACTTAATTTCACTAACTTCATGGAGTCGGCCTCCTTTACAAACCCGGAAGAACAAAAAGCAGGAATGCATATGCTGGTTGATTTGCAGGACCAGTTGCAAAAATTGTCGCACAGATTTAAGCGTAACTGGCTTGAAAAATTCAGTTTTAGCCGGAATATTGAAGCAATGTGCCGCGAAACCATCAGGTTTAATCAGATCAATCTTTCAACTGCTCAGCCGGAAGAATATCCCGAACTATCCGAAGAAACAAAAATGCATCTTTACCGGATTATTCAGGAATTGCTGACCAACGCGGTTAAATATGCCAAAACAGCACGGATATCCCTTGTTATCACGGTTGATCGTCACCGGCTTACTGTCAGGTATGAGGATGACGGACCGGGGTTTGACCGCGAAAAAGTATCAGAAAAAGGAATCGGAATTATCAACATTTACGAGCGGGTAAGGCTCATGAACGGAGTAGCAGATCTTGATACCAGGCCCGGGTTTGGCGTAAGCTGGGAAATCTCTGTTCCGGTCAGGGAGAAAAAATCGATTCTTGATAAAATATCGGGAGGAGCAGCATGATCAGATTGTTTTCAATAGAAGACCATTGGCTGGTAACCGATGGGTTGAAAACAAAGTTTCGCCGGTCGCGGGATGAGGTTGTTATTGCTTGCAGCGCCGAAACCATCGAGGAGGCAATCAGCGGAGAAAGGGATCAGTTATTTGATATTATCCTGCTTGACTTATTCATTCCGGGAACGGAACCCCTGGATAACATCAAAGCGCTTTTATCCAGGTATCCCGGTAAACCTATCGTGATTCTGACCGGCGAAGAACAGGAAATCTGGAAGATGCAGGCGGCCGAAGCAGGTGTGGCAGCTTATCTTACCAAACATGCGAAAAAAGCTGAGATGGTTGATACCCTGAAGCGGGTTTTTACAGGAGAAAACATATTAAAAGGCCAGATGGCTCAGATTCCGAACCTTTCTACAGGCAATGTGCCAAATCAAAATCTTTTCCACATCAAACCATCCGAAAAGGAGTTACTGTATTATCTGGCAACAGGGCATTCACAAAAACAGATTGCCGGCTATCTTCACCTGACCGAATCAGCGCTGGAAAAGACTCTTGGAAAACTTCGAAAACAATTTTCAGTCAACAACACCCTCGAGTTGGTAAGAAAACTCGAAAAATTCCACTTTTTCCCTGGTTCAGATCAATCCGGCACCAGCCTCTGAGTATTCCAATTCCTGATTTTTCCTGATCATCCTCTTTTTTCAGGCGGCAAAATCTGCACAGGTTATTTTTTGGCATATAGTTATTAAACAATGAATTACACACAAACAGCTTGCCTAAAGTTGTCAAAATTGCCATATTTATTTCCGGAATTCCTACCATCCGATTTTCATTTTTTGATTATACTTTAGCAAGGTTGCAAAATTCAATGAT
>CAZVNF010000196.1:0-2955 GCA_964628215.1 uncultured Draconibacterium sp.
AAAAATATGCTGCAGTATATGAGATCAACATGCTGCGATGCATTTTTTGCGGCGACTGTGAAGAAGCGTGTCCGAAAGAGGCCATCTTCCTGACAAAGGAAATTGTAAAATCAGAATACCAGCGCGACAAGTTCATCTATGGCAAAGATATACTTGTTGAGCCCGCCGATCCGGCAAAAAGAGTGGATGTGTCGAAACGGCAAACGCCGGAAGTACTTGAATTCAAGAAGAATAAAAATTTTAAACACAACAGGTAAACAATATTGCTTTTTGATTTTTTAACGCATGTTTACACAGTATATATTTCATTTTCTCAGCATCCTGGCGCTCTTTTCAGCGATAATGATGCTTGTTTCGAAAAAGCCGATCCATTCGGTTCTTTTTCTCACGCTTGCCTTTTTCGCCATTGCCGGCCATTATGTATTGCTGAACGCCCAGTTTCTGGCAGTGGTGCATGTAATCGTGTATGCCGGCGCGATCATGGTGCTGTTTCTTTTTACCGTGATGCTGCTCAACCTGAACAAGGACGAGCGGTCGCCAAAACCCATGTGGGTCAACATCATCGCTTTTATTGCCGGTGGAATGCTGATGCTCACGCTGATAGGTGTTTTCAGGGGCTACGAAATCAAGTCGCTGCACGATCCCATGATGACCCAGATCGGGCTTGTGAAAAACCTTGGCAAGATCCTCTACCACGACTACCTCATCCCCTTTGAATTATCGTCGGTGCTGTTTTTAACAGCGATGGTGGGAGCGGTTTTGTTGGGGAAGAAAGAGCAGATCTGAAAGAATATTGAATATTGATCAACGAATATTGAATTTTGAAGTAAAATAGAATGAGGATTGAAGAATGAGTGAAATAAGGAAATTTGATTTGGAGGATAGATTGGTGAAGTTTTCTGTTATGATAATTTCATTGGCTGAATCATTGGAGGATTCCTATGCAGGTAAATATGTTGCTGGCCAGATAATCAGGTCAGGTATTTCGCCGGCATTAAATTATGGAGAGGCCAAAAGCGCAGAATCACCAAATGACTTTGTTCACAAGATGAAAGTTGCGCTGAAAGAACTGAGGGAAACCTATATTTCCCTGCTTATTATTCAAGCTAAACCACTGACCGCAAATAAAGAACTACTTTTAAATTGTTTAAAAGAAGGTAATGAACTAATCTCCATTTTTGTCAAAAGCATCCAAACAGCCACAACCAACAAAGCGAAGCAATAATTCTGATTTCAAAATTCGTTGATCAATATTCGATATTCAAATTAAAGCACATGACCCAACTCACCTCAATCCCCATCCACTACTACCTCGTCTTCTGCTCCACCTTATTCAGCATCGGCGTGGTAGGGGTGCTTATCAAACGCAATGCATTGGTGATTCTGATGTCCATCGAGCTGATGATCAATTCAATAAACCTTCTGCTGGCAGCCTTTTCGGCCTATACCAACGACCCTGCCGGTCAGATATTTGTTTTTTTCATCATGGTCGTGGCAGCCGCGGAAGTGGCAATCGGGCTGGCGATTGTGGTTCTTATTTACCGAACAACGCATTCGATTGATATAAACGTGCTGAATAAGTTGAAATGGTAGAGAAATAGCGAGGTAGCGAGGTAGCGAGGTAGCGAAATGGCGAGGTAGCGAAAAAAGAAAAACAATAGATTTTTCCGAAATTGAACAAATGAATATAATTGAATTATTAATACCACTTTTCCCTCTCCTGGGTTTCCTGTTCCTGGGAATAGGTTACCGGACGGTTCCCAAAAAATGGACTTCGGTCATAGGCCCCGGAACAATCTTGTTGTCATTTATTTTGTCTCTTTTTGTTTTTTTTAATTTTCACTACCTCGCTACCTCGCCACCTCGCTACTCCCTTCCCTGGATCCACCTTGGCCCCCTCAACATCCCGTTTTCCTTCCTCGTCGATCCGCTTTCGGTGCTGATGCTGCTGATTGTTACCGGGGTAGGCTTTGTGATTCATGTGTACGCGGTGGGTTACATGAAAGACGATCCGGGATTCAACCGTTTTTTTGCCTACATGAACCTCTTTGTATTCTCCATGCTGCTGCTGGTGCTTGGGGCCAATTATCCCATCATGTTCATCGGATGGGAGGGAGTGGGGCTCTGTTCCTATCTCCTCATCGGCTTCTGGTTCAAAAACCATGACTACAACAATGCCGCCAAAAAGGCTTTTATCATGAACCGGATCGGCGACCTGGGATTTCTGATGGGAATGTTTTTGATATTCAATACGTTTGGTTCTTTGTCGTTCGACCAGGTTTTCGCCGCGGCAAAGCTGATGCCCATGGGCGATCCGGTCATCGTGGCCATCACCCTGCTGCTTTTTGTGGGTGCGGTCGGGAAAAGCGCCCAGATACCTCTTTACACCTGGCTCCCCGATGCCATGGCTGGTCCAACGCCGGTTTCCGCACTGATCCACGCGGCAACCATGGTCACTGCCGGGGTTTACATGATCGCCCGGTCGAATATACTTTACGTACTGGCCCCCACGACCATGGCCATCATTGGAATCACCGGACTTGCCACGGCACTTTTTGCCGCCTCCATCGCCATTTTCCAGAACGACATCAAGAAAATCCTGGCCTATTCCACCATCAGCCAGCTGGGCTATATGTTTGTCGGGTTGAGTGTGGGTGCCTTCACCGGGGCGATGTTCCACCTCACCACCCACGCGTTTTTCAAAGCGCTGCTCTTTCTGGGTGCCGGAAGCGTGATCCACGCACTGGGAGGGGAACAGGATATCCGAAGCATGGGCGGACTGCGTAAAAAATTGCCCAAAACCTACTGGACCTTCCTCATCGGCACCATCGCCATCGCGGGAATTCCTCCACTGTCGGGCTTCTTTTCCAAGGATGAAATTCTGCTGCATCTGTTTGACCGTTCCGCAGCAATGTGGGTCATTGCCGTAGTTGGTTCACTGATGACCGCCTTTTA
>CAZVNF010000196.1:3055-6210 GCA_964628215.1 uncultured Draconibacterium sp.
CATGGTGTTTTGGGCCTGGTCCCGCTATGTTAAACAGAATTCCGGGCTGCAGCCGGATACGGCAAAACAGCCTTTCCTGGCAGAATTGATTTCCAGGAAGTATTACATCGACGAAATTTACAACCTGCTCATTGAAAAGCCCTTGCTCTGGTTGTCGCGGTTCCTGCACGAAGTAATCGAAATCCGCTTCATCGACCGTATCGTGAACGGCGTGGGCACACTGGTGGTGTGGACCGGCAATACCGTTCGCTTTATCCAGACCGGCAACGTGGGCTTTTACATGTTTGTTATGATTGTGGGGATCATTCTGATCCTGTTCCTTAATATCCTGATCTGACCGATGCTGACCCTGATACTCATATTATTGCCGCTGGCCATTTCGCTGATCCTCATCACGATAAAGCAGGAAAAAGCCATCCGGCAATTCGCACTGGCCGGCTCGCTCATCGAGTTTGGCGTGGCCGTAGCTGCCTTCATCCAGTATAAAACTTCGTGCCACTGCAACCTGCTTTTTTCGATGGATTGGCTCGCTACTATGGGCGTGAGCCTGAAATTTGGCATGGATGGCATCAGCCTGCTCATGGTGATGCTCACCACCTTCCTGGTGCCGGTCATCATACTGGCCTCTTTCAGCCACAGTTACAGCCGTCCTGCTGCTTTTTACAGCCTGGTCCTGCTGATGGAGATGGCCCTGGTAGGCGTATTTGTAGCATTCGACGGACTGATCTTCTACATTTTCTGGGAACTGGCGCTTATTCCGGCCTATTTTATCTGTGCGGTATGGGGCGGCAACGACCGCATCCGGATCACCTTTAAGTTCTTCATTTACACCTTTGTGGGAAGTTTGTTCATGCTCGTGGCATTGATATACGTGTACCACCGCACCCCCTTTCCCCACTCCTTCGACTTCCGGGCGCTCTATGAAGCTGGTCTGACCCCGGCAGAACAAACCTGGATCTTTATCGCCTTCTTCCTGGCCTTCGCAATTAAAATCCCCGTATTCCCGCTCCATACCTGGCAACCCGACACCTATGCCACGGCACCTGCCGCCGGAAGCATGCTGCTGGCCGGGATTATGCTCAAGATGGGCATCTTCGGGATGATCCGGTGGATGATCCCGATTTGTCCTGATGCGGTGCAGCAATATGCCCCGGTTGCAATCATCCTTGCCATTACAGGAATCATATATGCCTCGGTCATTGCCATCCGGCAAAGCGACATGAAACGGCTGGTGGCCTATTCCTCCATCGCCCATGTAGGCCTCATCGCCGCCGGGGTGTTCGCACTTACACCCTATGCCATGGAAGGAGCTGTGATCCAGATGGTTTCTCACGGCATCAACATCGTGGGGCTCTTCATTGTAATTGACCTCATCGAACAACGCACCGGAACACGCAATATCAGTCAGCTTGGCGGCATTGCCCTCAAAGCGCCCCGTTTGGCCATTGTATTCATGATCACCCTGCTGGGGAGCATTGCACTGCCGCTCACCAACGGATTTATTGGCGAATTTCTGCTGTTGCTGGGGTTGTTCGGATACTCCATGGTTTTCGCGGCCATCGCGGGAATGACCATCATTTTCAGCGCGGTGTACATGCTCTGGATGTACCAGCGAACCATGCTCGGGAAAACCAATGAACTCACAGAAAACATCGCAGACTTAACCTGGCCGGAACTGACCGTTTTCATCCCGCTTATCATCATGATCTTCTGGATCGGGCTGTTCCCGGGGCTTTTTCTGGATGTTGCCATGCCGGATGTACTGCAGACTTTAAATTTTACCAAATAATGACGACGATCATCTCTCTGACCATCCTTGGTGTGCTGGTCCTCTTCCTGGGGATCATGAAAAAGCAAACATGGCTGCTGCCGGTGATCCTTGTGGGGCTGGTGGTTGCCATGGCGCTCACCCTCCGCGACTGGAACATCTTCAGAAGCTACTATCATGAGATGATCATTGTTGACAACACCGCTGTAGCGTTCAGCACCGTGCTGATCTTCTCCGCATTCCTGATCTTTTCGCTGGCAGCCCGCTACTACCGGGGGGTTCAGCGCCCCCTCGACGACATTTACGGGGTGATGATCTTTGCCCTCACCGGCGCTGTGATGATGACCTCCTACGGCAACCTCATCATGCTTTTCCTGGGGATTGAAACCTTGTCGATCGCGTTGTATGTGCTGGCCGGCAGTCACAAGGAAGCCATAACTTCCAACGAAGCCACCCTGAAATATTTCCTCCTCGGTTCCTTCCTTTCGGGGTTTCTGTTGTTCGGAATTGCCCTCATTTATGGTTCCAGCGGTTCATTCGACCTGCACAGGATCTCAGTGTACGTCGCCTCCTGTGCCGGCACCTATCCGCCGATGTTTCTGGCCGGTTTGTTTCTCCTCATCATCGGGCTTGCCTTCAAAATTGCCATCGTCCCCTTCCATTTCTGGGCCCCCGATGTGTATGAGGGAACGCCCACCCTGCTCACCGCTTTCATGGCCACCGTGGTGAAAACGGCCTCCATCGTGGCGATGTTCCGGTTTTTCACCCACACCTTCCAGGGAATTCATGGCGTGTGGGAGACCACCATCTGGGTGATGGCGGCGTTTACCATCCTGCTGGGCAACCTCACCGGCGTGTATCAGCCCAACCTCAAGCGCATGCTGGCCTATTCAAGCATCAGCCATTCGGGATACATGCTGCTGGCGGTGGTGGCCTTCAGTCCGATGTCCGACAATGCCCTGCTGTTCTATACCCTGTCCTATTCCATCGCCACCATTACGGCGTTCGGCATCCTGATCCTCATCCGCGAAGCCCATGGAAATGACTACTTCAGCTCCCTCAACGGCATGGGCAAAACTAATCCGCTGGAAGCGTTTTGTCTTACAGTGGCCATGCTCTCCCTTGCAGGAATTCCGCCGCTGGCCGGCTTTATGGCAAAATATTACCTCTTCATTACCGCCCTGGAAAAAGGACTTGTATGGCTGGTCATCGTTGCCATTGCCGGCTCGGCCATCAGCGTAGCCTATTACTTCAAGCCCGTCATCGCCATGTACCTCAAAGAGTCGACCGGGGTGAAACTCACGGTGGAAGCTCCGTATAAGGTGCACCTTGTCTTCATGACCCTGCTGGTGATCCTCATGGGGTTGCTGCCGTTTTTGCTGATCGG
>CAZVNF010000197.1:0-2460 GCA_964628215.1 uncultured Draconibacterium sp.
ATGATTTCGGTAAATTTTTGAAATCGTTCTTCCGTGACAAATTGACGCAGGTATTCGTTTAACTCCTTGATAATAATGGGGTTCAGGTCATCCTCGGGGTGCATACTCCTGCTTATTAGAATTATGCAAAAGTAAAAAAATTGGATGAACGTGCCTGTAATTCAGGAAAAAATGTAATTTTGCACCTCCAAATTTCAGATAACATGGCAAGTAAGCAGGAAAAAAAGATTGACAAAACCGAAGAACGAATTGTTGCTGTTGAAGAAGCGTTCAGCAAGACCGAGCAGTTCATTGAAAAGTATCAGCAGATCATCCTGATCGTGATTGGAGTTATTATCGTAATTGTGCTCGGTTTTTTCGGGTTCAAGCGGTTTTACCTGGCACCCAAGGAAAAGGATGCCCAGAGCCAGATGTTCATGGCGGAAAAATATTTTGAGCAGGATTCATTAAAAAAGGCGTTGAACGGTGACGGTCAATTTCTTGGATTCCTTGCTATCATTGATGAATTCGGGATGACCAAATCGGCCAATTTAGCCCATTATTATGCCGGTGTCTGTTACCTGAAGCTTGGCCAGTTTGACCAGGCGCTGGAGCAGCTGGATAAATTCAGCGCAAAGGATCAGATGGTCGGACCGATGGCAAAAGGTGCCATGGGCGATGCCAACATGGAGTTGAAACAGGCTCAGAAAGCAGCCGATCTCTATGTGGAAGCTGCCGAAATGAAGAAAAATGAGTTTACTTCTCCTTTGTTCCTTATGAAAGCTGGCCTGGCTTATGAAGAATTGGGAAATTTCGACAAGGCCCTCAGTCTTTACAAACGGATCAAAGAGGAATTTCCACGGTCATACGAAGGAAGGGAAATTGATAAGTATATCAGTTATGCTGAAGGACTTATTAAGAAATAAAAATGAATATCGAATATTGAATATTGATTAACGAATATCGAATGAATCATACAGCCTGAAGTTTTTCAGGCTTTTTTTTATGGCTGAGTTTCCTCGAATCGTATTTTTTGGCACCCCGGATTTTGCCGTGGCATCTCTTGAGCAACTTGTAATTGCGGGCAGGCGGGTTGTTGCTGTTGTTACAGCACCCGACAAGCAGGCGGGAAGGGGGCTTAAGCAACGATCATCACCGGTTAAGGAATTGGCCTTGTTACACGGGATTCCGGTGTTGCAGCCGGTAAATATGAAAGACCCGTTGTTTCTTGATCAGCTAAAGTCCTATAGTCCGGATTTGCAAATTGTCATTGCTTTTCGCATGATACCCAGGCAGGTGTGGACATTGCCCCCCCTGGGAACTTTTAACCTGCATGCCTCCCTGCTGCCACAGTACCGCGGTGCCGCACCGATCAACCGGGCCATTATCAACGGGGAAAAGGAAACCGGTGTAACCACTTTTTTCATCAATGAGCAGATCGATACAGGAAAGATCCTGTTGGCCGAACGGCTCATGATAGGGCCTGATGAAACCGCGGGAGAACTGCACGACCGGCTGATGGCAACCGGCGCTTCACTGGTACTTAAAACAGTTGAGAAGATCGTTTCCGGCAGGATAGAGGAAATACACCAGGAATCGCTGATCAATGATCCTGCGTTATTAAAACAGGCACCCAAGATATTCAAGGAAGACTGCAGGATAGACTGGAACCAGGAGGCAGGGTCTGTCCATGATTTTATCCGGGGACTCAGTCCTCATCCCGGTGCTTTTACAGAATTTGTTTCAGCAGACGGGCAGGTTCATAATTTAAAAATTTTCAGAGCTGTTCCCCACCCGGGCGATTCCCACGGAATTCCCGGAGAATTTTTCACGGATGGTAAAACCTTCCTGAATGTTTCCGCAAAAAATGGATTTTTAGCCCTGGACGAGCTTCAGCTTTCGGGGCGAAAAGTCATGAGCAGTGCGGATTTCCTGAGGGGTTTCGGTCGTATGTTCTCTGAAACCCGTGGTATTTAGCTGTTTTATGCATGGAGATATTAACAATACGTCCATTTTATCAACATTTATGCACGTTTTCAGACGAAAACACTTGACTTTTTTTTCAGAAGGCTTATCTTTGCAGGGATTATTAATTATTTACTAATTAAAACCTAAGAAAAATGAACAAAGCTCAATTAATCGAAGCCATTGCCATTGATGCAAAAATTAACAAAGCTGAGGCAAAACGTGCTCTGGAAGCTTTTATTGATAATACCAAAAAAGCGCTCAGCAAGGGCGAAAGAGTTGCTTTAGTTGATTTCGGTTCATTCTCCGTTTCCAAGAGAGCTGCCCGTAAGGGACGCAATCCACAGAACGGAAAAGAGATCAAGATCGCTGCCAAGAAAGTTGTGAAATTCAAGGCAGGTGCCGCACTTAGCAAAAAAGTAAAGTAAGCCTTTACTGAACAAAAAAAAAGCCGACCCCCGGGCCGGCTTTTTTTTTGAAATTTCGCTGCCTCGCTATTTCGCTACCTCGCTACCT
>CAZVNF010000197.1:2560-6169 GCA_964628215.1 uncultured Draconibacterium sp.
CCTCGCTATTTCGCTACCTCGCTACCTGAGGCCCTCATCCTGTTCACCAACCCAACCGTATGACAAGCCACCACCCCTGCAGTTTCGGTTCGCAACCGCGCAGGCCCCAGGCTGATGGGAACAAAGTTGGATTTTACAGCCATTTCAATCTCGCGTTTCGAAAAATCACCTTCTGGCCCGATCAGAATCAGTGCATCTGACCCCGGAAGGTAAATGTTGTGCAATTCCGATTCATTTCCTGTTTCGCAATACCCGATGAATTTCTGGCCGGTGAATTCCCTGTTTATAAAATCCTGAAACCTGGTTGGTTCATTTAATTTGGGCAACCAGGCTTTGAGAGATTGTTTCATGGCTGAGACAAGTACTTTTTCCAGTCTGGGCAGTTTGACAATCTCCCGTTCCGAATGTTCACAAAAGAGCGGTGTGATCTCATCTATGCCTATTTCAGTTGCTTTTTCAAGAAACCACTCATAGCGATCGATGTTTTTTGTAGGTGCAAGGGCGATGTGCAGATGGCAGGCGGGTGGAGGAATTCGCCGGACTGAAGAAATTTCGACAAGACAGCCTTTCTGATGAATTTTTACTAGTTTTCCCTTGTAGAAGTTCCCGGCGCCGTCGGTGAGGTCAATGGAATCGCCTTCCTTCGATCGCAATACTTTCATACAGTGCCATGATTCTTCTTCGCTGAGCACGCAGGAATTGCCTTCAATTCCGGAAATGTAAAACAATTGCATGGGATGGGTTTGTTATTTTATATGATTGAACGTAATTTTACAAGTTGCATTTACTGAAGCCTACAATGATGTCGCTCCTACGGAGCTTATTTGAATGTTTTCTCCACTAGCTACAAAGATATCGCGCCTCTGGCGCTGAAAGCCTACACGCCAGATGCGTGTTTTCGGGCATTTGTGAAAGTATTAAATCAAATTACTACTTAATTTATGGGGCTACAAAGCTCCGGATTCCGGTGGTTTTTATTAATTGCCGTTGGCTTCAGCCAACGGATTGAGTTAGTGTTTTAATGCTTCTTGTTGTGGCTTTAGCCACATTCTTCGAATGCGCCTATCTTGCCTGGGATGGAGCAATCATGATTTTTTTCACAACCAACTTTTCATTTTTTTGCACTTTCAACAGATAAATCCCGGCGGGGAATGAATGAAAATCTGCGATGGTTTTGTAATTTTCGCCGTTTATTTCCGACTGTTCAAGGATGGACCCTTCCATGGATAGGAATTGCCATTGACCCTGGTCAAATCCACGAATCGTAAGCATGAAACGACCCGATGACGGGTTCGGGGCTATGGTTACTTCCCGGTATTGCGTTAAGTCGGGCGAGGCAGTGCAGTTGTCGAAAGTAATCCCGATTGTATCGGTTGCATGGCAGCCGGCAGGATTTGTAACCTGAACCCAGTAATCTGTTGATCCGACCCCGGTTCCTGCTGAATCTGCAACTATGGTTTGTGTGGTGGCCGATGTTGACCATAAATACACCATCCCGGGGTTGCCTGCATCGAGTAAAATGGTGTTCCATGCGCAGATGGAGGTATCATTGCCGAGCCTGACCATGGGTGTTTCTCCTGCATTTATAAAACCTGTTTTGGTTTTTGAAGCTGTGGCAATCCCATTTGATACGGTTAAGGAAACATTGTAAATTCCCGGTGTTTCATACCGGATACTGACCGGATTCTGCACATTGGAGGAAGCGGGTGTCCCTCCCGGAAATTCCCATTCCCAGGATGTCGGATTTCCGTTTGACAAATCGGTGAAATCCACTGCCATACCGGCGCAGGGGCTGGTGGTTGTCGCGGTGAAGTCGGCACTGAGCGGCAGGGTGAGCATCTCCACGGCATCGAGGTTAAAGCCTGCACCTGCCCCTGAAGCAGCGCCTGAACCATTGTCTTTGATATACACATAGCGTACTTTGGTAAGCAAGGCTGCATTGAGGTCGAAGCTGGCGGTGCCATTCCCTGTGCCGATGGTGGTGTAGGGGCCGTCGATGTTGTTTCCTCCGGATAGTGTATACGATTTGTTGACGGTGCCCGACTGGATAATTTTAACATCGGCGCCGGGGCCATCAAATATAGTATCTCCCATATCGAGCACGATCCATCCGTTTCTGCCCAGGGAATAGGGGACTCCGTCGGGGGCTCCCAATGCGCCGGGGGTGTATCCTTCGTCGCCGAAATTATTGCCGGGTATACGGCAGCTAGTCACTTTGCTGGCATAGTAGTGTGATGCCGGCACCAGCTGAACATCGGCAACGATGTTTCCCTGCCCGGGTACGGCAACATTGAATATTGTTTTTGCCTGGTAACCATTTGCCATCACTTTGAGCGTATAGGTGCCGGGCACCAGGTATTTGTGGTAATCGCCCACCACAGGATCCGTATATGCGGGAAAGTAGTTGTTTACCCATATAGATGCTCTCACAGGCGCACCCGTCACGGAGTCAGTCACCATCCCGGTAACTCCCCACCCACACTGATTTATCAACTGGATCATGGCGGGTTTGTTTGCATTGTAGAAATAGCTGATTTGTGATGCAGGAGGCTGTTTGTCGAGTGAAATTTCTATGGACCAGCCAATTTGCCCGAGGCTTCCATATTGAAAATCCTTGGTGCTTCCATTGATGGCATACATGATATTGTACCCCTGTCCGTAGGTTAAATTCGGGTATCCCGAGGCGTTGGAGTACACACTGGCAAGCTGGTTGATCGGTTCGTAGTCTCTGCATGCCTCCCCGCGGTAACTCCATGGGTATGAGATTATTTCTGTTCCGCTGTGGTAGTTGGAATACACCACAAACTGGTTATCCAGTATGCCATTGCGAAGGGCTTTTGTTTCAATCTGCGAAAATGCGCCGTAACTGTTGCCCTCCTGGTTCCACATGTACCCATTGTCGCGGTTGCAGTCGACCCCGTTGTTGTTGTATCGCGACATAGATACTCTGCCGTCGGGATTTACCATCAGGTAGAGCCATATCTCCCGGTTGTTGATGAGATCGGTTATGGTTGGATCAGACCCATATGTTAGGCACAAATCCCGGGCAAACATGATGATGTTCTGCGATCCGCCAATTTCATCCCCGTGGATTCCGCCATCAAACATGATTTCGGCTTCCGGCTCATCGTTATCCGGATTGTCGCTGATCTTGAGTGCGGCAAGCTGGCGGCCTCCCATGGAAGTTCCCCAGCTCACCTTTTTGCAAATGGAAGGAAAATTAGTAGCCAGGCTGTCGGCAATGGCAATGATCTGTTCGTAGGTATAGTAACCTGATGGTACCAACGGGTTGTCCCAGAAATGGCGGAAGTGTGCATTCAAATCAGGGATGGTTACCTCATATTGAAGCCGTTTGGCCTTAAGTGACTTCAGTTCCGAAGGAACCAGGTACATTCTCACAACCGAACCATTTGCAGATGCAGGTTCAAAAGGCAGTCCCAGGCTGTGAATCTCTTGTAAATCCGCCGAACTTTCTGTAAGAACCCTCACCTCCATTTCACCCTTGCGCCATCCCTGTGCCAGAACATTGCCAAGTATCATTGCCAGCAGAATCGTTGCAGCTATTCGTCTGATCATATCTACAGAGTTTAATCAGTTTACCCGTTTATC
>CAZVNF010000198.1:0-6166 GCA_964628215.1 uncultured Draconibacterium sp.
CTGCGTTTCTTTGACAAAGACACGATTCCGTGGGGGAACTATCCCCTTGATTCATTTTACGCCAGGTTAAACGAACTTAAAGCCTTGAATGGCACCCTGGATGCAGGAGAAGCGGGCGGAAGGTTCATAAAGGTACCTACATCCAACGATAAGTATGTTTATGCTTTCCTGCGAAAAACAACCCAACACCAGATTCTTGTGGTGCTGAACCTGTCCGGTCAGTCCCAAACCGTTGTACTTAAGGGCGATGACTTTCCGGGTCAATACAAGGAAGCCTTTACCGGCAGCAGTTTTTCACTTCGTCCGGGAGAAAAAATGACACTCAGTTCGTGGGCATACCAGGTATTCAATAAACAATAAAATGAGATCGTTCCTGTTGCTATAGAAATTATAGTGGCCTTCTGTTCAATTAGTTTATATTTTTACTACTTTTGCATCGCTTTTCAATAAAAAATGGACCAGCAACAGAATAATATATGCCTAACTTTATTAGTCTTCAAATCCACACTAGCATGAAAAGAAAACTACAAATGAAATTAAAAACCCTGCTATTTGTCTTCCTGTTCCTGGGAGGTTCGATGAGCCTGTTTGCTCAGAACCTTGAAGTTACCGGGGTCATTTCCGAGGCAGGTACAGGAGAACTGCTTATCGGAGCTACCGTTCTTCAGAAGGGAACCACAAACGGAACCGTTTGCGATGTAATGGGAAAATACAAAATCAGTGTTCCGAAAGGGGCTGTCCTTAAATTTTCTCTTATAGGGTATGTAACCCAGGAGATTACGATTGAAAAGGAAGGTCCGCTTGATGTTACCATGGTTGTGCAGGTAACCACCCTGGATGATGTAATTGTAATCGGTTACAGTACACAAAAGAAATCGGACAAGACCGGGGCAGTAAGTACGGTTAAATCGGATGACCTGAACGGCGGGGTTATTACCAACCCGATTCAGGCCATGCAGGGCAAAGCAGCGGGTGTGCTGGTATCAAAAAAAGGGGGCGACCCCAGCGAGAACTTCTCAGTGAGGATCCGCGGTGCCTCAGGATTTAGTTCCAATACCCAGCCTTTATACGTCATTGACGGTATTCCGGGCGCCGATCCCAATATTGTTTCACCAGACGACATTGAATCATACAATATTCTTAAGGACGCCGCATCTACGGCTATTTATGGTTCACGTGGCTCAAACGGGGTAATTCTCATCACCACCAAAAAAGGAAAAGCAACCGGTGCTGCCAAGGATGGAGTAAAGGATGATGGTGCTTACAGCAACATTGAATTCAGCACACAGGTATCCATTGAAAACGTGGCCAAAAAACTGCCTGTTCTCAGTGCCTCCGAAATGCGTGATTTCTCAAAAACACTTTTGGCGAAAGCACAGATCAAACATCCTAATTATACAATGGACAGTGTGTTTATTGATGGCGGAGCCACTACCAACTGGCAGGATGAGATTTACAGAACAGGTATCGGCCTGCAAAACAGCCTGAGTTTTTCAGGTGGCAACAAGCACAATTCCTACCTCGCATCAGTTACCAACTCCAATTGGGAAGGAACGATGAAAGGTACATCCAAGGACATTACAACAGCCCGCATCAGTGCCACCCAAAAAGCCCTGAGAGATAAACTGACACTGGCGGCCAACCTGATGGGCGCTTTTGAAAAGAACGACTATGAAAATTATGGCGGATGGGGTAAGGATGACATCATTTACCAGGCCATCTCCAGGAATCCTACCGACCCCGTATATGACTCAGCGGGGGGCTATTATAAAAGCCAAAGGGTGTTTAGTTATGAGAATCCGATCGCGGTGATCAATGAAGTCACCAATAACAGGAGTGCCAAAAAATTTCTTGGCAGCCTGAAGGCAGACCTCGAGATTGTGGACGGACTGGTTGCCAGTGTCAATCTGGGTTATATCCATGATGACAATACAACCAACTATTTCAGGCCGGCAAACCTTTACGCTTCTGCCGACAATGGATTCGGAAAAAAGCAGTACAATGCATTTTCATCAAAACTGATTGAAGTTACCGGGGTTTATTCCAAGAATTTCAACAAAACCCATAACCTGAATGCACTGCTGGGTTATTCCTGGCAGGAAAATGTATACAATGGCTTCTATTCACAGGGCGGCGATGCCCAGTCTACCTATGCAGGTCCTGAAAACCTGGCGGTGCTCAACGATGTGAAATGGGGAGATATCGGTTCATGGAAAGGCCAGTCCAACCTGATTGGATTTTTCGGACGGGTACAGTATAATTTCAAAAGCAGGTACTTTATCTCCGGTTCATTGCGCAGAGATGGTTCCTCGAAATTTGGCGACAACAACAAATGGGGATGGTTCCCCACTGCAGCGATCGGCTGGAGCCTCGACCAGGAAAAATGGCTCTCCAACGTAAAATGGGTTAACCAGTTGAAATTGCGTGCCAGCTATGGTATTTCCGGAAACCAGGAAATCGGTGAATACAGAAGTATGGTTCTCTGGGAACCAAGCGGCAAAGCTGTAAATCCTGAAACCGGAAAAGAAGTTATTACCTTTAAACCGGCATGGAATGCCAATCCGGATCTTAAATGGGAACAAACGTCCGAGTATAATTTCGGTATCGACTTCGGATTCCTCAACAGCCGGTTAAGCGGCAGCATTGAAGTGTATTATAAGGTTACCGACGACCTGCTGGGCGAATACAACGTGCCCGTGCCGCCGAACCTTGCACAGAGAACCTTTGCAAACTCAGGTTCCATGTCAAATACCGGGATCGAACTTTATATCCAGGCATACCCGATCTCAACCAAAGCTTTCACATGGAAAACAAGCCTTACCGCATCGCATAACAAAACCGAAATCCTTGACCTTGGTTCCTACTTCAATGAAAAAGACGGAGTGAGAAAAGAAGGGTACGTTTCGGGCCGCGGAATGGTGGGTGATTTGAATTATGTAACAGGGATCATGGTAGGCGAAGAGGTTGGATCATTCTATGTTCCCACCTATGTTACCATGAAAAATGGTATTTTCATCTATGAATCAATCTCTGGAGGATATACCGATAAACTCAGCGAAGCCAAGAGAACAGTTGTTGCAACAGCTGCTCCCAAAGTGGAACTTGGCTGGTCGAACACGTTTACCTTAGGCAAACACTGGTCTCTTGATTTTGCACTCCGTGCCTGGATCGGAAACCATGTTTACAACGCAACGGAAATGTTTTTTGACAACCCGGGAAACCTCCCGTCACTCAATGCACTTCCTTCGGCGATTGACTGGTACAACCAGGGACGCGTATCCGGCCCCTCTATCGCCGATATCTATGTTGAAAACGCATCGTTCCTGAAACTTGACTATATCTCGCTTGCGTATGATTTCAACGTGTCGAAAATATCCTGGCTGAAAAAACTGTCTCTTTATGTTTCAGCCAACAACGTATTCACCATTACGGGATATTCCGGAGTTGACCCGGAAACAACCGTTAACGGATTATCGTTCGGCATCGATCAGTACAATGTTTATCCAAAAACCCGCGCTTATACAGCAGGGTTAAAAGTTTCCTTTTAATCCTATATAGCTATGAAAAAAAGATATTTTTTCCTTTCAGTCATTTTTATCACCCTCTTTTCCTGTACAAAACTTGATGAAGAGGTGTACGATAAAATCCCCGGAGATCTCTACCCTGAAAATGCGGACCAGATCGCAAACCTGAGTGTGGATTGCTATACAAAACTCAAACCCATGGCCGACGACGAAGGATGGTGGTTCCTTGCACAGGAAATTTCATCTGACGAAGTTTGCGGTCCCACCCGCGGAGCCGACTGGGATGATGGTGGCAAATGGCGCAACATGTATAAACATACATGGTCCAACGACGATGAAGGCGTAAACAGAATGTGGAGCGCTTTCTGGACAGGGATTACCACCTGTAACCAGGTTCTCGACATGATGCGCGAACTTCCGCAGAATGATGCATTGATGGCAAAAATGAAAGAAGTGGAAGTGTTGCGCTCCTTTTATTATTACCTGTTGATGGACAATTACGGAGATGTACCCTATATTACCAGCGCCAAGTACGCTCCTGCCATGCCATTTAAAATTAAAAGAGCAGATGTTTACGACAGTCTTGTAAGCACAGTTCAAACGGCTCTCCCCTATCTGAAGGCAACCGACAACAAATACATGGCTACCAGATACATGGCCTTTGCCTTACTGACAAAACTGTACCTGAATTCTGAAATCTATACCGGTGTTGCCCGCTGGCAGGAATCTTTAAACATGTGTGACAGCACCCTTGCCGGTCCCTATGCAATGGAGTCCAATATTCTGGCACCATTCTTAACTGAAAATCAGACTTCCAGGGAAATTATTTTCTCGATTCCTTATGATGAGGATAATTTCCAGGGATTCCGTTTACACATGAGAACTCTGCACTACCAGCACAACCTGAAATATGATATGACGGTAGGTCCATGGAACGGTTTTGCCGTAGTTCCAACGTTTTTCGACACCTATGAACTCACAGATAAAAGAAGGGATGCTTACCATATTTTTGGCCCTCAGTATTCCAGCAGTGCCAATGGCGGTGGTGTGATCATTGATGGTGAGACGCATAAAGCGCTGAATATCGATCCTTATTTGCCCGCACTGTACATGCAGGCGGCCGATTTTACCCCTACGCAAATCAGGACTACAGGTGCCAGGGTCGGGAAATATGAAATTAAAAGTGGTGCCAAGGAAAATTTAAGCAATGATTTTCCGTTATTCAGAATTACAGATTTCTATTTGATCAAAGCTGAATTGAAAATAAGGTTAGGCGGAAACGGCGACGAATGGGTAAACCTGGTTCGTTCCAGGGCAGGTGTTGCAGCATGGAGCGGAGCCACCTTAGACCAAATGCTTGCCGAACGTGGCAGGGAACTCTATTGCGAAGGTCACCGCAGACAGGACTTGATCAGATTTGGAAAATACAAGGATGCCCGCTGGGAAAAACTGCCTGACGTTGATTTCGACGGAAAACCCAGAAGCACCTTCCCGATCCCGAAATGGGCCACCGATGCCAACTCGAATTTATTATTAAATCCATAGTTAACCCAGTTTTAAATTTTAACCAATTATTAATTTAAATTTAATGTTTATGAAAAATCTGATGATCAAAATTTCAACAATGCTTGCACTGGTTGCAGTGTTTGCGCTTGTTTTTGGAGTGAGCTCATGTAAAAAAGATGATGAAACTCCGATTCCTCCCGTGATTGTATTAGACGGATACTATGTGGTTGGCTCAGTTACTGCTTTTCCAAGTTTTGACGACAAAGCGATGATGTCTATGGCTATCAATGAAAATGGTCAGAAACTTGACTCTACCCTTTATGAACTGTACATTCCAATCCAGGCTGGTACAGCCGGATTCAGCATTATTAAAGTTGCCGGTTCAGTGCAGACAACCTTCGGGCCTGCTACTGGTTTTGGTGTTGTCACCACTCCTACTACAGATGAGCCTAAGCTTCCTTTCCAACGTGGTCCTGTTTCCTCCACCAGCACAGCAAAGTTTACTGTTCCTACCAATGCTCTGTATCATGTTGTTTTTGACGCCAAATACAACAAAGTTGCCGTTATGGAAGTTGTTTGGGGAATTATTGGTGCTGCAACTCCGGGCGGATGGTCAAATGGCACTGCCTTTACTCCTTCGGCTTTCAACCTTAACACGATGTCATACTCCATTTCCGACATGACCCTTAACAAAGGCGAATGGAAATTCCGCTATTCACAAGGATGGAAAGTTGAAATTGACACAACCGATTCAGATCCTACCAAATGGGTGAAAATTAACACCAACTTCGGCGGTGCTTCCAACGCATTGGTTCCCGGTGGAGCAAATATCGTAAACTCAGCCCCTGGCATCTACACTGTTACCATGGCCTATACCGTAGGTTCAGGTTACACTGCCACCCTTACCAAAACAGGAAACATCCCCCCGATCAATTATTCAACCTTCAATATGGGAATTATCGGAGATGCTTACACCAATCCTGATGGAACTCCCGGCGACTGGACCCAGAACTACGGTGCAATGTTACCAGTAGTTACCGGTACCGATTATGTTTGGACATATACCATCGATCTGATTGCTGGTAAAGAATTCAAAATCAGACAAGGTGATGACTGGTCAGGTAAATCAATCGGCT
>CAZVNF010000199.1:0-6144 GCA_964628215.1 uncultured Draconibacterium sp.
AATGACGAATTAAGGAAATTAACTTACATTTGTGACTTCATGCAGAATTACATTATGTCAGAGGTTTTTCTAATCATCATCGGGATAGTCTTTATCGCAGGTTTCGTGGTGCTTTTTTTAAAACTCGGAAAAATCGGGTCTAAAGAAGCCGTGGATTCAATCAATGAGCTTCAGAAACAGGTTGATCTGCTGAACCGGGACAAAAGCACGATAGAAGAACGGGCCAGGATGCTGCAAGGGCAACTTGACCAGGCATCCATGCAGATCAGTGATAAAGATGCTTCTATCCTTTCCCTGAACAACCGGCTTGCCTCCAAGACCACGGAATATGATAATCTTTATGAAAAGCTGCAGGAACAAAAGGCAGATATCGAAAAACTTCAGGATAAATTCCGGATAGAATTCAAAAATCTCGCCAACGAGATACTGGAGGAAAAAACACAGAAATTTACCGAACAGAATAAAATAAAGCTTGACGAGATTCTTAAACCGCTGGGTGAGAAAATACGTGATTTTGAAAAAAAGGTGGAGGAAACTTACGATAAAGAGTCAAAGCAGCGGTTCTCCCTTGAAAAGGAGATTAAAAACCTCACCGACCTCAACCAGCAGATCAGCAAGGAGGCAAACAATCTGACCAATGCATTGAAAGGGCAGGCAAAAACACGGGGCAACTGGGGAGAGATCATTCTTGAAAGTATTCTTGAAAAATCTGGGTTGACACTTGACCGGGAATTTTTCATCCAGCAATCGCATACAAATGAGCATGGCAAGCGCATGCAGCCGGATATTGTGGTTGCCTACCCCGGCGACCGGAATGTGGTGATCGACTCAAAGGTTTCACTGGTTGCCTATGAACGCTATGCCTCTGCCGAAACCAAAGAGGAGCAGGACCTTGCAGTCCGGGATCACCTGATGTCGGTAAAAAATCACATTACCGAACTCAGCAGTAAAAGCTACCAGGATATCTATGCCCTTAAGAGTCTTGATTTTGTGATGCTTTTCATGCCTATTGAACCTGCTTACATGCTGGCTATGCAGCATGATCCCAACCTTTGGAACTGGGCATACGACCGGCGTATCCTGCTCATAAGTCCAACCAACCTGATTGCGGCACTGCGCATGATTGCCAACCTCTGGAGGGTGGAATACCAGAACAAGAATGCGATGGAGATTGCCAGACAAAGCGGTGAACTTTACGATAAATTTACCGGGTTTCTGGAAGATCTGCAGGATGTCGGCACCAGGATCGATGCTACGCGAAAATCATACGATGCATCCATGAACAAACTCTCGACCGGCAAAGGCAACCTCATCCGCCGGGTTGAAACCATCAAATCGCTGGGAGCCAGGGCGGGGAAAGAGATACCGAAGTCGATGCTGGAGAGAGCGGAAGAAGAGTAAAGAATATTGAATATTGATTAACGAATCATGAATCTGGAAGTATAAAAAATGAAAAAAGAGACCTATATTTATGGGATAAGGCCGACGGTTGAGGCTATTAAGGCAGGAAAGGAACTGGAAAAGATTTTCCTTCAGAATGGGTTGAGGGGTGAAGGCTTTCATGAAATGTTCAACCTGATCAAAGAACTGGAAATTCCTTACCAGTTTGTACCGATTGAAAAACTCAACCGGTTGTCACGCCAAAACCACCAGGGGGTGATCTCGTATGTGTCGGAGATCACGTATCAACTCATTGAAGACCTGGTTCCTTTCGCTTTTGAACAGGGCCGGATGCCCCTGTTCATCATCCTCGACAGGGTAACCGATGTACGTAACGTGGGGTCTATTGCCCGTACGGCAGAATGTGCCGGGGTTGACGGACTCATCATCCCGGCACGGGGCTCGGCACAGATCAACTCCGATGCCATTAAGACATCCGCGGGTGCTTTGTATAAACTCCCGGTTGTAAGGGCCCAGAATGTCAAAGAGACCATCCAGTTTCTGAAGAACAGCGGACTAACCATCTTTGCCGCAACTGAAAAAACTGAAAAAGAATACACTTCGGCCGACCTCAACCGGCCGATGGCCCTCATCATGGGCTCTGAAGGAGAAGGGATTTCAGAAGAATATCTTAAACTCACCGATGAGATTATCAGAATCCCGCTTACCGGGGAAATCGAATCGCTTAATGTATCTGTTGCTACGGGTGTTATCCTCTTTGAAGCACTGCGCCAGCGCAACATCAAATAGGGTGCCCGGATGAAATATCTGTATAAATACACCCCGGAGGCTATCCTGGTAATTTACCTCCTGATCTTCCTGGGGTTTAAATCACCTGAACGGAACTGGGACCGTATCATAAACAGTGACGGCAAAGGTTATTACGCCTATCTTCCTGCCATATTCATTTACCACGACCTGCAGTTCAATTTCGTTGAACAGTACGAGGCTCAGTATTATCCCGCCAACAGATCTGTATTCAAGGAATTCAGGAATGATGCCGGTACTAAGAAAGTAAATAAATACTTCCCGGGAATGGCCATTCTCTGGCTGCCATTTTTTCTTTTCGGGCATTTGCTGGCCTGGCTCGAGTTGTTTCCCCGGGATGGATACTCTCTTCCATACCAATACGCAATTGCACTGTCGGCCCTGATGTTTCTGTGGATGGGTGCACGATGGCTTCAGCAATTACTTAAAAAATCAGGATCGAACGACCGTACGGCCGCATTCATTACCCTTGTGGTTACATTGGGCACAAACCTGGTGTTTTTCACGGTGGTTGAACCCTCTATGACTCATGTTTATTCTTTTGCCCTGATCACCGGGTTTACCCTTGCCTGCTACAAACTATTTCACGAATACCAACCAAAATGGTTCGTAAAATCGTTGCTTCTTTTCACCCTTATAGTCCTTATCAGGCCCACCAATCTGCTTGTTCTTTTCCTCGTTCCGTTTATTGCAGGGAGATGGGATATTCTGACAACGACATTTCACAAGGTCATTTCAGAACGAAAAGCCCTCATCCGGGGGTTGATCCAGGCCATCCTGCTGCTTGCAGTGCCAATCGTATTATGGTACCTTCAAACAGGCAAACCAATAGTTTATACTTACGGAGATGAGAAACTCAGTTTTCTTAATCCCAACATCCTGAATATATTATTCAGTTTCAACCGCGGATGGTTCATTTACACTCCCGTGGCACTTATTTCCATGGTGGGGTTCATAGGTCTGTTCAGAAAGAACAGGTATCAGTTTTACTGGCTTCTCGGATTCATCCTCTCATTTGTATATGTTATGTCGTGCTGGTGGGTGTGGTATTATGCATCAAAATGCGGACAAAGGGTTTTTATTGACATGTATGTGGCAATCGGACTTTTGCTGTATTTTCTTTACAATTACCTCAAAACCAAAACGATGAAGCGGATATTCTCTGCTTTTCTTGTGGTTTTGGTTTCTTTGAACATGGTTCAGTTCTATCAGCACGCAACCTGGATATTTCCACCCTACAACATTACTGCCGCCATATATCGTGGTTCACTTTTCAGCCTTTCCCAAAAAGCCAGGGCATATATTCCCCGGGAAAGCATTGCCGGAAGGATTTCTATGAGCAATGACCTGGAAAAAGACCAGGGCATTGGATGGATGAATGCTGGAACGCGCAATGATACCCTGTTCCACCAGGGGAAATGGTCGTCAAAAACAGACAGGTCAACACCATACAGTATTGGATTGGAAGATTCGCTCTATAAAAAGTTTACAACCGGAAACAGGATAATTCTTGTCCGTGCATGGGTGCTTACTCCCAGGGAAGCCACAGAAGGAACACTGGTAGTAGATTATCAGTTTAACGGAAAGAGTCTCAGTTACAATCAGTTTATCCTCGATAAATATGTACCTGCAGATAAATGGACACCGGTAGAGGTTGCCTTTTATGTTCCCCGTAATTTGCCGGTAAAGAGTGTCGCGAAAGTGTATTTTTTCAATCCGTCGGCAATTTATAAACTCTATGTTGATGAATTGGTAATTGATTTCATTTCATTGAGAGATGAGCCTGATTACCGGAAGATAGAAGGGGTGTATTTGCCGGAGGAGGTTCGCAATGAGCAATGAGCAATGAGCAATGAGCAATGAAGAATAGGAGAATTGGGACGTTATGTATATTTTAAAGATTCGGGGAACGGAGCAGGTTCCGGATCATGTTCAGATCAGGGATGATGATTTTTCGCTTGTGGCGTATTTCAGGGTGACCCATCCTAAAACCGCACTGGCGGGATGCAATCTGCTTGATAAGACCGGAGAAATCCTGGAAATCATTCAGCAACTGGAGTATGGGAAGATGGAAAAACTTGAAGTTTAAGCGGAAAGCAATTGCAATTAGTTAATTTTGTAGCACCCTATTGAATAAAAATGGCAGGTGACCGTATCATAGAACTTGATAAAATAGCAGTATACCAGCATGAAAACCTCATACTGGCCAATGTGACACTTTTCATAAGCAAAGGGGAGTTTTTGTACCTGATCGGGAAAACAGGCAGTGGAAAAAGCAGTTTACTGAAAACCATTTATGCTGAACTGCCGGTGCAATCGGGATCAGCCCTGGTGGCCGGGTTTGCCCTGCAAACATTACGCAGAAAAGAGATTCCATTCCTGCGGCGAAAACTTGGCATTGTTTTCCAGGATTTCCAGTTGCTGATGGACCGTTCGGTCAATGAGAATCTTTTATTTGTAATGAGGGCGACCGGATGGAAAGATAAGCGGGAGATGCGGAAAAGATTGCTTGAGGTGCTTGCCAAAGTTAACCTGGGGAACAAAGGCAACAAGATGCCCCATCAGCTTTCGGGGGGGGAGCAGCAGCGCGTAGCCATTGCACGTGCACTGGTCAACAACCCGGAGGTAATCCTGGCTGATGAACCAACCGGCAATCTTGACCCGGAGAGTTCGGAAGGGATCATCAACCTGCTGATGGATATTTCGAAAACAGGGCGGGCCGTGGTAATGGCAACGCATAATTACACGTTTTTCGACAAATACCCGGCCCGCACGCTACTATGTGAAAATGGAAGAGTGCTTCCTTATTAATCGCCTAATGTAGCAACCATTACGGCTTTGATGGTATGGAGGCGGTTTTCAGCCTCATCAAATACGATGGAAGCAGGTGATTCAAATACTTCTTCGGTTACCTCAAGTCCATTCAATCCGTACTTTTTAAAGATATCCAAACCCACTTCGGTATCCTTGTTATGGAATGCCGGGAGGCAATGCATGAATTTCACCTTTGGATTACCGCTTTTTGCCATCAGGTCAGGGTTAACCTGGTAAGGAAGCATTTCCCTGATTCGCTCGTCCCAGAGTTCCTTTGCTTCCCCCATGGATAACCAAACATCGGTATACACAAAGTCGACGCCTTTCAATCCTTCCTCCACACTTTCAGTAAGAGTAATTTTGGCTCCGGTCTCTTTGGCAATTTCAAGGCATTTGTCAACCAGTTCCTGTTCAGGCCAGTATTTCCTGGGTGCACAGGCACGGAAATCCATGCCCATTTTCGAAGCGCCAACCATCAGTGAGTTTCCCATGTTGTTACGGGCATCGCCACAATACACAAAAGCCACCTGGTGAAGCGGTTTATCCGAATGTTCCATCATGGTCTGGAAATCGGCCAGGATCTGGGTAGGATGAAATTCATTTGTGAGGCCATTCCATACCGGAACACCTGCATATTTACCCAATTCCTCCACGATGGATTGGCCGAATCCGCGGTATTCGATGCCATCGTACATGCGACCCAATACGCGGGCCGTGTCTTTCATCGTCTCTTTCTTCCCGATATGGGAGCCTTCCGGCCCCAGGTATGTCACACGGGCTCCCTGGTCAAGAGCAGCAACTTCGAATGCGCAGCGTGTGCGGGTGGAAGCCTTTTCGAAGATCAGTGCAATGTTTTTGCCTTTCAGGCGCGGTTGTTCGGTACCGGCATACTTGGCTTTTTTAAGATCTATGGATAGATCCAGTAAAAATTTGATTTCCTGTGGAGTAAAATCCAGCAACTTCAGAAAGTTGCGGTTACGGAGATTGAATGACATAGAAGAAAATTTAGAATTATGAATGACGAATGACGAATAAAAGTTCTGCTAAAATTAACAACAAGACAAAAAACACTAACACGGTGCAAATTTACAAATTTTCACTATTTCACAATTTCACAATTTC
>CAZVNF010000200.1:0-6127 GCA_964628215.1 uncultured Draconibacterium sp.
CCACCGGGTTTATCAGCATGTGGCTCAGCAATACCGCCACCACCATGATGATGTTCCCCATCGCCCTCAGCGTGATCGTGGTGATGAAGGAGCATGAAAAACCCGGTCCCGGACTACACAACTTCTCTCTCGTGCTGATGCTGGTGATCGCCTATGCCAGCAACATCGGCGGCATGGCCACCATCGTGGGAACCCCGCCGAATGTGGCATTTATCGGCTTCATTGAGAAAAAATACGGCTATACCATCCAGTTCTTCGACTGGATGCTGGTGTGCACCCCGCTGGCGCTGATGCTGCTGGCCGCATTGTATGTAGTTCTCACCAAATGGCTTTTTCCGAACCGGATTACCAGCAGCCGGGAAGCATCAGCGTTCATCCACAAGGAGATCGGAGGACTGGGCAGCATGTCTGTGGCCGAAAAAAGGGTGCTGGCTGTATTTATCTGCACCGCCGCACTCTGGATTACCAAAGACCTGTTCAACGGGCTGAAATTATTCAGGCTCGACGACAGCATGATCGCCATAACGGGCGCGCTGGCTTTGTTTGCCATCCCGAGTGGTACGGCGAAAGAACAAAAACCGGGTATGTTGCTTGCGTGGGAGGATACCTCGAAGATGGCCTGGGGGATTTTGTTGTTGTTCGGCGGAGGTATTGCGCTGGCCGGCTCCCTTGAAAAGGCTGGTGTGATGGAACAGATCGGGAACTGGCTGGCCGGGTTCAGTCACATGGGCGGCTTTGCCCTCGTGCTGGTGGTGGTGGTGGTTTCAATTTTCCTGAGTGAACTGATGAGCAATGTAGCCCAGGTGATCGTGCTTGCCCCGGTACTGGCCGCTCTGTCCGATGCCCTGCACCTCGACCCGCTGCTGCTGGGCCTGCCCATGACACTGGCGGCAAGCGCTGCCTCCATGATGCCCATGGGAACCCCGCCCAATGCCATCGTGTTCAGCAGCGGTTTTGTAAAACTGAAGGATATGCTCAGGGCGGGTTTTGTGATGAACCTGATCAGCATCGCCGTAATCACCCTGTTCTGCTGGTACGTGCTGCCGCTGGTGATGGGGGTGTTGAATTAGCTGTAAATTAAATATATCCGATTTCACATTTCGCATTTCACATTTCAGATTTCATTTCACATTTCAGATTTCACCTTTTTTTTGTATTAAACAACGGGTCGGAGAAAAGTACGAAGGACAAAATACGAAGGACAAACGAAAGTGGGAAGTACAAAGTTCGAAGGACGAACAACGGCCGGCAAGTCCCAAACTTTGTACTTCGTCTTTCGTACCTCGTACTTCGAATTACAAATCAGGACAGTTGTGAAATCGGAAATGTGATTGAACCTACTTGCTGCGTGCCCGTTTCCACAGAATATAGTACATCGCCAGAAAGAAGTATTTCACATCGGTTCTGAAATGGTGCTTCTCGTAGGCATCTAGATAGTCCATCTCATTCTGCTGTATGTCTTCGAGGGTTACCGGCGTGGGATACTGCGCATAGTAAGGCGGAATGAGACCGGGTTTCCACTTTATGCGCCGGGTTTGCGACTCTCTGGTGTACAGGTTGAAATAATGATTGCTGAGCGGGCGCACGCCTACCAGTTTCATATCGCCTTTCAGGATGTTCAGGAACATGGGAACTTCGTCGAGCCATAGCTTTCGCAGTACCCGGCCAAGTGTGGTCACCCTGAAATCATCCTTAAATTTGCCCCCTTCGGCCAGGTCATTGTTTTGATGCACATATCCCTGCACATATTCTGCATAGGCATGCATGGTGCGCAGTTTATACACATTGAATTCTTTTCCGTTTTTACCGATCCGCCGGAGGTGAATAAAAAAACCGTAGGTGGGGTCGTTGTCGAATAAGGGCTCCTTTATCTTTCGGGCTCTCCAGTATAATAAACTTCCGATGGTTGTCTCCTCCAGTACCTCAAAGCCGCAGGAAAAGATCCGTCCCAGGGTTTCGGTGCGCGATATCACCCTGTTTTTGCCCCCGGTTATCAGAAAGTATAACTTGTTTGTGAAAGTAAGTTTCGGGAAAACCCGGTGAACCAGAAAGTCGAAGGTGTAGGCGATATAGTTGAGCACCGGGGGAAGTTTTGACAGGATACGCTCTTTGCGCAGTGCATAGGTTTCCCCGCATCCGATAAAGATTCCTCCGACAGGCAGTTTGGCATTGACGGTCTCAAAAAATTTGTTGATCCTCCGAAGGTTGTTGATCCGGTGAAGGTTCACAATTTTTTCATAGTAGTTTTCGGGGTGGCGAATGAGGTTAAAGCGGGTATCAGTAGAGATAATAAGGTTTTTCGGATCGGTGATATCCACATGGCTTGCTATCCAGTTGAATGCCTCTTCACCCGACTCATCTACCATTGATGCACGAAGGTTGCCAAAGTCCTTCGGTATCGTCATTGTTTCCGGAGGAGTGTATGTTGCTGTTATGCGGACCTGCTTTTCAGTGATTTCCAACCCGATCCAGTCTTTGATATACACCGATTTTTGTATGGAGACATAGATCATGCCGGTGAGGATTTCAATCAGGGTGATTCCTGCAATGGAACCGAACAGGATAAACCGCGAGAAAAAGGTCAAATGAAAGGTGATCATGATGATGGTGGTAACCGACAGGATCACGAAGTTTGAAAACAGCACTGAGTAAAACACCTCCCGCTGGTTGGTTCGTTCCCCGAGGCGGAATTTCCGGGTGATCAGCGATAAAACCAGCCAGAGTATAGGAAAGAGAAAAAAGGCAAAAAGGTAGGATCCGTCGCGGTTATTCAGTGAAAATCCATCGTGGATAAATGCAGTCAGCAAACTGGTCAGCATGACAAGAACGGTATCGTACACAGCGAAAATGATCCGGGTGCGGTTTATCTTTTTCATCTGATCAGGTTAAAGCGATAGCTGAGGGTACCGGTAAATGAGTCGAACCCGATGGTTCCGGCGGTGATGAACAAATGCCGGAAGCAGATAAACCGCAGGGCGGAGTTGATTGTGATGCCATCGTAATCGAACAGGAGCTGCATCCATTTCAGTTGGTCGATATTGAGCGAAAAGCCCCCGAATGGGCCGATGAGTTCATTGTTTTTCCAGATAAATTCGCTGGCACCCATGCCCGCGGTGGTTCCGATGTTGAGATGTAATTTTGGCAGGTGAAAGTTCTTGGTCACCACCACGTAGGTCGCCCCGAAATGACGGGCCGCTCCACTTTCGAGGGAGGTAAGCACATCATGAAAACCCACGGCCACCGCCGGAACCCACTTTTTCTCCTTCAGAATCCGGAACCGGATGGTAGGAACCCTGTCCACCACGTGGTTGCTGCCCGAAGGATAGTTAAGTATACGTGTTACCCGCAAATCAACCTCCACGAACGACAAAAAGGTAAGGCTGGCATACGCTGCAATGGCATCATATTTATATTGTGAATATTCAAGGTGCTGCTGCGGCAGAAAACTTGACCCGAAATACAGCGTGCCATCTTCGTTAAACGTGGCAACCGGAATCTTTACATAACCCGGAATCCCCGAATCCGACTGAGAAAAGGCAATAGGGGCACATAAAAAAAAGTAACAGAGTAACAAAGTGACAAAGTGACAACAGTACTTACTACCATGTTTCTTTATCACCCTGTTACCCTGTTACCCTGTTACTTTGTCACTTTGTAACGCCCTTTTACTTTCCCCCGCCTCCCTGGTCGTGCACAAATTCATACCCGCAATCGCCGGAATAAACATGTTTCTGAATGATACCGGTAACTGTTGTACCATGAATCATGGTGGTCATTGGCATGTCCTGGGGTGCATAAATGACTTTGGGCATCCAGCGGTAAAAACCGGCAGCCGTTGATTTTACGGGTGCCAGTGAATCGGGTTTGGACCCGATGTAGTTGAAGGTGACGGTTGTCAAATCTTTAAAGCTGACCCTTATTCCATGGATCTTTGTATTCTGGGATGCGATGTTCTTCAGGTAAGAAAGTGAAATGGTAGCAGGGATCCCTGCCGGATATTCATTTTTTCCCTGGAAGGTTAAATTAACCGAATTGAGTGAGCGGTCAAGAGGCAGGGTGATGGCAGTGCCGCTGGTGCCGTTCGTTTCAGCAAAGCTGCCGGCAACTGCCAGTGAATAGGTGCCAAAAACGCTTACCTGCACTGTGGCAATGTTGGTTGCAGAGTTCACCTGTGCAATAACGCCCGTGTTTTCCCAGTTGTTGGTTTCAAAATCATATTTTAACAGGGGCAGGTTCTCTGCCGGCTGGCTGTTGAATGGCAATGAAAACCGCAGTTCAACCGGGTTGTTTACCGTGGTTCCGGCAGGGCCGATGTTCACGGCACAGAGATTCAGCATGTTTGCGGGAGCATAGCCCGGTACATCGATGCCTGTGAATCGGGTGAGCGTGATATTGGTATTGCCGGTAAGTGCGCCGGCAGGAATAAACAGGGTTGTTTTACCGTCGGCGGCAATGCTCTCAGGGTCGGCAAGGGCAATGGTGCCACCGGTTGTGCCGATGGAAACAGGTTCCGAAACCGGGGCCAGCATGATGGTGTTTACCATGGCCGAACCATCACCGATGGTGGCCGAGGCAAAACCAAATCCATACCCGTTTGCCATGGCCCTTACATCGAAGGAGCCGCTTGCCAGGGTGTTGCAGTCTATTTTGTAAACGCCGCCGGCATCTGTGGTAAGTACGGTTTTATCGTCGAAAACGATACGGGCATTGGCAATTCCCTGGTGGGTTGTGGCATCAATCACACTGCCCTTGAGCCAGAATTCTCCGCCTTGCGGATCGGGGTTGGTGGTATCTGAGGCTTTCTGGCAGCCTGCTGCGAACAGGAGCAGAAATAATGCCGGCAGGATTGCAAAATTAAAGATGGTCCGGATGTTTGTTTTCATGACGATTGGGTATAAAAAGGTTAAAGTTCACAAGGGGTATTCGCCTCACTTATGAAAATAGTAGTCAAAGATAAAACAATTTTTGAGAATTGTTCATAATTTTATAAAAAAAAATCCCGGTTCGGTTATTTTATTATTTGTTTACCTAATTGTTTCCTTATATCATCCGGATTCAGATGGAACAGCCATTCACCGGTTTCATTGCCTGTGGTGAAGGTGCGGCCATACGATGGCAGCCCTTTGGCCCGGAATTCCCAGGGAACATAGGGTGCCGGCCGTAACCGGATATGGTTTTTGGTGCCAAACCTTCGAGGCGGCAGCGGAACAATGAAATTAAAGCCCCCGTTCACCATATCGCCGGTCCTCATCGCAAAGAACCCGACAGAAACCTCTCCGAACTGCCGCGACACATCCACCCGCCATCCCCGGTCGCTGTTGATAAACCCTCCGTACCCCGCACGCACGGTGAGGTCGTACCGGGCAAAACGCCAGGAGGCATCGCAAAACCAGGTGACCACGTTCATCGGAGTGTAGGTGAAAAGCCCCTCCAGCAACTGAACCTGCCCGGTATATCCTACAGTGGCGCCAATACCCATTTTTCCGTTGAAGAGGAATTTGCGCACCTCCCCGTTGAAACCGTACCGGTTGCGGGTAAAATATCCGGCGCTTGCCGTGGCAAAGATGTTGTACGGCAGGCGAAACGATTGTCCCAGCACCACCAGTCCCGGCCGGATGGTGTTGCCTTCGGGATCGTTGAGCAGGTTGTTGTAAACCGGAAAGATCACCTGGCCGGTGAAGGTCATCCCTTTTAAAAAGTTGACATGTACGGCAGGCGCTATGTTGAACTGGGCCTCGAGGGGCTGATCGAAATTGCCGAACTGGAACTTCAGCTGCGGCACGATCACCACATCCAATTTGTTGAAGGAGCGGTTTGCTGCACGATGCTGGCTTATCGAGGACGTATATCCGCGGTTGGATAACACGGAGGTGACCGAGTCGGAAAAAACTTCTGTAGAAATACGGCCTGCCCTGAGCGCATCATATTGTTTGCGCGAAACGATCACGGTGGTTACCGGGATTCCCCAACGCAGCAGGGTGAGAGAGATCACGCCGGTGGAGTCGGTCAGCGGCATTGCCAGGTTGAATACTTCGCCTGCGGCTCGCGATTCCCATCGCCATACCCGGTTTTCGAGGCCTATATAGATGGTGTCGTTTCGTTGGGTTACCCGTACATTTTCATAGCC
>CAZVNF010000201.1:0-6114 GCA_964628215.1 uncultured Draconibacterium sp.
CCATTGTTGCTTTGTTTATGATGGCGGGAAGCCTGTGTGCACAAACAAATACCTGGGATGGTTCCACCAGCGTATCCTGGACGGTTGCCACAAACTGGTCGCTCGGACATGTTCCTACAGCCGTCGAAGATGTGGTTATCCCATCCGCCCCGGCGAACCAGCCCACCCTTTCAGGCGCTCCCGGTGTTTGCCAGAACCTTACCGTAAATTCAGGCGCCACTCTCACCATCAGCGCCACCACGTTGAATAACGGTACGCTCACCGCTTCTGGAAATGCCACGATGAACGGTGCATTGAGCATCGGAGGCGCCCTGACACGAACCGGGAAACTGGTTGCGGTGAACATCACCTGGGGCTCAACCTCCTCCATTTCGGGGTACATCAACAGCGCCATCGAGCTTTCGGGGAACTGGGAGTTCTCAACCGGGTCGGCCATTTCCATGGGAAATTGCGGGGTTACTTTTACCGGCAGTACGAATACCGAAATAATCAGCAAGAGCAGCACCAGCAGCTTTTCAAATGTTACGATCAGTAAAGCAAGCGGAAATACGGTGTCGGTAAGCAGTGCTTCGACCAGTACCCTTAAATTCAACGGGATACTGACCATCAATTCCGGTTCTACTTTATTGGGCGGAGCGAGCATAACCACCATTTTTAACAGCAACATCAACAACACCGGTCATTTTTCATTTGGTTCAGGAACCGTAAGCTTTGAGAAAAGTTCAGGTACGCAGATCATCCAGGTCAACAGCGGCGATTTGTTCAACAACCTGGTGGTCAACAGTGGCGGAACCGTTACCATCAATAACTATCTGCAGGTTCTGAACGATATCACCATTACCTCAGGCACCTTTGATCCGCTGGGCAATATTGTTGTGTTGTTCGGCGACTGGTCCAATACCGTGGGTGCTGCAGGATTCACCGAGGGAACCAGCAGGGTGATTTTTTCCGGTGGGAATTACCATCAATACTGTTCCAGTGAAACTTTCAACATCCTCGAGGTCCACAAGGCCATCGGCGGGGCTTTCAGGGTGAGCGGAACGGAGGTAACCTGCGCCCAGTATGACTGGACGGCCGGTTCGGTGGATGTGCTCGGCAACGGCACTTTCACCGCCAACGATCTGGCAGATAACGGAATCTACGGAGGCTGGTATGTAAACCCGGGAAGTACGATCAACCTGCACCAGGACGCCGGACAGTTTGTTGATCTGAACGGCAGTCTCACCTTTACCGGTGGTGGCGACATCAATGTTTACGGCGGCAGTGCGATAAGTGTTTGGGCAGCAGGAGGTGATGCCTCGGTGACCATGAATGGCGGAATTCTCGATTTCAAAAACCAGGGCATCAAACTGCTTGCAGCCGTGCCATACACGCTTACGACCGCCATCACCGGAGGAACCATCCGGACAAGCGGAGACTTCTATTCAAACCGTGGAACCTTCAACCCAACCGGGGGAACCATAGAGTTATACGGTCCGTCGAACACGGATGTGACTGTGGCAGCCGGATCCCTCTGGAACCTGAAGATCGATAAAACCGCCGCCATTTCAGCGAGCCTCGAAAGCAACCTTACCCTGAGCGGGTCGCTAACTGTAGAGAACGGCACTTTCAGCGCCGTCAACAAGGTCATTACCGTGGCCGGTACCATAATGCTCAACTGGGACGGGGTTTTCCTGCTGGGGGCCGCATCTCAGTTGAAAATGGCCAACGGGAAGTACTTGTATGTAAACAACGGGGGAACCCTGAAAACAGAGGGAACACCTGCCGACATGGTGAATATCACCCATAGCGCCGGATATTACTACATTCTCGTCCAGTCTAACGGCACCGTTTCCGCCCGTCACACATACTTTCAATACCTTTACAACATTAATTTCCAGAATGGCTCTTTCCTCGACCCGCTGAATGCCTTTGACAACTGCACCTTTACCAACAGCAATGCCGCATTCGATGCTGTACTGATATTGGGCACGACCCAGGACATCTCGATCCATGAGGCTGATTTTCCGACCATGTTAACCGGCCACACTGTGTATAAACCGAACAACGTGGGCAGGGTCACCTTTAAGGATGCCACCGGGGCTTTTGCCGGGGCAGCTTATGAAAGTGATCCGTTCAACCGCGTCGACTGGCGGTCTTCAACGCCGGGGCTATGGACCGGTGAGATATCAACCGACTGGTTTACCGCGCAGAACTGGGATGACGCCGTTATTCCGACAACTGCCACGAATGTGACCATCCCTGCAGGGGCACCGAGGTACCCCGTTTTCACCGCAGGTGACGCCTATTGCAACAACATGAACATTCAAACAGGTGCTGAATTTTCGATGACCGATGGAAATTTCAATATCGCCGGGAATTTTTCCATCTATGGGCATCTGTCTATGACATACGATTCGCCCCAGATAATGGTTGAAGGTTCTGTCTTCTGGGAAAATGGGTCAACAGCGCATGTGACCTCAGGGGCCTTTCATGTAAAAAACGACTGGGAATTCAGGAACGGATCAGCGGCGGTACTAAGCAACGGTACGGTCAATTTTGAAGGAAACGGTACATCCTACATCAGGAGTTTTGAAACCAACTCAGCATTTTTCCACCTGTACAACAGCAAAGAATCCGGCTCGCTATATGTAAGTAATACATCCACGGATACCCTGAAAGTCAATGGCCGGATATGTGTTCCCAGCTATGGCGCCAGTTTTTATGCAAATTCACCCTTGCCAATTGTTTTAAAAGAAGATCTCTGGGCCACCGGTCCTGTTTATTGCCCGCAGGGAACCATCATTTTCAAAGGTCCCTCAAGTGTCATCCAGCTTGTTTCGGTAGGGTACCTGAACAATGTCGTCATCAATACCGTTGGAAACGTTCTAATGAACGATTCCATTGTGGTGAATGGCAACCTGACCATTCAAAGCGGGGCGCTGGTTCCGGATGGTCACCCGGTGCATGTGAAAGGCAACTGGATCAACAACGTGGGTACGGCCGGGTTTGCGGAAGGGACCGGCAGGGTTGTTTTTGAAGGTCCGGCAAGTTCCGACATCCTGACCGATGAGACTTTTTACAACCTGAACATCGAAAAGTCCTACGTGGGGTATGACGGGGTGGAATTCAGTGACTCACTATCCGTAAAAGGTGACCTGCTGGTTAAGACCGGAACTTTGGAAATGAATCCCGCAAGCCGCCTTCATGTTGGAAATACGTTGCGGATTATGGCCGGTGCAGGGCTGAACGCCAACGACAACGATGTGAAAATCTATTCGGAAGAGGACTGGGTTGACAATAACCTTACGGCAAACACCACGACGGGGTTCAGTGCCGGGGTATATTCAGTGGTTCATTTCCTCGGAAAACCCTCCAATATCCAAACCATATATGAAAAATGTCCCTTCAATGATGTGGTGGTTTCCGGCACCGGAACCTACTGCAGGCCGGATACGGATGACCTGATCTGCAGGAACCTTACCATTTCATCCGGCACTTTCAGGGTCTTCACACATACGGTAAGAGTTAACGAGAATCTCACGATTGGCACCGGAACCCTGCGCATGGACCTGGGGCTCGATTTCATTCAGGTAGACGGCTTGGTTAACTGGCTGCCCGGATCCAATGCCCTGATCACAAATGGCACCATCAATGCCGGTTCAGGCTGGACTTTCCAGAACGGGACCAACGCAGTTCTGGGGGGATCAAATACTGTCATTTTCAACCAGGCAGGCACATCCATGATACGCAACGATGACGCTGATGCATCATTTGCCTCGCTGGAGATATCCAAACCAGCCGGGCCGGAGGCAGATACATACCTTGATCCCGCATCTGCTGACACGGTCAGGGTTATGGGTTACCTGAACGTATGGGATGGAAACCAGTTTCATGTTCAGGACAGTAAACTGCTCGTTCAGGGTGCTCTCGACATCAAGAACACCGCAGAGATGAGTGTGGTATCCGGATCTGTCGTGAACAGGAACTCTTCATTTGTCCTGAATGGAAAACTCAGTATGGGAAACGGAAATGTTCTTCTCAAGGGAAGTTTTGAATTAGCGCCGACCGGTATGCTTGCCATTGTTGCATCTGTTTTTACTGTTGATGCCCCGGCTTCTGCGACTTACAATAAAATCAATGGTGTGTTCGCCATGAACTTAGGTACATTCGACGCTGTGCGCACAGGAATTGAAATTGGGCCCAACGCATGGTCCAATATCGCCAGCGGCACGATCATCACGGGTTATGGATTCACTGCCGTAACACCTAACAAATTCCAACCCGAGGGCGGAATGGTAAAGTTTAATTCTACAAGCCCAAATGCTACCGGCATTTTGTGCACAGGGGGCAATTTTTTTAAAGACCTTGAAATTAATGGTTTATGTGTACTGGCGGGTGACATCACAGTTAAAAACGACCTGTTTATCACCAGCAGCGGCTCCCTTGATTCTGATATTTATAATATCTATGCCGAGGGTGACTGGACCGATCTTGCCTGGCCGGCAGGGTTTGAACCCCACAACAACCTGGTTACCTTTGCCGGACCCAACGATGCCGACATCCTGACCTCAGAGAATTTCTACAACGTGGTGGTCATGAAAACAAATGCAAATGTTACAGCACTTGAATTTGCCGCAGGCAAGAGCATCGATGTTTACAACGATCTGACCATCAGCGACGGTTGTCTTAAACTCAATGCCAGTAACAGTCTGACAATAGCCAATGATCTGCTTATAGCCAGCGGGGCTGGGCTGAATGCCAATGATACCGATGTTAATATTACCATTTCAGGTGACTGGACCAATAATAATGTCATGGTGGCAGGTGGTGTCGGTTTTTATTCAGGGACAGAATCCCAGGTGAGTTTTACATCCGGGGGTGATTCATACCTGACGACCAGCAGTCCGCACGAGACTTTTGCTAAACTCAGAATTCTGAAACCGGGATTTTCCTTCAGGCCAAACGACAACATTGAATGCAGGGCATCTGTCCTGATCGGGGAAGGAAACTGGGAGGACAATGTTTCGGGACTGCATCATACCGTAGAAGGCAATTTCACCGTAAATACAGCCGGGGCCCTGATCAATGTCGCAGCTCAGAACACTTTTGAGTTCAACGGGGAGGCGGCTGGTTTAACTTATAACAGCACAACCGGTGGGTTTCACAACGTTATCATCAATAAATTAACTTTTGAATATCTAACCCTCAACACCGATCTGAATTGTCTGTTCAACGGAAACCTGACGATTGAAAACGGTACTTTAGGGAGTAACGGGCACCGGCTGTGGGTGGAGGGTGACATAACCATCAACGGCGACGGCAGCCTTGGTCTTGCAAACTCAGAGGTTGTGCTCACCAATATGAATACGTTGAATGTGAACGACGGAGGAACTTTGTCGCTTATCGGAAGTGAGATTCATGCCGATGTGAGTACGGCCCGATATGCCTTGAATGTGAACAGCGGCGGTAATATAAAGGCAGTAGCTGCCATTTTCCGTAACATGGGACCAGATGGTGTTTACCTGAAGGAAGGAAGTGTGGTCGATCCTGATTACAGACTTGAGGCCTGCACTTTCCAGGATGGTGCGGCGGGAGGTACCCTCCTGCGCATCGACAACAACCAGGACCTGACCATCCGGAATGCTGTTTTTCCTGCCAACACATGGGGCGGTGCAAGCAATGTAACAAAATCAGTGAACTCCGGTCACCTCTATTTTGTTGATTTCACCGGGGCCTTTGCCGGGGAGCCGAATGACAATGATCCCTATGGACTTGTTACCTGGGTGCCCGTCTTATCAGCCTCAGTTTCAGCCACGCCTTCGACTATTTGCGTAGGTTCCAATACCCTGCTGAGCGCGGTGGTTTCAGGGGGAATGCCACCATATTCCTATTTATGGACCCCTACCATCGGCCTTTCTGATCCCTTTTCTGCGACCACTTACGCATCGCCCGCCACCACCAGAACTTATAACGTGAATATTTCAGACATCCTGGGAAGCGGTGTAAACTACAGTATTACAGTGACTGTTCAGCCGGTTGTGCCTGCCTCTGTCACCATTGCCGCCTCGGCCAACCCGTCGGCACCGGGTAGTTATGTGCTCTTTACAGCAACGCCGGTGAACGGAGGAACCT
>CAZVNF010000202.1:0-6091 GCA_964628215.1 uncultured Draconibacterium sp.
TTAATGCTTAATCGGGTTTATCATCAAAAGGTAATACGGAATACTGAATTATTTTTTTGAGTGAGCCCATTTAATATTTCTGATTTCCTCTGTTTACTGGTATAATTGCGCTTAATCAGTTATTAAAATCAGGTAAAAATAGAAAAACCCGCATTCCCCTGACAATTTATCTGAAATATAAAAGATTGATCGCAATTGCTCCGGGGATTCCGTTATTTAAATTACTTTTACATGACAATACTCAAACTTTAAAAATATTATTATGTTAGCCATGAACTCACTATCCCCGGAACTGGGAATTTTTTTCGTTATGCTTTTGGTATTTATCGGGCTGTTTTTCATATTGCGCGGTGTTGTCCTTTGGTATTTCAAGATCAATACAATGATTGACCTGCTCGCAAAACAGTTGAACAAACAGGAGCAAATTCTTAAACACCTGAGAGGTGAAGCGGAAGAACCGGGAAAAACACCCTGACTTTTACAGAGCAGAGGCTGTCTCAAAAGTCTGCATGGTCTCCTTCACCACAAAGACTTTTGAGACAGCCTCATGTTTGTAAGACTTTCTATTTCTTAAGCAATTTTTCAATAACAGCCAACCTTGCATTGAGATCATTAACCTGATTCTGAAGATCCTGGATCGTAGTATTCTGATTTTCAATGATTGTCTGCTGTTCCTTGATACCGGCAGTGAGAATGGGGATGAGTTCAATATAATCTACTCCCTTATATTGTACCGCATCATGGGTCATGTTTCCTTTGTCATCATACTTTTCAGGGAAGGTCTCATTCTTAACCAGTTCGGGAAATACTTTTTCCATTTCCTGGGCAATAATGCCGATCGGATTTCCTGAAGTAAAACTCATCTGGGGATATGCTTGCTTATTATAGGTGACACTCCCCGGATTTAACTGTTTTATTTTTGCCAGAACGTTTTCAACCGGCTGGGTGTTCTGAATGAACTTTGAGTCGAATAATCCGATAGTCAATGAACCGATAATATGCACACCGCCGTTAAAATACCCTGCATAGTGTGTTCCCGGTATCAGCGGATAAGGATACGAAAGCTGCGGGTTCCAGGGAGGGATTTCTCCATACACCGCATATCCCCTTGCTGTAGGATTTGCAACATAAGGCGGGATCTGGGCGTTACCATTGTATGCGATCGCTTTTATCCCATAGGCCGTCCAGCCCCCGGTAGGACCAATATCATTCACTTCACCCCTGAAAAAACCGCCAACAGCATCCCTTCGGTTTGTTACAACACTTGATATCACTCCGAAACTTTCACCTGATTGTTCTGTCAAACCTGAAGGCGCTACAATACTGATTTCAATACCCTTTTTTGTCATATTATTATTTGCCGCCGTCAGATTCATGGATATTCCGGTTAAAGGAACAGAATTTCCTTCATCATTCATGTTAAGATAGAAGCCATAGAGGTCTCCCTTCCCGTGTACATTCAAATCAATTCCCTTTACTTTGTTAGCTGTACCGGTGCCTAGTACATCTCCAAGATAACCTGTTGTGTTATTGGTACCCTGGATATAACTTTTAATGCCAGTGGCCGCATAATTGAGTAAACTCCCGTCGCAGGATACAAACATGCCAAGTGAATCACTTTTTACAAAGAGTTCGGGATTTGCTGTCGTAGCAGTGGCTCCGATCATAACCGTGCCCGAATTATAGTAAATATCCGAGCCGGTAATAACCCATGGGCTACCCAGATTTACCGCAACGCCATTCACCCGAAACGATCCGTTGGTATTTATATCACCCACCACATCGAGCTTATAGGCCGGAGCTGTTGTACCGATACCCAACCTGCCATTTCCTTTCATTCTGAACTTTTCATTCATAAAGCCTAACTGTGATTTATAGCCAAAGGTGATGTCAGCACTGGCTGCATCTGTAAAGATCTGCATTTCATTTAATTGGACTCCAAATCCATAATGATTGAACCAGGGATATGCCGGAGGGGATAAGGAAATTTTATCCCCGAAATCTACACCAAATGACAGCGGATATCCCGGAGCAGTTGTGCCTATACCCACCTGGCCGGTTCCCTTTATTCTGACATTTTCAGTAAAAGCTGTGCTGCTTCCATACCCGAAGGAAATATCGCTGTTCGATGCATCCGTGAACATTTGCATCTGAAAGTTCTGAATGCCAAATCCATAGTGAGTAGGTCCTGCGCCATGCAATGAGATTTTTTCGCCCAGTGCATATCCGAAGTTCAGCGGATATGCCGGACTGGCTTCTCCAATGCCGACGTTCCCGGAGTTGTAATAAATGTTCGAACCGGCAGAAGTCCATTGACTTGTCGCCGGGCTCCAACCGGGTGAAGTGGGCGTGCCCTTGTTTATGTACAACTGGTTATCATCAATGCAGTATACCATTAATCCGTTGGCCGGGTTTAAGATGGCCTCGCGCTGGATGGCAGTCATCCTGGGGATAAGCGCCCCTTTAGTTGTTGACTTAACATCCAGCATGGCTGAATTGTCGGGCAGCGCACCGTTGTCATTGACGGCGACCTGTGCATATAAAACTGAAGACAATGTGATTATAACAAATAGCAGTGCTATTTTTCTTGTAATTGTTTTCATGGTTTTTGTTTTTTATGGTTAGTACTTTATAATTTTCACAATTTCTGACTGACTTTCCGATCTTGCATGGATCATATAGAACCCGACAGGCATCCCGGCAAGTGAAAACTGATGTTTCAGTTCTCCCGAGATCGACTTTGATGCGATGTGCTGGCCGTGCATGCTGAAAATATCAATGTCAACCTTTGAGGTCAAACCGGCATTCCTGCATTCAACGGTGAACATATCCGCCGTAGGATTGGGGTATATTTTAACTATAAATGACTTTTCTGATTCCGGAACTGCCATGGTTATTTCCGGTGAAACGGGATTTGTGACCAGCGGATTAAACATTGAACTGCAATAAGTTTCATCAAGGGTTATATATCCGTGCAGGTATCCTCCGGGATAGACTCTGACTCCCGGCAGCATTGAAATTTTCACACCCGCTATAAGGGTTACACTGCCGCCATTTGAAACAGTGAAGGTGTTGCCACTTCCAGCCAAAGTCAATACCTGGGTAGCATCATAACATGTGGTTACACCACTTCCAACGCCAATGTTGGCCAGTACCTGGTTCACCGGCGGAGTTGTGCTTTTCAAACCCGTGAATGATCCGAAACCAGTCACGCCATTTGCCGAAAGCTGGTGCAATGTGGTGTTTGCAAGGGAATAGGTGGTCCATGGCAGCGGATTCACTCGAGTGCAAGACATGGAAGCCTCATTCCCTGAAACATCATCGGCTGTATACTGAAGCAAAACATTGCAGTTGAATGCTGAAATCCCTGACTTGCTTATATTCCAATACCTTTTAAGAAGGTTACCGCTGATATTCGGATCGGGGTAGTAGGAATTTACCAGGTTTACGCCAGCATAATTTCCTGCAGGGAACGATCCGTAATTAAATATCAGGGTGACCGGGGAATACTCATGCGTTCCGTCCCGATCTCCTACCGGGAACATAAAACTTCCCGGGCCGGAAAATTCCTTTCTCAATTCACCTGAACCGGTGGCTATGAACATTCTTTTGTAGTTAATGCTACCTTCTACCGTGGCTAAAGGGCCCAGGAGCAAATTATTTGATCCCAGGGTTGCACTGCCGTCAGTGAATGTGAATTCACCGTTGATACGGGTAGTGCCGCCAATGGTCAGCCCTTCATAATTGTTCAGGTTCAGGTTTTGCACGATATTCTGACCCAGGATTTTCTGGTGTGCATCCCCTGCAAATTCAATTGTGCCCATTCCGATATCATGCTGCATGGTGTTTTGGTTCACAAGGTGCTTTTTAAGGAAAACAATGCCATTTATCGTCAGGTTGGCGCCATCGTTGACGTACATGTCCTGTAACGTTGTAAGTGTTGTACCCGTTGCGACAATCACATAGCTTCCGCTCGTAATGGTGGTTTGAGCACGTACGTGTATGGTTGCCATTCCAAGCAGGAAGGCAAGCCAGATGCAATAAAGAAATTTTGTCTTCATGGTTCCTTTCTTTTAATGATTGGTTTAACTTCAGTGATTTGGTTGTATGCGCAATTGCTGGTCATATCTTCTCATGGCACTTTTTAAAGCATCCAGGGAAACCGGTTTAACAAGGAATTCGACCAGGTTGCTGATGTTTCCGCAACCAGCATAGGTCAGATACGATGTTGTGATAATTACCCCGAAATCCGTTTTCTCAATTCCGGCGAGGATATCAAATCCCTTTCCGTCGGGCAATTCAATGTCGAGGAACAACAGGTCTATTTTATTGCTTCCGAGCAACTCCAATGATTCCTTTACGGTTTGGGCCATACCGACAATGTTAACCTCGGGAAAGTGATCTTCAAGCAGGTCTTGAAGCATGGCCATGCTCAGGAGATCATCTTCGATTATCATCACGTTGATTGGCATGGCCGGTGGTTAAACCCTCCCCTCTCATTTTAAAGCGGGTGCCCGGGGTTGGGGTCATTGATCATACAAACCTATAACAGGAACAGAGTCAGCCAAGGCACAACCTTCTGATTTGCAGGAATGGGCTTCTGATTTGCAACTTTTCGGGAGTGGAATACAGGTGGTTATTAAAACCCCACCAGCCGCAAAAATTCATCCTTACGGCTGCGGGACACCGGAACGGAGGAATTGTTGATCATTACCACATGACCTCCCTCCCCGCGAACATATAGCGAAACCGCATCGAGGTTTATGATATGGGAGTTGTGGATCCTGAAAAAATTCCTGGAGATTAACCGGTCTTCGAATTCGCACAGAGGCCTCGAGACCATTATTTTTTTTCCGGTTTGTAAATAAAATAATGTATAGACCCCATCCGCCTCTGCATGAACAATCTCGTCGGTCTTTACAAATACAATCCCGTCTGAAGTAGGCAATGGGAGTCTGTGAAACAGGGAATGTACCTTGTCCGAATGGTGGTTCCCGGCATGATTGAATTCTTGTTTTTGAAAAAAGCGCTCCATCGCATTTGAAAGATTTTTTAAACTGATGGGCTTGATAAGATAATCAAGTGCGCTGCAGTGGATGGCATCGATGGCATATTTTGAAAAGGAAGTGGTAACTATAACTCCAAAATTCACCACCGGAAGACTGGCTAACAGATTAAAACCATTGCCATCGGGTAATTCAATATCCAAAAAGAGCAGGTCAAATTCCAGACATTTGAGCAGAGGCTTTGCCTCGGAAATGGAAGTACCAACCCCGGCAATGCGAACAGATGGAAAATGATCATTCAGCAGGTCCGATAGCATGGCGCTGTTGAGCGGATCATCCTCAACGATAAGTGCCAGAATTTCATGGTTGGCTTCCACTATGTTCTATTTATGATGTAAATATAAGTGAAAAATATTAAATCAGTTTGAATTACATAGACATTACATTATATTTGTTAAATAGTTCACGGACGGCTGATCATATGTAAAATATACAATATGAAAAAACAAATCCCGGCATTCGTTGTTTTACTTATGATTGTATGGACATCCTGGGCGGGAATACCCCGAATTAATTATATTGCGCTTAACCGGGACAGTTTACGGCGAATCTTTCACAATAAAGGGAACGCAGATACAACAAGACTGAATACGCTCTATGCCCTGGCCAGAAGTTACGATTTTGTGAATCCGGATTCGCTGATCTTATATGCCAGAATATTGCACACGGAATCGGAAAAACTGGAGAGTAAAGAAGGCATTGCAAGGTCGTTTCAACTGGAGGGTTTCTATTACACATTGCTTGACAAGCATAAAGATGCCTTGTCATGTTATATGACTGAACTGAAATACGGAGAGGAATCGGGTGACATTGATTATATTGGCGATGCCTGTGCAAGCATCGGCATGACCTACGCCCAAATGAACAGCCTTGACAAATCCATTATTTACCAGCAGAGATGCCTTCAGCTTGCAAAAAAATTCAATAATCCTTCACGCCTGATCAGTGTCATGGGGAATTTGTCTTACACCTATTTTCATGCAGGTAATCTCAGGAAAGCGATAGACTTAAACCTTGAAATTATC
>CAZVNF010000203.1:0-2144 GCA_964628215.1 uncultured Draconibacterium sp.
AGGGTACACCTTTAATATCACAGATCTCCCCGGAACATATTCATTAACTGCATATTCCCCCGAAGAACTCTTTGTCAGAACACATATCACCGAAAAAATTCCTGATATTGTTGTCAATGTAGTTGATGCCTCAAACCTTGAACGGAACCTGTACCTCACAACTCAACTTATCGATATGGACATCAGGGTGGTTATTGCCCTGAATATGTATGATGAATTTGAGAAAACAGAAAACCGGATTGATTATCAATCTCTTGGAAAATTATTAGGAATTCCGGTAATTCCTACTGTTAGCTCTAAAGGGATCGGTATCCACGAACTTTTTGATCGTATTATTGAGGTATTCGAAGATCGTGACAATGTAGTTCGACATGTACATATCAACTACGGCAATGAACTCGAACGTTCCATCCGTGCGATACAGGAACAAATATGGCTGGATAAATCACTGACCGATCGCATATCATCCCGGTTTTACAGTATCAAGTTGCTTGAAAAGGATGCCGCTGTGCTTGATGATATCAGAACGTCGGTTCATTTTGAGTCGGTCAGGAGCACTTCGGATGTGGAAATACAAAGACTGGAAGGGATTTTCCGGGAGGATTCAGCAACACTGGCCACGGATGCAAAATATGGATTTGTAGCCGGTGCATTAAAGGAAACGATGCAGGTCGGTTCGATAAAAAACCCCGCTAAATCGACCAGTGAACGCATTGACTCCCTGCTTACCCACAGGATACTGGGTTTTCCGGTATTTATTCTTTTCCTCTGGCTGATGTTTCAATCAACATTCACGCTCGGCGAAATCCCTAAACAGGGGATTGACCTTGCTGTTTCATGGATTGGCTCACAAATCAGCCTGGCACTTCCGTCAGGGCCCCTCAGAGATTTACTGGTGGATGGGATCATCAATGGCGTGGGCAGTATTATTGTATTCCTCCCAAACATCCTTATCCTTTTTTTCTTCATTTCGCTTATGGAGGATACAGGGTACATGGCAAGGGCAGCATTTATAATGGATAAGCTGATGCATAAAATTGGTCTGCATGGGCAGTCATTTATTCCACTTATCATGGGTTTTGGGTGTAATGTGCCGGCTATAATGGTCACCAGGACGCTGAAAGACCGCAATGACCGGCTGCTTACCATGCTTATCAATCCGTTTATGTCATGCAGTGCCCGTTTGCCCGTGTATATACTTATCTCCGGCGCAATTTTCCCAAAGTATGCAGGATCTGTGATTTTCGGACTCTACATCACCGGAATAATTCTTGCAATTCTGATTTCACTGGTATTTAAAAAGTTTCTATTTAAAAGCCAGGAAGCACCTTTTGTCATGGAACTCCCTCCTTACCGAATGCCTACGTTTTATGTAATCATGCGGCATATGTGGGAAAAAGGCAAACAATATCTGAGTAAAATGGGAGGGGTTATTCTCATTGCGGTCATCCTGATTTGGGCGCTTGAATATTTCCCGGGCGGAACCCATGTAAACCCTGATGAACGATTGCAAAATTCGTATATCGCAAAAATCGGCAAGACCCTTGAACCGGTGATTGAGCCGCTCGGTTTTGACTGGCGTATGGGCGTGAGCCTCATTACCGGTGCCGCTGCCAAAGAGGTGGTAGTGAGCACTATGGGTGTTCTTTTTGGTTCAAATCATTACCATGAAAAAGGAAGTCCCCAAACACTTGGGGTGCAACTGCAACAAGCAACTCATCAGGATGGCCCCCGCAAGGGACAAAAACTCTTTACTCCCCTGGCTGGTATCTCCTATCTCCTGTTCGTACTGATCTATATGCCTTGCATTGCCGTAGTAGCAACAGTTAACAGGGAATCGGGCAACTGGAAATGGGCTTTATTCCTGATCTCCTACACCACTGTGCTGGCATGGCTTTTATCATTTGCCGTTTTCCAGATTGGCACTTTAATTCTATCATGAAATGAACTGGCAGTTATTAATAGTTGATTTAATCATAACCGCAGCCCTTGTGCTGACAGTAATCCGGGTATTCCGTTTTTTCAGCACACCTGCCACCAAATGCCACGGCTGCAGCGGATGCAGTTTGAAAGAACAAATACATAAAAGCAAAGTCTAATCCACCTGTTCACCTGTTCACCCGTCCACCCGTCCACCCGTCCAC
>CAZVNF010000203.1:2244-6032 GCA_964628215.1 uncultured Draconibacterium sp.
CACCCGTCCACCCGTCCACCCGTCCACTTTTCTTACTACCTTTGCCTCCCACTCAACTCAACAACATGGAATACGGCATTTGTCTGTACAGTGTGATCCCCGTCCGGGCTGAACCTTCACATAAATCTGAAATGGTGACTCAGATTTTATTCGGGGAGTTATATGAAGTCATAGAAAACATCGCTTCCTGGGTCAAAATTAAACTGTTATTCGATAATTATGAAGGCTGGATAAGTCTGATCCAGGTTAGCCCGGTTGACATCTTGGAATTTCAACGGCTTTTTAATGCGGAAACATACGTCACTCTTGATCTGGTACAACTACTTTCAGAAGAAACAGAAAAATCGATGGTGCCCGTGGTCATTGGAAGTTCCCTGCCTGATCTTCATGAACTAAGGATTCGCGCCGGGCACAACGTGTTTTTTTACGATGGCCTGGTGTCTGAAACACAAATACAGGAAACCCTTACCAACCTGCCCCATTCCGCGGAATCCAAGCAACAACTCATCGGGGATTCCATGTTATATTTAAATGCGCCCTATCTTTGGGGTGGCCGCACTCCTTTCGGCATTGATTGTTCGGGTTTTGTGCAGATGGCATACAAGCTTCAGGGATTGAAACTACTGCGCGACGCCTCTCAGCAAGCAACCCAGGGCGTGGTGATCAGTTTGCTGGCAGAGGCAGAACAAGGTGATCTGGCATTTTTTGATGATGAAGAAGGAAATATCACCCATGTTGGCATGATCATCGATTCACAACGCATCATTCATTGTTCGGGCAGGGTACAAATTGACAGCCTCGACCACGAAGGCATTTTCAATGCCAGATTGCAGAAGTATACGCACAAATTGCGCCTGATTAAAAGGATTTTTTAATTTTAAAACTCCTCATGGCTGCTGCCACTCCGCTCTTTCTTAGGGATTTTTGCAATTTTCTGCTGATTGAACACCCAGGTCAGTCGAATACTGATCACATTATTATACTGCTGCCGGGAATGCTCTACACGGGGTGAGGTATTGGGAACTTTAATTAAAACCTCCCGGTTGCTTTTTACAGAATATTGGTACCTGACATCTGCCCATAATTTACTCCATAAGCGAATCTGCAAATCTGCAATGATCGAAATATCGTTATTGGAAAGAGGTGTCTGATAGAAATAAATACTGTCGTAGAAACTATTCTTTGTTTCCTTATAATTGATAAGCTGTCCGTACGACATTCCCAATCCGCCGGAAATCAATTTTTTATCAGTAATATGAATCAGGATGGGAACTTCGGCATAATCCTGTACCAGCAGATAGGAAGTTGAATCATAGGTACCGTTGTGCCGGCTCCCTTTCTGGCTGTAAAGCAACTCCATACTTACGGACCAGATTTTGTTTTTCCCAAATGGGACAGTCACCATCGGGCCAACATTGAGTCCGATTTTGCTAAATCCATAATAATCATCGCCATCTACCTGGGTGAGGTTCATCCCCAGGCTCATAGCCCCGAGTATCCTCTGAGCCTTGCCCTCCGGCAGAATAAACAAAGAGACTGTTAGAAAAAGTATAAAAAAGAAGCATCGCTGAACCATCCTTGATAACCCCCATTCACTATTCGTCATTCTTAATTCGTCATTATTCATTATAAAACCTGCATATAAACAACGTCTAACCCTCCTGCTTAGTATGCTGGCCTTTCATAGTCAGTTGTATCCGCTTGCGTTCAATGTCAATGTCGAGTATTTCAACCATCACCTTCTGATTCAGTTTAACCACATCATTCGGGTCCTTCACGAAACGATCAGCAAGTTGACTGATATGAACCAGTCCATCCTGGTGAACCCCAAGATCGACAAAAACGCCAAAGTTCGTAATGTTGGTAATAATGCCCGGGAGTTTCATCCCGATCCGTAAATCATTGATTGAATGTATGTGTTTATCAAACTCAAACATTTCGAACTGCTGACGCGGATCACGTCCGGGCTTGGCAAGTTCCTGTATAATATCCTGCAAGGTTGGCATACCAACCTTTTCTGTTATAAAATCACCCAGATTGATCTTCGAGCGGATTTCCTGGCTTGATATAAGATCATTGATGGTACAAGCCATTTTTTTTGCCATCTTATCTACAACAGGATAACTTTCGGGATGCACAGAACTTCTGTCAAGTGGATTTTTCGCATCGCGTATCCGCAAAAATCCCGCAGCCTGCTCGAAGGCTTTATCTCCAAAACGGGTAACCTTTCTGAATTCATCTCTTGATTTAAAAGGCCCGTTTTCATTACGGTAACCAATGATGTTCTTTGCCAGTGAAGGGCCAAGACCTGATACATAGGTCAGTAATTCTTCACTTGCCGTATTAACTTCTACCCCCACCTTGTTGACACAACTCACCACCGTATCTTCCAAACTCTTCATCAGGGCAGTTTGATCCACATCATGCTGGTACTGTCCTACTCCGATCGATTTCGGTTCAATTTTCACCAATTCGGCCAACGGATCCATCAATCGCCGTCCAATTGATACTGAACCCCGAACCGTTACATCATAATCAGGAAATTCTTTACGTGCAACTGCTGAAGCCGAATATACGGAAGCTCCGCTTTCGTTCACCGCCAAAGCAATTACGTCACGATCGAAAGGGATTGACTTGACCAAACGCTCGGTTTCACGACCGCCGGTACCATTTCCAATGGCAATGGCCTCGATTTTATATGCATTGACCAGGCTCTTTATTTTATGGATGGATTCCTTAACCTCGTTCTGTGGCGGATGAGGATAAATGGTTTCATTGTGCACCAGTTTACCCTGCCGGTCCAAACACACAATTTTGCATCCGGTTCGAAATCCGGGATCGATCGCCAAAACATTTTTTTGACCCAGTGGAGGAGCCAGCAATAATTGCCTCATATTTTCAGCAAAAACCCTGATGGCTTCGGCATCCGCTTTTTCCTTTGCCCACTGCCGCATTTCAGTTTCAATGGATGGAAAAAGCAGGCGTTTGCAGCTGTCGGTTATGGCAGATTGCACCAGAACCGATGATGCATTGGTTCCTTTCACAAAGATCCTTCCCAGAATTTCATGCGCCTGGTCATCATCCACAGCCACAGAAATCCTCAGGAACCCTTCATTTTCCCCACGGAACATCGCCAGCAACCTGTGTGATGGCGCACGATGCAGCGGCTCGTGATAATCAAAATACATCTGAAAGTTAATTCCATCCTGATCTTTGCCTTTTACCACTTTGGCTGATACAACAGATTCCTTTTGAAACAGCGACCGGATACGTTTCCGGGCATAACTGTCTTCGTTTACTTTTTCGGCAATAATATCGCTGGCGCCATGCAGGGCTTCCTCAACAGAATTGACGCCTTTTTCGGGATCAATGAACTTTTCAGCCCGCAGGTCAATATCATCATAGCGCTGAGAAAATATAAGTGTTGCCAAAGGTTCAAGTCCTTTTTCCCGTGCAATACTCGCACGGGTTTTCCTTTTCAGCTTATAGGGCAGGTATATATCCTCCAATTCAGCCATGGTGGCTGCATTGGTTACAGCCTCCTCGAGTTCCGGTGTGAGTTTTTCCTGTTCACGAAGCGACTTCAGAATGGCGGTTCGGCGCAAATCAAGCTCCTTCAGTTGAACCAGCCGGTCACGAACCTGCGCAATGACCATCTCATCCATTGAACCGGTCATCTCTTTCCGGTATCGCGCAATGAAAGGGATTGTGGCACCACTTTCAAGCAAATTGATGGTATTCTGAACAAAACCTACAGGCTGTTTAAGCTCATCGGCAATAATTTGTGA
>CAZVNF010000204.1:0-6005 GCA_964628215.1 uncultured Draconibacterium sp.
TTACATTGTTTACATTGATTAAATTGTCTGCATTGCTTACATTGCTTGAATTATCTTCATTTTTCTGCATCAGGAATGTGCTTTAGCACTTCCAGTGTCAATTCCCAGAACTTTACGGTAGAAGGTATGTCCAACCGTTCATCCGGTGAATGTGCTCCCTTAATGGTGGGGCCGAAGGAAACCATATCCATCCCGGGGTAAATTGCACCAACCAGGCCGCATTCAAGTCCTGCATGGATCGCCAGAACTTCGGGTTCCTGCGAAAACAGGCGGCGATAGGCGTCCACACTGATTCGCAAAACTTCGGAATCGGGGTTGGGTTTCCATCCCGGGTACCCCGAAGAATGCACCACATCGGCCTGCATCAGGTAAAACACACTGGCAACCATATCGGCAACATCTTTCTTTGAGGATTCAACAGAACTCCTCTGGCTGGTTGTGATCACAATTTTTTTATCCTCGAACTTTACCGAGGCCAGGTTGGTAGAGGTTTCAACAAAATTGGGAATTTCACGCGACATGGCGATCACTCCGTGCGGGCACGCATACAGCGCATCAAGCAAGTCGGCCTGCAGCGCACTGTTCAGTACATGGCCAGGTAATTTTGCTGACTCAATCTGAAACAAAAGGTCGGGTTCTGTTACCCTGAGTTCATTTTTTATGTCATTTTGAAAGTCAGCCGCATAATCAAGCAATGATTTTTCACTGCCCGAAGGAATGGTAAATACCGCAAAAGCTTCGCGGGCCAATGCATTCCGGAGGTTTCCGGCATTGAAATCGGCCAGGGCAATTTCAAACAGATCCCTTGCATTCCACAGAAAACGATTCATCAGTTTTACTGCATTGCCCAAACCTTTATTGATATCATCACCGGAATGGCCGCCTTTAAGCCCAGTCAGACTTACTTTCCAGGCAACATGGCCGGCCGGAACTTCTTCTGTTTCCAGGGGCATGGTTGCCACCGTATCTTTTCCTCCCGCACAACCAATAAAAAGCTGTCCTTCATCTTCCGAATCGAGGTTGATCAGGATCCTGCCTTCCAATTGACCCGGTTTCAGTGCAAACGCGCCTGTAAGCCCTGTTTCCTCATCCATCGTGAACAATGCCTCAAGGGGGCCGTGCTGAATGGTATCCGACTCCAGGATCGCCAGCGCCGCTGCGATTCCAATGCCGTCGTCGGCCCCCAGGGTGGTACCTTTGGCTTTTACCCAGTTCCCGTCAATCCAGGGCAGGATGGGGTCGTTGTCGAAATCATGCACCGTGTCGGAGTTTTTCTCACACACCATGTCGAGATGGCTTTGCAGGATTACTCCCTTTTTGTGTTCAAACCCGGGTGTGGCCGGCTTTCTGACCAGTACATTCCCGGTTTCATCTACTGTGCATTGCAGGTTGTGTTTTGCCGCGAAGTCGCTGATATAGGCCGCGATTTTTTCCTCTTTTTTTGATGGACGGGGTATTTTGCATATCTCAAGAAAATAGTGCCAGAGCCGCTCGGGTTGTAATTGTTGGAGTTCTTTATTCATATACTTTTTCAGTTTTAGTATTCAGGATGTCAAAAATATCAAATTTCAGATTACACAGAGGATAATTTTTTACCTTTACCGTGAAAAATTAAAATGGCTACCGTGCGATTCCGATTCCCAAAATTCACATTCTTTCGTGGACTGGCATTCCGGTACAGCCTTTTTTTCCTTGTGGCTGTAATCATGATCCTGTTTTTTCCGCTGATTATCGGGTATGGAACTTCCGGAGCCCTGTTATACCTTAATGCGCAATGGAGGGCCACTATCCTTACCGAACAAACCATCACGAAGTTTGAAAATGAACTTCTGCCAACCGAACTTGTTCCGCGAACATTGGTCCAGGCGACAGAAAACCCAAATATAAGCTACCAGGAGGTGTTGCGAATAGCGAGGGATTTTGTACGGCATGACGGGGTGGTTTTCGGAACCTGCCTGGCATTCGAGCCATTTCTGAACGGCAGGGATACATATTGGGATGCTGAATATGCCTATGAAAAGAACGGCAAAATGATCGTTAAAAATGTAGGGAGCACCCGTTACGATTACTTTAAGATGGACTGGTACCGCCTTCCGAAATTGCTCAATAAACCCGTTTGGACGGAGCCGTATTATGACGAAGGGGGAGGAGATACCCTTATGTGCACTTATTCCAGCCCGATATACCGGGTGGTTAACGGAAAGCGGATATTTACCGGAGTTCTTACCATGGATGTTTCCCTTTCGGGGTTTGCCCGTATCGTGAAGGATATCACCATTTTTGAAACCGGGTATGGTTTGCTGATTTCCCGGCAGGGCAAGATCATCGCCTCTCCAAAAGCTTCGTTGAATACAAAGAATATCCTGGATATTGCAAAAGCAGGAAAAGGATTGGAGTCGCAAAGAGCAGTAAGGGAAATGATGGCCGGAAAATCAGGGTTTAATTCCATGGATGGATTAGAGGCTAAGAAAAACCCCAGTTATCTGAGTTTTGCGCCTGTAGCCAGGACCGGCTGGTCATTTGGCATCATTTTTCCTGAGGATGAATTGTTTGATACCATGTATAAATATCTGAAGGTGATGGCCTGGATGTTTGGTATCAGCATCTTTATTCTGCTGCTCACTACCATTTTTATCACCCGGAGAATGACCCGGCCGATTGTGAGGCTCGTACAGGCCACCCGTAAGATCGGCCAGGGCGATTTCGAAGCCAGTCTGCCGGTGAGGAAATCAAAGGATGAGATAGCCCAGCTTACCAATGCGTTTACGGTGATGCAGGATCAATTGCGCAGTTATGTCCACAATTTGCAGGAGACAACCACGGCCAAGGAAAAGATTGAAAGTGAATTGCATGTTGCTCATCAAATCCAGATGGGGATGCTTCCCCGGGGGTTTGTTACCCCGGATAACTGGGACCTGTTTGCCACCCTTGATCCGGCCAAGGCTGTTGGAGGCGACCTTTACGACTTTTTTTACCTTGACAAGGACCACCTGTGCATTGCTATCGGAGACGTGGCTGGTAAGGGTGTTCCCGCATCTTTGTTCATGATGGTTACGCGCACGTTACTGCGTGCAAAGGCGGTGGCTGGCACACCTATACACCAGGTAATCGGGAGCATTAACCATGAATTGTGCCAGGACAACCCCAGCGAGATGTTTGTGACTTTTTTTGCAGGAATCGTCGATTTGAAAACCGGAGAGATGGAGTTCTGCAATGCCGGTCATAATTATCCCTATATTCTTAGTAATGGTGAAGAGATCCGCCAGCTGAAAGTGCGGAATGGATTGCCGCTTGGCATTTTCGAAACGGCGGAATATACCTCAGGTACCTTTACCTTTAAACCTACGGAAATACTGGTGCTTACCACCGATGGAATCACGGATGCCCTCAACTTGTCCAATGACTTTTTTGGAGAGGCCAAACTGGCTGCATCCCTTACGCTGCTGGCGAATAAAAGCACCCGGTCGCTCACTGAACTGCTGATCGGGGAACTGAAGCGGTTTTCGAGCGGAGCCGAGCAGGCTGATGATATCACGATCCTCGCATTGCAATACAAGGATGCCTCATGGCAGGTGACTACACCTGTTCAAACGGTGCAACTCGTTTTGCGGAATCAGATTTCGGAACTGGAGAGAATAGTATCCAAAGTTGAAGAACTAAGCGAGGCATGGAACCTGCCTGCCAAAGCCGGAATGGAAATCAACCTGATGGTGGAAGAGCTTTTTACGAATGTTGTTTTCTATGCATTTGATGATACACAGGATCATTCTGTTATTCTTGATTTTATCCTTGTTGACAGTCACCAGGTTCAGATCCGCATCGAAGATGAGGGAAAACAATTTAACCCGCTTGACAAAAAGGTGGACGATTTACTCGATAAGCCTGTTGAAGACAGGCAGATAGGCGGTTTGGGAATTCATTTTGTACGAACCATGGCAGATCATGTGGAATACAACCGGACCGGCAATAAAAATGTAATAGTACTGACTAAGAAATTTTAACCATAACCAAAGTTCAGAAGTATGGAAATCAATGAAATTAAAAACGACCAATGTGTGATTGTAGGGATTACAGGAAGGCTCGATACGACAAATTACAGCCTGCTGGAAAGCAAGCTGATGGAGATGATTGAAAACAATCACCATAAAATCCTTGTGGAGTGTTCAAAAATGGATTATATCAGCAGCAGCGGATTGCGCATTCTCCTGATGGCCCTGAAGAAGATCACCCAGGTGAAGGGAAAGTTCGTTTTGTGCAGTTTACAGGAAAACATCCTCGAAATATTCGAAATATCCGGTTTCACAAGTATTTTTGAAATCCATGCGAACCAGGAAGATGCCTTAAAGGTTTTTTAGTGGTACATTACATTCACTACACCGATCCGAATTCGGAGGAAATGGTTGAAGCGCTGGACCAGATTCCGCGTTGTCCGGGAATTTGTTTCTTTATGGACATCAATAAATCTACCGATATAAAATACCAGGGCGGACTGAAGGAATGGGGAAGGAAACTGAACAATACATTCAACAACCTTTTGTATGCAAACCATTTCCAGGAGCATGTTGTCAAAGGTATTGGCGATGAGATGATGCTTTTCATCCCCGATGAGGTTTTGTTGAAGAAGTCGTCAAACAACACCTGTTTTGCCTTGCTGGAAGATATTTATGCGGCTTTGTTCCTGATTAAAAATCACCCTGACCAGGATTTGTATCTTAACTGCAAAGTTGCGATTCATTACTGTACGGAGGTGCATAACATCACCTTTTTTGAGGGAGCCAATGACTATTATGGCAGTGATATTGACCTTGCCGCGAGGCTGATGACCAAGAGCCTTGAAAACAGGATCGTGATGAGCGAAAAGTTTTATGTGAAGGTTGTAAATGATCTGATCAACATGGGACTTCCGATGGAAACCGGCTGTATTGGGCGGGTCTCGGAACGGTTTATGGAAAACTTCAGGGGAGTACCGGTGAGTACCGCTTACAGGGTGCTGGATGTGCAATGAAATGCCAAATGCAGAATTTATTGTTAACGTACACAGCAGGTGTTAGAGTAGTTTAATTATTATTATAGTTGTGATATATGAATTTAGTTGTTTATCTGGTTTTGATTTTTACAGTATTGGGAAGCGGATCGCTGATTTTTTTCTTCAGGCACGATGATCAGCGGGTTTTGAAATTTTTACTGGCATTCAGCGGAGCGTTTCTGATCGGAATCACCTTTTTAAAGCTGGTTCCCGAGGTGTTTGGCAAGCCTTCGGTATTGAGCGGTGTGTTTGTCCTCCTTGGATTCCTGCTGCAACTCCTGCTTGAACTGATCACAGAGGGTGCGGAGCATGGTCACCGGCACGCCCATTCCGACAATGAGAAAGCCTCCCCTTTTCTGTTGCTTGTGGGGTTAAGCATTCATTCATTTTTGGAAGGAATGCCCATTGTGGAGGGGTTCGACCTGAAACTGCAACACACGCTGGTTATCGGGATCGTGGTTCACAATATCCCGATTTCGCTTACCCTGATGAGTTTATACCTCCATTATGGCTGCTCGAAGACAAAAGCCTTTATTTACCTGCTGATTTTTGCCCTGATGACCCCGTTGGGGTCTGTATTCAGTAATTTTCTGGACACCTCCGTGGTTTCATCGATGGAGACCTATTTTACCTATATTTTGGCTGTGGTTATCGGCATTTTCCTGCATGTTTCCACTTCTATTTTATTTGAAACCGAGGAAAACCACAAGTACAACCTGCAGAAATTCATCACGGTAATCTTCGGATTGGGAGTGGCTTTAGGAATTTCTTTGCTATAAGCACAGAATTGTTTGCCAGATAGAAAATAATGTCTAATTTTGCACTCCCGATTCATAATTCTTCGTTCTTGATTGGAATTGGTCATGCCCAGGTGGTGAAATTGGTAGACACGCTACTTTGAGGGGGTAGTGTCCTTAGGATGTGCAAGTTCGAGTCTTGTCCTGGGCACATTTCACAAATAAAAAAACGCTGCAGGTTA
>CAZVNF010000205.1:0-5884 GCA_964628215.1 uncultured Draconibacterium sp.
ATCAATACAAATGCTTCCATCTTGTTTTCAAAAAACCATGCGATGGCAGGTTGCTTTCCGCGACAGGCATCGGCAAATACAATGAGAAAAGGGTGTTTGTTGGTGTGAAGCCATTGGTAGGCCTGCATGTTTTCATCGATGGCCGCGTCGAATGCGGCGAGGTGAAAGAATTTACTTTTAAAGAGCCACGCGGTGGCCTCTTCACTTCCCCTGATCGCATGTGCCAGTGCGGCTACCTCGGGAAAGCCGTTTTTCATCAGCCAGCCGACAACTTCCTGATTGCCGTTTACAGCCTCACCAAATGCCAGCCAGATCTTTGGGGGGTAATACAGGTTTTCCATGGGGATGATGTTAGAGTTTCAGGAACGGGTAAAGGGGTAAACGGGTAAGTGTTTTGAGCTAATTGTATACCTGTACATTGAGTCCGGCGAGGCGGACTTTCTCCGCAATATGTTCAAGCTCATGGGCATCTATCTTTTCAAGGTTATGCAATGGCGTGGCCCGTGAAATCGGATAAATCATGGTGAGTTTTGGGTTGATCCTGAGCAAATGGCCGATCCACATGTCAACTTCCCCGGGAGTAGTGTTGTCAACCACCTGGCCTTTGTAGTTTCCCCTGAGAAACATACTCTGGATGGTAAGGTTTCCCCTGAATTTTATCAGATTTTCAATTAAGCCGGGTAAATCTACCGGTTCAACCGGATTGTTGATCAGGTTAAACAAATGATCCGATCCGGCATCCAGTTTCAGGATGTTGTTGTCCAGTTTCCGAAGGGCCTCAAATATTCGGGGAAGCCCGATCATGGTGGAATTTGACAGTACGGTCACTTTTGCTTCCGGAGCATATTGATCGCGGAGCAAAAGGGTGTCGTCCACGATCTCCGCAAACTCCGGATGCAGCGTGGGCTCCCCGTTTCCTGCATAGGTGAGGGCATCGGGAAGGTGGTGCTCCTCTGCAAGCGCTTTCAGTTTAAGCGCCAGGAAATGGCTTACCTCAACCCTTGAAGGAAATTCGGGATGCAGGGCCTGATGTTGCGGAGTCCAGCCACATTCACAGTAGATGCAGTTGAAGGAACAGAATTTCGAATGAAGTGGCAGCAGGTTGATTCCCAGGGATAATCCCAGCCGCCTGCTGCGTACCGGGCCAAAAATTACATCGTTGAAGAGAAATCCGGACATCGTGGTTATTTAAGAGGCAAAATTCCATATTTTCATCAGCAAATCCTAACGATCTTTTACTGGTTATTATTTCGCAATGGTTACCGAGAGTTCTGTCACAGCACAGGCCCCAAAGAAACCACAGGCACCTTCACTCAGGTTGGTATTTACATTAGAAGGGGAAACATTGAATAAACCTCCCGTCCAATTGGTTTCCAGCAGCATCTCACGAATAAATTCAGCATGCACGGGGGTTATGGAATACCTGCGTTCTGTGATCACCGTTCCGGCGGGGAAGTAAACCGACTGCATCATGGGAGCAAACACCTCACTTACATCCAGGGTAGGCAAGGTGTAAAAAAGCATCCGGGCATGGTTTTCAAGTGAGTCGAGGTGTTCATACCCCTGAACCATCGACCAGTCGATAAGCAGTTCCCACATGGCAGCTTTTTCAGTGCTGAATGCATTGGCCACCCAGTCAACATAATACAAATCATTTTCTTCGTTCCTTGAATAGCGCAGTTCTCCGAATACCTCTCCCCCTGTCATGGTTGTTTTCGCCGTATACACTTTGCCGGCCACAGATATAAGCAGCGTATAGGTTTTCTGAAGCCTGGTGTAAAACGATTCCGGTGTGCAGTAAATACCTGATTGTGCAGGGTTTTCGACAAGTTGCCAGGTGGAATCTTCGTTGCTGATCAGCACACCTGCCCCCGACACCGGTTTCGGCGCCTGGTTAAGTTCCGCCACGGGATAGGTCAGGGTTATCCTGTGTGTTTTCACCTCATCCGAGATGATGGCATCAACGATGAGTTTTTCGGGTAATTCGCCCGGCAATGTCCAGGTGGTTTCTTTTACACACCCGTGCAGGAGCAAAATCATTCCGGTGAGAAACAGTATCTTTCGCATCAGAACCTGAATTGATAATTAATGGAGGGGATGATGCCCGCAACGGAGATGGAAGTTGGAACAAGGTTGTACGATCCGTTCAGATTGGAAGGCACAACAAAATCTCCGTTGTCATTCATCATCTTGTTAAAATTAACCGAAAAGGGATTCAACCGGCCATATGCGTTGTACAAGGTTATTGCCAGGCTGTGCTGGTACCGGTTTCCGGGCTTGCTGAACATGTATGTGGCCGAAAGGTCAAGGCGGTGATAATCGGGCAGGCGGTCATTGTTTTTATCCCCGTACAATGGAACAGAGGAGCCGTTGTTATAATAAAATCCCACCGGCATGGTGACCGGACTTCCCGTGAGGAAGATCCAGTTGGCGGCCAGCATCCAGTGCTTTTTATCATCCCAGGAAAGGTTGATGCAGATATTATTCGGGCGGTCATACAGAGCGGGATATGTATTTCCATTGTTGATTTCGGGTGTCTGGATCATGGCCCTCGACCAGGTATACCCAATCCAGCCGGTGAAATTCCCGGTGGTTTTCCGAAACATGAATTCGACTCCGTAAGACCATGCCTTTCCAAATCGCAATTCTCCTTCAATCAGTGTATTAAACAACAGATTGGCGTGGTCACGGTAATCCGGATGGTTGTTGAACCATTTATAATAACCTTCAACCGAGAAGGTGTATTTCGACTTCGCCAGGTCCCTGAAATACCCGGCCGCCACCTGGTTGGCTGTTTGTGGTTTGATGTTAGGCCCGCAGGGGGCCCAAACCTCGAGTGAAGTGAACGGGCTCGTTGAATTCGACAGGGTTTGAAGAAACTGGGTTGTGCGGGTGTAACTTGCTTTAACCGACGATTGTTCGTTGAGCTGATACTGGATATTGAGTCGTGGTTCGGGGCTGAAGGCGGTATAATATCCTTCACCGGTTCCGTAGGTGAGGGTGTCTATCACCTGGTGGTTGGCATCGAATATGTACACATCAGTTGGGCCGGTATCCTGCCAAACCGGGAGCCTGATCCCATAGCGCAACGAAAACTTCCTCCCGATACGCTGTTCATCCGAGGCGTAAAAAACATATTCCATGGAATGATATTCTGCCACAACGGGTATGTTTGCCGGCGCTTCTCCATTGCCGGGGGTCACATTCCCCGGATTTGAATGATGGTAAGTGACTTCAATGCCCGAGCGGATCGTGTTTTGAGGGTTCAGGTACCAGGCCAGGTCTGTTTTTAATGTCAGATTGGAAATGGAAGAATTCCAGAACCCGTTTTGTTCCTGGGGAAGGTTGAGTTCATAGTTGTACCTGCTGTAATTCAGGGTTGTATTGCAGAAAAGTTTATTGCTGAACACATGGTTCCACCGCAAAGTTCCTGCAAGATTGTCCCAGTTTATCCCCATGGAATTTACTTCTGCCGATGAATACCGGCTGAACACATCTCTGCCGGTATAAAAAGTGAAGAAAAACCGGTTGTTGCCGTTTAGCCTGAAATTCAGCTTGGCGTTGATGTCGAAAAACTGGAAATCGAAGCTTTTGTTAAAGGTGGGCAGACTGTTGAGCCAGTTAAGGGTGGATACCCTTCCGGAAATGAAGAATGAGGCCTTGTCTTTCAGGATAGGCCCTTCAAGTGTAATATTGGAGGCATATGGGCCCACGTTGCCCGAAAAACCAAACCGCTTCATGTTGCCTTCTTTTGCCTTGATATCAATCACAGAGGAGAGGCGTCCGCCAAACTTTGCCGGGAAATCGCCTTTGTAAATCTGCACGCTGTTGATCGCATCCGGTGCAAATGCGGAGAAAAATCCAAAAAGATGGGAAGGATTATACACCGGCACTTCATCGATCAGCAACTGGTTTTGGTCATTGTTTCCTCCCCGTACAAAATAATGCGCCGACCCGTCACCAAACGTCTGTATTCCCGGAACGGCCTGCAGCGCCCTGATGATGTCGAGATCCCCGCCGAATCCGGGTAATTGTGACAGGGTTTTAGGTGAAAAACGGAATTCGCTCATCTGGGCATTGCGGATATCCGTGATGTGCTCGTCGGCTATAATCTCCACTTCCCTGATCTCCAGCTTGCTCTCCTCCATTTCTACCGAGAGCCGGGTGTTTTCGTTCAGGTTGATCTCCATCTGCACCTCTTTGTAACCCATAAAGGAGAATACTATGGGATAGGTTGAGACTGGCAGTGTGATCGAAAAAAAACCATAGCCATTGGTCATACTGCCGGTAGTAGTAGCTTTCACATATACATTCGCCCCGATCAGGGCTTCCCCTGTGTGTTTATCCCGGAGATAACCGCTTACAGTGAACCTCGACGGAGCCCGGGCAGTTGGTTTGGTCTTATGTGCTTCCGGGGAAATACGTGGTTTCAATACAACGTGGCTCTCTACCTTCAGGAAATCGATTCCATTGGGCCAAAGCACCTCTTCCAGAATACCGGCTACGGATCTGTTTTTCGCCTCCACGGTAATAATTTTGTCAACCGGCAAATCCCGGGGATTAAAAGAAAAATTGATCTTTGTCAGCGAGGTGATCTCTTCCAGAGCATCTGAGATGGTCCTGTTGGTCAACTTCAGGGTGATCTTTTGCTGAAGATTCTGTGAAACAGCGGGTGATGAAAATAACAGTAGCCAGAAAATCAGGCAGAGCGGATATTTGAAGGCTGAATTCCTCAAGAAAACGGGATTACTTGTTTTGATCACATCCCTGGCCGGAAAGATCGAACCCCGCACCGTTGCTGAGGATATGCAAATCGAGGGTTGCTTTGAGCACATTCAATACCGATTCAAGTGATTGTTTGTCAAAGGTAGCGGTAATTGTGCATTTACTCAACCTTTCGTCTGATAAACGGATATTTGTGCAATACACTTTTGTAAGCAGCGCGGACACTTCATTCAACGGGGTATTGTTGAAAACCAGGTGTTTTGTTTTCCATGCCAGGAAGTTGATGTCATCGTTGGTGGTTTTCAGGATGGTATTGTTTTTTGCAGTGATTTCAGCTTTTTCGCCGGGGAGCAGCAAAGTCGTTTTTTCAGGATGGTTTTCATCGTATACCTTTACAATACCGGAGGAAAGGATCACTTCTTTTGTGTTTTCAACAGTGTTTGTATTGACCGAAAACGAGGTCCCAACCACCCGGATCCTGATATTGTCAGCCGTCACGATAAATGGTTTTGTTTTATCGTGAGCCACTTCGAACCACGCTTCTCCATGCAGGGTTACTTCCCTGAAGGAACCTTTAAAACCGGAAGGGTAGGAAAGGGTGGCCCCTGAATTCAGGGTAACCACAGTGCCATCGGGAAGTGTTTGCTCTATGATACCTGAATCGGCAAAAAGTTGCTTTTCAACAGGAGTCGCAAAATACTGATATATGAAGAATGAGGGAATTGCGACCAGCAAAAAGATCGCCGCAATGCGGACGGTCCATCGCAAAAATCCGGATTTCAGAATTCGGATTTCAGATTTATGACTCTGCCGCAGGGGCTGCATGACTGACAATTCAGTTTCTCCAAATTTCAGTTTTGATGCCAGCCGGGTCCATTCTTCTTCGGGATTAACGGAAGTCCTGATCTTTGCCTGTTCAAAGGCTCGCCAGGTTTTGCCGGATTCTGAAAACACCGATGCATTCGCAGGATCGGATTTTACCCATGCTTCCAGATCTTTCACCTCTTCCGGGGTTGCTTCTCCGAAAAAATACCTGGCAATCAGATCCGTATGATATGTCGAAGTTGGTTTCATGGGTGTTTTACTGTTATGTATACACATGGATGGCGGTTTACCCTGATACCATAAAGAAAGAAATAGCGAAATAGCGAAATAGCGA
>CAZVNF010000206.1:0-1060 GCA_964628215.1 uncultured Draconibacterium sp.
TCAATGTTGTTCCGCCGGATATGGCAGTTTGTCCAAAGGAAGCAGAACTGCTTAAAAGCAAAAGCAGGATTGACAGGTTACCTCTAAAGGTAAAGCGATTATTTATAAAATGTGGATAAATCGTTTTCATGGGATTATAGTTAAAATGAATGATTAAAACCTGTTTAAATATCTTCAGGAACTGTTAGTTTTTCACACAACGAACACTGAAGCCACCGTTCTTGCTGTAGGTATTAATGGGAGTTCCGGCCGCACTGCCTGAAAAAAGCCAGCAGTAATGCGCATCATTGGTATTTAATTCTGTGGCCGACCACCAGTTACCATATTCTAACAGTCCGGTATATCCTGCATTTGAGGCCCGGATACCACCCGGACGACCTGAAAAAGCACTCGAATTCGTGGCCCCTGTATTGGGGCTGTTCCACAGTATATCTGTTTTCATTTTTCCTCCGGCAACGCTTATACCACCCAAATAGGTTATTAGGATATTCCATTCTGTTTCTGTGGGCATATGCCATCCCACGGGGCACAACTGACCCGTGAATGGCGGAGTCCCGCTGCTGCCATTTACCGCGTACCAGTTGTACAGCGCGCCATATTGCATTTTATTGGACTCATTGTTTAAATACCAGCAGTAAGCCCCTTCTGTGGTAGAAAACCAATATAGGTCGTTGATTACATTGAGGATCGGATCGCCAAATCTATTGTGGGTAACCCTCAGGTTTTCTGCCATCCATTCCTGGGTGCCGATTTTTATTGTTGGATAAACATTTCCGTCAACATCCATCACGTTGCCGCTTGTTCCTTCTGATGAGCCGATAAATGCCCAACCTGTACCGGTGTAAAAGTAAAAACCTGCTGTATCATCCGTCTGGTAAATCAGCAACCCATTTGCCGGAGAGGTGATTGCATTTCGCTGAACGGAGGTCATACGTGGGGTCAGCATCCCCATGGTGGTTGATTTCACATCCAGGATCGCGCTGGCATCCGGGGCTGAGGCATCACTGTTAATGCTTATCTGGCCGAATAAACAGAGGCCGGTATCCGCCACAATAAATGC
>CAZVNF010000206.1:1160-2972 GCA_964628215.1 uncultured Draconibacterium sp.
ATGTCGCGGGAACCACCCGGCAGGGCAGAAAAGCCAGTTTCATTATCTGCATTATAGAGAGCTTGCCACAATATAGCTGCTTTCAGGCGGGCTCCGGCATAGTCCTGGCCGCTTAAATGGTCAACCAGCATAGTCCATTCAGAAGCACTGGGAACATGCCAGCCTGGCGGGCATATCGCCCGGGGGTCATTCACTGCATAAAAGTTATATAGGATGCCGTATATGGCTGTATTATCATTATACCAGCACCTCTTCGGACCTTGATTATTGGTCCAGAGGATATTGGGTATAACATTGGGAATCTCTTCCCCATTGCCAAAATGTGTAGCCCGCAGATTTTCTGCCATCCACTCCTGTCCGTGAATTTTAACCGTTGGATATATGTTTCCGTTTATGTCAATTACGTTGCCAAAACCATTGTTATCCTGATCGCCCGAACCGGATCCCAGTAATTTCCAGGCAGTTCCGTTATAATAGTAAAACCCGATGGGGGTATTGGTTTGATAGATAAGCAATCCATTTGCAGGTGAGGTTATGGCGGATCGCTGGATGGAAGTCATCCGGGGGATCAACATCCCTTTTGCCTCAGATTTCACATCGAGCATGGCGCTCACATCAGGAGCAGAACCATCGTTGTTTATTTTCATCTGGCTAAAGGTGCGAAGGGCCGGGATCGCCAGCATAAATCCCAATACTATAAAAATTCTGAGAATTGTTTTCATGTGGATGCAGTTTTAATGGTTTTTGTTTAATTCCGAACGCAACGGACGCTGTTCCCGTTTTTCTTGCTGGAGTAATAACTGTAAATGTCCGGTCCGGAATTATAAATATCCCGCTCCATGGCATACCCGAAAATGGTATTATATTCAGAAGCCGACCACCAGCAACCCAGGTTGGACAAATCTAAAAATGAACCACTTTCGCCCCGATACCCTGCCGCAAAAGCTGTAAAGCTACTCGTATTTGAGGCTCCTGTATTGGGATCGTTCCATGCATAACCGGCAGTTTTCATGGTTCCTCCTGCGACACTTTCACCGCCCAGATAGGTGATCAGGGTGGTAAATTCTGCATCGGTTGGCACGTGCCAGCCGTTTGGGCAGATGTTGCGGGGATCATGCACGGCATACCAGTTGTATAGGTCACCGTTTATTTTATTTCCCGGAACTGAATTTAAATAGGTACAGTATGCCCCGGTGGTCAGGGTGCTCCAGACGGTATTGACGGTCACATTTGGTATGGCATCTCCATTTTGATAATGTGTCGCTCTGAGGTTTTCAGCCATCCATAGCTGTTCGCCAATCCTAATGGTTGCATATGCATTCCCGTCCACATCCAGAACTTTGCCGCTGTATCCGTTTCGTGTATCTTCCGGGCCAAGAAAGGTCCAATATGAAAGGGGGCCTTCAAAAAACCCATTATTAACACAATAAAAGTAGAACCCATCCGGTGAATCCGTTTGGAATACCAGTAACCCATTGGCAGGTGAGCCAATAGCATTTCGTTGGGCGGCGGTCATCCGTGGAATCAGCAATCCTCTTGATGTGGATTTAACATCGAGCATGGCACTGAAATCGGGGAGCGAACCATCGATGCTGATGCTTGCCTGGCCGAATGCATTTGGACCTGGGATGGCCAGCATTAATCCCAGTGCAATAAACAGGCTGAAAATTGTTTTCATGGTTGTAAATTTTGATTGTTAGTGAAGAATTCCTGCGTGTGTGAAACAAATGTATTGGCTGTGACATGGGAAGTCAAGCGGGAATTTGTAACCGGTAACTATTGGTGGATAACCGGTAGGGTATTGGCGATGGT
>CAZVNF010000206.1:3072-5873 GCA_964628215.1 uncultured Draconibacterium sp.
TCCTTCAAATCAAAAATAGTTACCTGCGCACCCGATGAATTGAGCTTGTTCATCATCTCAATCCGCTGCGAAGTAACCTTTAATCCATGTGATTTGTGGGTGGCCGATTTACTTTTCAGTTCCGCCGCTTTCTCCCGGCCAATGCCATCATCCTCAATTGTTATCATTAAAAATTCTTCATTCTTCATTGCTAATTCGATAGTAATTGTTCCTTCTCCTTCCTTTTGCATCAGCCCGTGCCAGATGGCATTTTCCACAAATGGCTGCAGCAGCATCGGGGGGATCATGATGGAATTGGTATTTACATCACTGGCAAGTTTGTATATGCATTTGAACTTGTTGTCAAATCGTGCAGCCTCCAGTAAAACATATAATTTCAAGGTTTCAAGTTCCTTTTCGATTAAGATGGTTTCACTGCGCGAATTATCGAGAATTAACCGGATCAGCTTGGAGAATTTGATCAGGTAGTCAGATGCGATCGCATGCTGCTGATCGATTACAAAACTGTTGATGGAGTTAAGGGAATTAAAGATAAAATGGGGGTTCATCTGAGCACGCAATGCCTTGGTTTCTGCCATTGCCAGTTGTTTGTTAAACCCGGTTTTGAGTTGTTCCTCCCGCTTTATTCTTTTTATCCTCATCTGCTGGATGAAAAAAAAGAGAGCTAAAATCGCCAGTCCGATGAATACCCTGAACCACCATGTTTGATAGTAGGGTGGAAGAATGGTGATATACAGCGAATCACCTTTGGGATTCATCACGCCGCTGTCGTTGCTGCCGGTTACATGCAATACATATTTGCCGGGTGATAAGCTGGCCAGGTTAACAGAGCCTTCTTTCAATTTGTGCCAACCTGAATCTTCATTGAGCCGGTAATAAAAACAGTTTTCTTTCGGATGGGAAAAATTCAGTACTGAAAAATCCACCGTTATCAAATCCTGGTCATATTTAAGAGTCAGCGATTTATTTCGGGTCACTGAATCGATCAACATCATGTATGTCTGATTCAAAACCTGAACTGAGTAAATGTGAACCTGAGGTATATTCTGGTTGGGTTTGAATTGATCAGGATTAAAATAAATAAGTTTTTCCCCGTCACTGATGTATATGTTGCCGTCAGCCAATATTTTCATGTTATTATTGAGCTGGTAAAATACCAGACCATTATTTTCCGAATAATTGGTAAACCTGCGACTTGCTGTATCAAACAGGGAAATGCCTGCATTATGGGCCACCCATACACGGCCTTTGTTATCGGTTTCATTGCTGATCAGGAAATCATTTGCCAGCCCGTTGCGCGAATCAAACAGTTCAAATTTTTTTTTGTTCAGATCAAATTTTAACAGGCCATGTGCACTATTCAGCCAGAGAATATTCCCGGAAATGCATGGGTCGAAATACAGGTTGCTCAACGCCTGGTTGATTGCCGGATCAGGGTGTTGATTATATACCTCAAAGGCGTTTTTTTTCGGATCATAGATAAAAAGCCCGGAACGCACTGAAACAATGATCAATCGGTTATCAATACTTTTTAAAATAGCCCTTAATTCGTTGCTTGGGAGCGATGCAGAACTATCATCTCTATGAACCAGTTTAAAGACGAACCGCTCTTTTACAAAATCAAATTTACAGATACCACGGTTTTTTGTCCTGATATAAAAACTGGTGGAATCAAAAGGGACTATATCACGCATCAGCCATGGCACTTTGGCTGCTGTGGATATTTCTTCAGACGGTATGAATGATTTGAATGAATTTGCCTTTAAATCAAATTTCACAAGGCCATCATCGGTCGTCATCCAATAAATACCTCGGGAATCTTTAAAGATTCCAACAATGTCGCGAGAGGTCAGGCTTGTATCCGATGGTGGAATATGTGAATAAAACCTGGTGGGCTTCCAGTCTTTCGTGTAAATTCCAATACCCTTGGTCCAGAAAAATGTCAGCATTTTCAAGTCCTTTTCTTCATAAATGGTTTCAATAGCCCCTGGTAAGCCATTATCTTCAGGAACAATTATCTGAGCCGGCCACCTTGTCTTAAAAGCCTGATCAGTGCCGTCAAGATAGTATATGCCATCGCAGGTTCCAATCCACAATATGTTTTCCTGGTCGGTTGATACCCATGTTGGTATGTTGATGCGTTTTGAATTTGGATATAAAAGAAAAGAATTAATTAAAACATTTTTTTTTGACTTGTGGTTATAAAAGATCAACCCTCTTGGAGTTAATATAGTCAGCCAATACTCTCCGCTGGGATCCTTCCATTCGCTTAAAGTGCTGTAATACATTTCGCGATCGAATATAATTTTTGGGATGGGTTCATACGCTCCATTTTCCGGGTGAAACAACATAAGCCCACTTCTATCCCTGGTTATCCAAAAATTGCCCTCGTGGTCAATGATCAATGAGTTTACTGCATCTGATTTGTTAATGTTAAATGGATAAGACTGCCATGTGCGTTTTTCGGAATTGAACTTGTTTATTCCTCTGGTACCGGTACACCAGAGGTTGTGTTGATTGTCTTCTAACATAACCCTGGTATGGCCTAATTCAGGATTCTTCTTAATTGAATCAGGTGGGAACGGGAGAAATGTTTCAAATTCATGAAGTTTCGGATTAAATTGTTTTAGTCCCAGTCCTGTACCGACCCACAGGTTACTTTGGGAATCAATGAATGGACTGGGGATATGGTCATCGCCCAACGATCGGGGATTGCCAGGCTCATTCCGCAATAATTGGAATTGTTCCGTTACAGGATCGAATTCTATGAGGCCATAATCTGCCCCCATCCATAAATGACC